>CACYMI010000044.1 GCA_902775385.1 uncultured Bacteroidales bacterium
CTGTCCAAGTAATAACTTATATAACCTGATGAAACAACTGATTATTGCCGCTATGGCACTCATGGGCCCTACACTCAGCACCGATGCTCAGGTGGAAGGCCCTACAATGGGATGGAGTTCCTGGAACACATTCTCTGTAAACATATCCGAGGACATTATTAAAGGTCAGGCTGACTCTATGGTCTCGCAGGGACTCAAAGACGTAGGCTACCAGTATATCAATATCGATGACGGATTCCAGTATGGACGACTTGCCAATGGAAAGGTCCGCATCCATCCCCAGCGCTTCCCCCGAGGACTGAAGGTAGTAAGCGACTACATACATTCCAAGGGACTCAAGGCCGGAATCTACAGTGATGCGGGCGACTGCACCTGCGGAAGTATCAGCAATGGAGACACCAAGAATACTAATGTGGGATTCTACGGCTACGAGCAGATAGATGCCGACTACTACTTCAAGGAGCTGGATTTTGATTTCATCAAAGTGGACTATTGTGGAGGAAACCACGCCAACCTGAACGAGCGTGAGCAATACACAGCTATCCATGATGCTATCGTCAACACCGGCAAGGACATCCGCTACAACCTTTGCCGCTGGGCCTATCCCGGTACCTGGTGCCATGATATCTCCACCTCCTGGCGTACTACGGGCGATATCTATGACGGGTGGGCATCCGTAAAGGGCATCCTGGCCGAGAATCTGTACCTCTCAGCCTACTGTTATGACGGTCATTACAACGACATGGATATGCTGGAGGTAGGCCGGTCCATGACCGAGGAGGAAGACAAGACGCACTTTGGAATGTGGTGCATAATGGCCAGTCCGCTGCTTATCGGCTGCAACATGGCCACTATCCGGGAACGTCCGCTTGAGCTGTTAAAGAATCGTGAGCTCATTTCCCTTAACCAGGACCCTCTTGGTCTGCAGGCATATGTAGTGCAGCATACAGGTGAGACATACGTACTGGTAAAGGATATCCTTACCCTTCACGGAGATACCAGAGCCGTAGCGCTTTATAATCCCTCCGACCGCGACGAGGTGATGTGTATCAGCTTCAGTGAAGTGGATTTGGGCGGACAGGTTAACGTACGTGACCTCTTTGAGCACCAGGACCTTGGTACAATGGAAGGATCCCTCACCGTCACCGTTCCGGCTCACGGAACACGCATCTACAAGTTGCAGGCCCGGCAACGCCTGAACCGCTACCTTTACGAGGCAGAGACCGCTTTCCTGCATGATTATCAGGAGATTTACAATAACCAGTCCGTAGGTTCCGCCATCTATGAGAGCAACTCGTCTGCCAGTGGCGGCATCTATGCCGGCTGGTTAGGCGGGAAGCGCAGCAACTCACTGCTCTGGAATGACGTCTATGTAACAGAAGAAGGCGATTACATAGCACATATCTGCACCGCCTCCGGCGAGAACAGGACTTTTACCGTAGAAGTCAACGGCCAGCATTCCGGAACCGTTCAGGTCATGACCGGCGGGTGGGGTACATTCCGGGAATTTGAGCTGACAGTTCACCTCAAGTCCGGTTCCAACAGCATCGAACTCTACAACGAGACCGGCTGGATGCCCAATATTGATTATCTAAGTATTGAGAAGGCAGGTGAGGAGAGCATCCTCAGCCGACAGCTTGAGGAAACTGTCCGGCATTTGCAGTCAATGTCCACGAATCCGATTATTACCGATAAGTTACGCATTAATGCGGGTAACCTTCTTGTCAAGGCCACTGCCGAAGGACTTACATCCTCTAAAATCAGATCCATTCTCACCGAAACCAAGTCCCTCCAGAATACCATTACCCAGGTAACCCCTATTTGCCTGGAATACAAGTCCTGGAAGGAATTTTCAGAGAAGACCATTGCCGTCAGTATGGAATCCAGCGCACTCACTAGTTTTGTCAAGAAGGTAGAGCGTGCGGATGCGACATTGTCACAGGCTGCGACAGAGACTCAGGCAAACAATGCCGTCTCCACCCTGAAGACAGCCGTAACTTCCTATCTGAAGTCAACCGCCGCCATCCCCCGAGAGGGAGAAGCCTTTGACTTTACCCTCTTTCTTACCAACCCGGATTTCTCCACCAATGAGGGATGGCAGGGAAATCCTACTTACCGCGATGGTTGTGGTGAGGAATATAATAAGGTATTTAATATGTATCAAACCCTGACGGGTATGCGACCGGGTATATATACCCTCAGGGTAAATGCCCTGTACCGTACCGGCGGCAATGATGGCGGAGCTGCCTATAAGTCCGGACGGGAGATTATACCCGCAATCCTTTACTTGAATGACAATAGCGTGAAGGTGAAATCCCTCTATTCCGAGGAATGGCCTGAAGCCTCGCTTTACGGCTCCATAGACAACCGCAACGGCTATCCTCACAGCATGCATGCTGCAGACATTCGTTTCCATGAGGGATGTTATGTGAATGAGGTTTCCTTCATGCTTACAGCCAAGGGAACCCTCACCTTTGGCCTCAAGAGCGAGCAGGGCGGAGCCGACAATTGGTGCTGCTTTGACAACTTCACCCTCTACTACCAGCCGCTTCCTGACTTCTATGATAACCTAAAGCCCTTATCCGCCACACCCCGAAAAGAAACCTCGGACACATTCAGCATCCAGGGCTATAAGACGAATCCCGGTCATAAAGGTATAGTCATCCGCAATGGCCGGAAAAGTCTAAGTCTCTAAACAACTCCTGCCCAGTCGTCAATCAGGCGTCGGGCTATGGAAGCCTTGTCAGGAATCTCAGGCATATTGTCGCGGGTAAACCAGCCTCCTTCACACAACTCTTCTTTCTGAAGGTGAAGTTCCCCGCCGGCATATTCCGCCGTGAATCCTACCATAAGTCCGAAAGGGTAGGGCCACGGCTGACTGCCGAAGTATTTCAGGTTGCTGATTCGGATTCCTACCTCTTCTTGGACCTCGCGCATTACACATTCCTCCAATGACTCACCCGTCTCCAGGAAACCTGCCACTAGTCCGTAGTGATTGCCCCGGAAGTTGCGGGCCCTTACAAGCAGTATGCTGTCATCACGACGGATGCGTACGATGATGGCTGTGGCTGCTGAGGGCCACCATTCCTTTCCGCACTCCTGGCATTTCTTGCTGATATCGGTCATCCATTTGTTGGTGCCGCCGCATACGCCGCAATAGCGGGTATTCTGATCCCAGTACAGGAGCTCAGCGCCTTTGCCGGCCAGCTGATAGTCCTCGGGACTTAACAGGGCGTGGGTTTTCCTGAGCCCTACCATCTGCAGACCTTCTGTGTCGGTTACGGGTTTGTCCAGGCGGATTACCCTTACCTCGTCCTCTCCCTGATGCAAGGTGGTAACATGGTTCCAATCTTTCAGTGGGACGGGGGGCTCTAAACCAAAGGGGATATTCCCCTCGGTTGTGAGCAGAATATCCCCTTGGCAATATGCGCAATATCTTATCATCAGATACCTAATGACTTCTTTACTTCCTCTACCTTGGCCTTAGCACGGTCAACGCAGCCCTGATAGCAGTTGGCGCAGCCCATGGTATCCTTCAGTTCCAGGTAGAACTTGATCTTGGGTTCTGTACCGCTGGGACGGACGCTGACCTTGGTTCCATCCTCGCAGAAGTACTGCAGTACATTGCTGGTGTCTGGCATTACCAAAGGTGTGGCGTTGCCGTTGCTGTCATACTTCTTGAGCGTCTTGAAGTCGCGTGTGAGCACTACCTTGCTTCCTGCAATCTCCTTGGGAGGATTGGTGCGGAAGTTCTCCATCATGGCCTTGATTTCGTCAGCTCCGCTCTTACCGGGCTTGACTACATTGATGGTATGTTCGTAGCTGAAGCCGTACTCCAGATAGATGTCCATCAGCAGGTCGTAGAGTGTCTTGCCCTGATCCTTGGCCCATGCAGCTATCTCACATATCAGACAGATGCTGGCTGGCGCATCCTTATCCCTTACCTTGTCATAAGGCAGGAAGCCGAAGCTTTCCTCACCGCCGCCAATGTATTTCTGCTTACCCTCGCTCAGGGCAATTTCGCGTGCAATCCACTTGAATCCCGTGTAGCAGTCACGCAGCTCCACATGATTCTTCTCAGCCATTCTGGCAATCACCTCGGTCGTAACGATGGTCTTCACCAGGAAGTCGGTAGGCTTCAGCGTGCCAAGGGCCAGTTTGTTCTTGATGATATAGTAGCAGAACATCATAGCGGTCTGGTTACCGTTGATGATAATCCACTCACCCTTGGGATCGCGGCACACAATGGCCAGACGGTCGGCATCAGGGTCGGAGGCAATCACCAGGTCGGCATTCAGCTTTGTACCCAGCTTCATACCCAGTGTCATCGCCTCGGCATTCTCGGGGTTAGGACTTACAACTGTGGGGAAGTTGCCGTCAATCACCATCTGCTCAGGTACTACATTGATATTCTGGAAGCCCCAGCTGCGAAGGCACAGTGGTACAACAACACGGCCTGTACCGTGCATGGGACTGTAAACGATGTTCAGGTCCTTCTGGCGCAGGATAACCTCCTGATCCACCATCGCCTCCTTCACGGCCATCATGTAGTCATAGTCCATCTCACCGCCGATGATGGTGATAAGGTCTTTGTTGCCCTCGAACTTCACATCCTCAATGGCCACCTTGTTCACCTCATCGATAATTCCCTTGTCATGCGGAGCCAGAACCTGGGCGCCGTCACTCCAGTAAGCCTTGTAGCCGTTGTACTCGCGAGGGTTATGGCTGGCGGTTACATTTACGCCGGCCACAGCACCCAGCTGGCGGATAGCGAAACTGATTTCGGGGGTAGGGCGGAGGCTCTCGAACAGGTACACCTTAATGCCGTTGGCGCTGAAGATATCAGCCACACTCTCGGCAAACATACGTCCGTTGTTACGGCAGTCGTGACCTACCACCACACTCTTGCCGCCCTGCGGGAAAGCCTTGTTGATATAATTGGCGAATCCCTGGGTAGCCATGCCCACAATATACTTATTCATACGGTTGGTACCGGCACCCATGATGCCGCGCAAACCGCCCGTGCCGAATTCAAGGCTCTGATAGAACGCGTCTATCAGCGGATTCTTATCCTCGTTATCCAACATAGCCTTGATCTCGGCCTTCGTCTCATCATCATAACAGGGTGAATTCAGCCACGCAAGGGCTTTCTTTTCACAATCCTTGATCAATTGTGCATCCATATACTTTTCTTTTTATAAATAATTTATACTGCAAAGGTATTGAAAAGTTATGAATTAGCCAAGAAAATCCCATCCATCTTTTGCAGGTTGATAACTTTTTTGTACTTTTGCAACTTAATAATAGTGAAAATTCTGAACCGACAATTCAATGCAACATATAAGAAACTTCTGCATCATCGCCCATATTGACCACGGCAAGAGTACCCTTGCCGACCGTCTGCTGGAGTACACCCACACCATCGAGGTAACCAAGGGCCAGATGCTTGACGATATGGATCTGGAACAGGAACGCGGCATCACCATCAAGAGCCACGCAATCCAGATGGAATATCAATACCAGGGCCAGACCTACGTCCTGAACCTCATTGATACTCCGGGACATGTGGACTTCTCATACGAGGTATCCCGCAGCATAGCAGCCTGCGAGGGAGCCCTCCTCGTTGTGGATGCCACACAAGGCGTCCAGGCACAGACCATCAGCAACCTGTATATGGCCATCGACCATGACCTGGAAATCATCCCCGTCATCAACAAGTGCGACATGCCCAATGCCATGCCCGAGGAGGTGGAGGACGAAATCGTTGAGCTCATAGGCTGCAAGCGCGAGGAGATTATCCGCGCCAGCGGCAAGACCGGCATGGGCGTTGAGGATATCCTGAAGGCCGTTGTAGAGCGCATCCCCTGTCCCAAAGGCGATGAGAACGCACCCCTGCAGGCCCTTATCTTCGACTCCGTATTCAATTCCTTCCGCGGCATCATCGCCTACTTCAAGATTGTCAACGGCAGTATGAAAAGCGGTGACCTGGTGCAGTTCATCAATACAGGCAAGGAATACAAGGCCGAGGAGATAGGTGTCCTCAAGATGGACATGATGCCCCGTAAGACACTCCACTGCGGAGATGTGGGCTACATTGTATCCGGTATCAAGACGGCCACTGAAGTCAAGGTAGGCGACACCATCACCACCGTAGGCAACCCCTGTCGCGAAGCCATTGCCGGATTCGAGGAAGTAAAGCCCATGGTCTTCGCCGGTGTATATCCCATCGAGACCGAAGACTTCGAGAACCTCCGGGCCAGCCTGGAGAAGTTGCAGCTCAACGACGCCAGCCTCACCTTCCAGCCCGAAAGCTCCGTAGCCCTCGGCTTCGGCTTCCGTTGCGGCTTCCTCGGCCTGCTGCACATGGAGATTATACAGGAACGCCTGGACCGCGAGTTCAACATGGATGTCATCACCACCGTCCCCAACGTATCATACCTTATATATGATAAGCAGGGCGAGGTAAAGGAAGTCCATAATCCTTCCGGCATGCCCGACGCCACCCTCATCGACCACATAGAGGAACCCTACATCCATGCCACCGTCATCACCAATACCGCCTATATCGGCAATATCATGACGCTGTGTCTCGGCAAGCGCGGCGAACTCCTCAAGCAGGAATACATCAGCGGCAATAGGGTAGAGATACAATATGCCATGCCGCTGGGCGAGATTGTCATTGACTTCTATGACAAGTTGAAAAGTATCAGTAAGGGTTATGCCTCCTTTGACTATCATCAGTCCGGATTCCGTCCCAGCAAGTTGGTCAAGATGGATATCCTGCTTAACGGTGAGCCTGTGGACGCCCTCAGTACGCTGACACATGTGGATAACGCTGAGACCTTCGGCCGACGGATGTGTGAGAAGCTTAAGGAGCTCCTTCCCCGACAGCAGTTCGACATAGCCATCCAGGCAGCCATCGGTGCCAAGATCATCGCCCGCGAAACCGTAAAGCAGGTACGCAAGGACGTGCTGGCCAAATGCTACGGAGGCGATGTAAGCCGTAAGCGCAAACTGCTCGAGAAACAGAAGAAAGGCAAGAAGCGCATGAAGCAGATAGGCAATGTCCAGGTACCGCAGAAAGCCTTCCTGGCTGTTCTGAAGCTGGATTAGCAAAGTCAAAAATAGCAGAAAGATAATAAATACCTATAACCTAATTACCATAATGGATAGAAGAAGAGACATTGCGCGAGAGATATCACGTATCTACTGTACGCTTACACCACCGGCAGTACAGATCTTGGGCAGTATTCTTGTGCCCATGAAGTTTACAAAGGGAGATACAATACTACAGGAAGGTCAGGTATGCCGTAACCTCTATTTCGTAGAGAAGGGAATGGTACGGCAGTATTATTATAAGAACAACAAAGACGTAACTGAGCACTTCAGCTTCGAAGGCCGCATTGTCTTCTGCATTGAAAGCTTCCTCAAGCAAGAGCCCAGCCGCCTCATTGTGGAAGCTCTGGAGAACACCAAGGTCTATGCCATCCCCTATGATGACCTCAACAACCTCCTGGTACGCAACCAGGAGATAGACATGCTCTACCGTAAGATACTGGAGCACGTAGCCATCAGTTCCCAGGAACACGCTGACAGCCAGCGGTTCGAGAACGCCACCGAACGGTACGAACGCCTTCTGCGTGAGAAACCCGAGATTGTTCTCCGTGCCCCCATGGTACACATAGCCAGTTTCCTGCAGATGACACCCGAGACCCTCTCACGTGTCCGCAACGGTTCCGTACAGTACAACACCAAGCAGCAGCATGGCCCCAAGGACGAGAACGACGCATGGTGGACACAAGTAAACAAGTAAAATAATCGGCTGATTTCTTGTATAAATGCAGAAAAAAGCATAATTTTGCATTATCAAAACGCGATAGTGGCTCAGTTGGTAGAGCATTGGCTTCCCAAGCCGAGGGTCGCGGGTTCGAGTCCCGTCTATCGCTCTTATTTGAAAATCAGAAAGATAAGGCATCATACGATGCCTTTTTTTTTTTTCCCCACACGAAACTGACAGGCGAGTAATTCCTCAGTCTTTATCTAAATAAACCACCTTGCGCATTTTTCCGTCCCGACTGCGGATGAGGTACAAACCTGGGTGCTGCGGTGCGTTTACCGTTTTGCCGTCCATGGTGAATATACGGGATGATTCCTTTGGCAAACTCCTGACCGCCTGTACTTCGGCTATGCCGGTCCAGTTGTTGGTACTGGCCGCAAGAATGTATTCGCGAAGTTCGGCTATAGCGGCGGGCAGTTCATCGTTGGTGAGCTCAGGCGTCTCCAAGTTGCTGATATAGACATTCTGATAATAGCTCTGGAGGTAAAACTTGGAGTCGTCGGCGCACTCATCGCTATTGAGCATAGCAACCGCCTCCTGGGCCGTCTGCTTGTATTCGGCCCAGAGCTCGGCATTAAGGGCAATCTGCTCCCACTCGGCATCAATAGCGCGCATGGCTGCAATGGCTTCCTCCCGATTGGAGGCCGTGGCATTGAAAGCTCTGTTGTAACTGTCCAGGTAGCTCTTGCTGACAGTTACCGAAACGTAGTTAACCTTTTTCTTCTTTATTTCCGTAATCCATTGCTTGTATGCCGTCGGCTGGTCGCCATAGTAAGTAAGACTGAAATCATCAAACACACACCAGTCCATACCTGCCGCCTGCTCCTTTCTTACACCGAATGTAAGGGTATGATTATTCACGGCGGCAAAGACTACATTGTCATAGGCATCCAGCGCATGCATGTAATACTCTGCGGCCACCATATCGTCCGGTATGAAGTAGCTGACAGATCCCTGTTTGGCGGAAATCTCCTTACCCACACCCTTTGCCCGAGTCACATTCTTGGAGAATGGCGAGACAAGGGGGAATGTCAGCGTCTCACCGCCCGCGGTTGTGTAGAGGCATGCGTTGCGTAATGTCCTGTCTCTGCCACGGAAGTGGTCGTTAGCCTCCTGGGCCAGACCGGCACGGTAGAAACCCTTGCATCCGATAGCATAGACTCCGTTGGGCAAGTCGGTAAGAGTCTGATACGTGTTGAAGTTGCGGTCGAAGTGTTCGGCATTCTCATTAGCGTTCACCGCCCCGAACGGGTCGCCTTCCCAACCCTGGCGCAGGTTGCTGTTGAAACAGGGATTCACAATACGGGCGCTCATATCAAGAGGTTTCCGATAGGTGGCATCGCCCTCATCAACCTGACTCATATCCTTCAGATAGCGGAAGTTATTGGCAATGATGGCATCCACCAGCTCCTGTCCGCGCGTGTTATATCCGTTGGACGTGTTCACGCCCACATAATCGGCCAGGATAATCCCCGTAGGACCGGCCGTATTCGAGGGGTCGTTCAGATAGTCGATGATAGCTGCGTTGGTATGTGAGGCATTGTCGCGGTATCCGTCGCTCGTGGAAATCTCCTCATCTATAATGAAGGGAATGTACAGTCTGGAAGTCTTGGAATAGGCCGAGGCAAAGTTATATACCCACACAATGTCCGAAGCCGAGTTTGTCTTATGCTTCGTACTGAAATCCAGCAACTGCCGGACGGCAGAGACTTTTCGGTCCAAGTCGCCCTCCCTGTATGTCTCGGCAAAGTCCTGCATATAAAGCGATGAGGTACCTCCGGCAGCCCCCTCAATCTGTCCGTTCCGCTGAGCGTCCCAGTCCAGCTGACCTGTCCAGTTCCGGAAGAAGCCGCCTACAGGCTTGTCGGCATAGGCATCCCGACTGATAAGTAGCATCTTTCCGCGCATCTCGCGTACTGTCAGCGTAGGCTTGAAGTCGATAAGGAAGTCCTTCAGGTCATCGCGGCCCAGCAGCTCCAGCAGCATCTGTCCGTAGTTGCTTGCGTTTTTATCACCTGCAGAGGCATGCAGCACGTGAATAATGGCAAACTCCGAAGGGTTCTCTGTCAGCTTGTCTCTCAGAAAATAAAGCGCATCGTCAAAGCGCAACTTCGTAGGCATGATGCCATGATTGTCATTGAGGTAGCTGCCGTTCACAGCCGGACGCATGTCAAAGGCACGTACCCCCATATCCCACTGCTCCTGAAAACTTTTGTCCTGAGCCCGGGCATAGGAATCACCGAAAGGTCCGTATATAGAAGTCGTAATGCCGGGGAAGCCGTTGCCGGTACCTGTATCATGACTGCCGGGAATAGACAGCATGGCCACATAAGTATCGTCAGGAAGGCGTTTCATCCAGTTCTCGGCATGAAGCGACATAGCCAGAAAAAGAATAGGTAACAGGGTAAAAGAATATCTCATAGTGCAAGTACTTTACATTGTCAGATTTTACAAAGATAGGGAAAAAACGGAACAGAAACCAAACACGTAAACATCTTTTAACATAACAGGCATTCCTGAAGTTAAGAAATTCAGGAAGTAATGGCTACCTTTGCGGATGCAAAGAAAAAGATGAATGATGACTGAGAATCCTATAACAACCCTGACAAAGCAACGTGAGCTGCTGCAGAAGGAGTATGCATACGAGAAAGAGGAGTTCCAGCGCCTGACCGAGGCTACCGGTATCGAGAGCAAGGTGCGGCGCGGACTGGCATGGTACCCGCTGACTTTAGGGAGGAGCTATCACAACTCGCTGGACCAGTTTGTCGTAGAGATCCGGAGGGTAGGGGCCACGGAGGAGAACAGAGAGGAGGATGCCTCGCTCTTTGAGCCCGGTAAACCGGTCTGCTTCTTCTCGGAGGATGCCTCGGGCGAGAGGCAGGGTACCGGCGGCCTGCTGCATTACTATAAGTTTGTGGCGCAGGTCAGCTTTGTGGAGGATAACCTGATGGTGATAGCCCTGCCGGATGCGGATGCCCTGCTTCAGTTGCAGTCGGGCCACCGCTTAGGGGTACAGCTCTACCTGGATGAACAGACATACCGACTGATGTTTGAGGCGCTGGATGAGGTTATCAATGCCCGTACGGGCCGGTTGGCTGAGTTGCGCGACATCTTTCACGGTACCCTTCCTACCAGTAAGTTTAGCTTTGACGCAGTAAGGTTCCCCTGGTTGAACACCTCGCAGCAGGCAGCTGTGAACGAGGTGCTGTGGGCCAAGGATGTAGCGGTGGTACACGGGCCTCCCGGAACGGGTAAGACTACCACGCTGGTGGAGGCGATATACGAAGTGCTGCACCGTGAGAATCAGGTGCTGGTATGTGCCCAGTCAAATATGGCCGTTGACTGGATAGCCGAGAAACTGGTGGACCGCGGGGTAAGCGTGCTGCGTATCGGCAACCCTACCCGTGTGACCGACAAGATGCTGGGATATACGTATGAACGTAGGTTCGAATCCCATCCGCTATACTCCGACCTCTGGGCTGTACGCCGTAGTATCCGGGAGCTGTATCAGTCGCGTAGCGGCAATAAAGAGAACCGTTCGCAGAAGATAGCCCGACTGAAGGAGATGGAGTTTACCATCAATCAGGATATCTTCGGCGACGCTAAGGTGATAGCCTGTACACTGGCAGGCTCAGCCAGTCATCTGCTCACGGGCATGAAGTTCGGCACGCTCTTTATCGACGAGGCGGCTCAGGCGTTGGAGGCGGCTTGCTGGATTGCTATCCGTAAAGCACACCGAGTAGTGCTGGCAGGTGATCACCGCCAGTTGCCGCCCACCATCAAGTGTCCCGAGGCATTGCACGGCGGCCTGGACCGTACCCTCATGCAAGCTATCGTGGAGAACAAGCCCAAGGCCGTCTCGCTCCTGTGTGTGCAGTACCGCATGTGTGATACGATCATGCAGTTCCCCAACCAGGAGTTCTATGGCGGCCGGTTAGAGAGTGCGCCAGAGGTAAAGTACCGCGGAATCCTGGATTGGGATGAATCCGGCTGAGGCAGCGCTGACATTACAGACCTTACAGCGTTACTTCGAGAGGATAGGGAAGGACCGCATATTGGAGGAGCGGATAGATGTGGGAATCATCTCCCCCTACAAAGGACAGATCAGGCTGCTGCGTCAACTGCTGAGGAAGGACCGTTACTGGCGTCCGTTCCGGAGCCTGATTACCGTCAATACCGTTGACGGATTCCAGGGGCAGGAACGTGATGTGATTGTCATCAGTATGGTACGCTCCAATGCCGAGGGCAACATCGGTTTCCTGAACGACCTGCGTCGCATGAACGTAGCCATTACACGGGCCCGCATGAAACTGATTCTCATAGGTGACCGCTCTACCTTATGCCGTATCCCTTTCTACAAAAGACTTCTGTCGTTCTGTGAACAGGAGTGAAGCTCTAGCACATCCGTTGGCTGGGACGTTAACGTTGACGTTCACATTAAAATAAAAGTGACAGTCCCTTTCACAAGGAACTGCCACACACTTGGTTATTATGATTAAAAAGAATTGTTACTCCTCCTCGGACCAGATGTCCCAGGTATCTTCCTTAGTCAGTGCCTGACTACCGTCCACCGTAGTGGTATTGTCAATCACCAGGCTCTCTGCCAACATGTTGGCAACCTGAGCCAGTTCAATCTTCATTGTTGGTTTAAAATATCTTTTCATATAAGGACCCCTCCCATCCTCCCCTTTAGGGGAGGTGACTAATGAGGGTTTGGGTCATAAGTTAAATATTAAGACCCCTCCCGTCCTCCACTTAAGGGGAGGTGACTAATGAGGGGGTGGGTCTTTTACTTCAAGATCTTCTTACCGTTCACGATATTGATGCCCTTCTGCAGCTTGCTGACGCGCTGGCCGGCAATATTGTAGATAGCATCATTGTTCACGTTCTTGTTCACGTTAACATTAGTGATAGCGGTAGTACCCTCGCCAGCGAAGAAGTAAGCCTTGACACTGGGGGTAGCAGCCTGATAGTAAGCCTTGCCGGCAGGGATAGTTGTTCCGTTCTCTGCCAGATAGAAGCCTACCTCCTCGCCTTCGGGCTTAGCCAGCACATACATAGTGCCGTCAGCCTGAGTCTCAACAGCGGTAGATGCAGGTACGTTCTCTACCTTAGTAAGGATCAGGTTTGTGAATTGCGGGTTCTTTACAGCCACATAAGCATTCACATCACCGTTCAGCTCATAGCCGGTAGTCTCATCATAGATGGTAGCATAGCCGTCCGTGCCTACGTATGATACAGGCAGGCTGGTCTGCTTGAATCCGGGCCATGTATCGGTATCGAGGGTCTGACGGAAGCTTACGCCCAGCTTGTAGGCAATCTCTCCGGTCTTAGCCTGCTCCTCCGTAACATTGTCATAACTGTTGGTAATAGTACCGCCCATGGGCAGGTCGCAGCAGATCTTAGGCAATGTGGTGTAGCAGTTAACGAAGTGACCGCCCGCACCTTCACCGGCAATGGCGTTCTTCTGGGCATGATCCGTAACAAACTGGATGGTGCCGCGCGCATAGCAGTCAACCATCTGTGCATTGTCGTGATGCTCTCCGACGATGACACCGCAACGCAGGTTGGCAGTACTCTGGATATAAGCATTCTCCACACCTAAGTTATAAATCTTACCTCCACGCAGACGGCTGAAGAGTCCGCCTTCGCATTCGGTCTTGACGTATAGGTTGCTGATAACATGGTTATTGCCGTAGAAGGTACCGCGGAAGGGCCTCTGCCAGTTGTTGTCGTTGTTCAGGCCGATGGGCTGGAAGTTCTGGTTGTTCTCCATATCGATATCCGCTGTCAGCGAGCCGTTGGCATCTTGCTCACCGCCATTTACAATCTGTGAGAAACGTATCAGCTGACCCAGGTTGCCGATAGTGTAGGCGCTAAGGTCAATGTCATAGCCGGGCTCCTGATATTCCTCGCAAATGGTACATATACCGTTTACGAAGTTGTGCGGACATACGGCTTTGTCAGCCTGGATAAGACGCACCTTGGCACTCTTATCAACTGTACCGTCGCAGGTGATATGCAGGGCATAGTCACCATTCCAATCCTCCACCTTGGCATAGGTGGCGTTCTTGCCGCTCAGCTCGAAGAAACGGGATACACCGCCATCAAACTTCTCCTCCATCTTAACGGTGGGGTTACCTTCGCTGTCATATTCGGTAAGTTTTACATTGTCCACATAAACCTCGTGATTCACACCGTTTCCGGCATCTACGCGGATACCTATTTTGCCCGTATTCAGCAGTTCCAGGTCGGTCATATCGCTCTGAACGAAGGAATCCTCAAGTTTGTCGTCCACGTAGGTGTTTACTACGTTTCCATCAACCTCGATCTTAACATGACGCTTTCCTTCCCAGAAGTCAATAGCCTCAAAGTCGGGGTAGCGTGGACCGGCGGCATGGGCTTTCCAGTTCTCGTTGCCCCTGTCCAGATGGTAATATGTGTTGACCGAGGTGTCGTTATAGTAGTTGGGAGAAATCTGCCACATGTAGTTGCTGCCGTTCTCGCCCAGACCGAATACAAGGGATGCATATCCGTTCATAATAGTCAGGTCAGCCTCTACTGCATAATGCATCTTGGCAGACTTGAACATATTGTTGGGGAAGTACTTTACCTCGCTCAGGTTACGACCATTGGTAGTAATGTAACCGTTCTCCCAATCGGGATTGTTACGCCAGTCACCGTCAGTTGCCTCAAAATCCTCGTTGTACAGCACCTCGCCCGTCTCATTGGCCGTGATACGGAAGTAGTCATAGCTGGCAGACTCGTTAATATTACCGTCATGGTCCTGACGTGTACCTACCAGACCGTAACGGAAGTTACCGTCCCTTGAGTCAATCAGGGTAAACTCCTCTGTATCGGCACGGCGAAGATATGTGTCGGCATGCTGACCGTTATTGCTTATCACAATCCGGGTAACAAACCAGTCGGTGTTGTTCAGGGTAACACCCTTATTGCTGGTATTAATCTCGCCCAGCAGAATACCGCCCACCTTCCAGTCATGCGGACGGAACAATGACTTGCTGCCGTCAGTTCCCACATTGAACTGCCACATGCAGATAGCACCGTTATAGCCCTCGTAGGCACGGAAAGCGATTCCGGCACCGATGGCATTGATCTTAAACTTAGTCTCGATGGTGTAGTTGTCAGTGAATCTGTAACTCCACGCCTGAATGCTGAATGCTATTACGGCAAGCAGCACTGCAAGAAATCTAGTCCTTTTCATCTCCGTTTTTTTTAAAAGGTTAATAATAATGTTATTAGTTATCTTAGTTATCTTAGTTATCTTAGTTATCTTAGTTATCTTAGTTGTCTTAGTTGTCTAGCCGTTGTTTGTGACGGGATGAGAACAGCCTATCTCCCCGCCCTAGCCATCTTCGTGAATGTGGATTCGCTCCTTCGGGCCTCCGTCAGAATCATAGATTATTAAATTGACGTTAACGTTCCCGTTAAGCGGTGAGCGGTTAGCGAATCGCAGCCTTCATTCTTTTCATTTTATAAACTTTTTCCCTCCGCAGATGTAAATGCCTGCGTTTGGCATCGCATCACGGATTTCAGATTTTGATTGAATCCTTTGGCCGCTAAGGGTATATATCCCGTCCGAGCAGCAGGCAGGGCCTGTGAGGAAAGTACCCTTGTCAATCCCGGTCTCAGCATCCGTTATGCCGGTAAGCCAGGAGTAAACGTCATGTGACATCTGTCCGGCTACGCAGAGTCTGCCGGATACTATATTGCCTTCGGTGAAAGGGTTGGCGCCGGAGAAATCCTCTGAGAAAGTCACCGCCTCCGCTCCGTTTCTGCCTTTTACGGTAATGCGGATATTATCATACCAGGCAATCTCCGTGCGGCCGAAAGCGTCGTCATGTGCCTGTCGGAATCCGATCTTGCCGTAGTCGAAGGAACCGCCACGCTCATCTACCAGCACATCGTTGATGAAAGTCCTGACGTATGACTCATCCTCCACTTCCAGTCTGATACGGAACGGTGTACCGGGTTGTATAGCTACCTGTGTGGGCAGACTGACTTCGGCAAGCAGCGAGGCGTTGCCCCCAAGCCAGCGGTGCGGACGCAGGGTAGGGTGTTGAGCATCCGATGCATTGAACTGCCACATATAGAAGTTCTGAGCGTCGCCCACCGAGAAGCACAGTCCCGCCGACAGCTGGTCTATCTCGGCCTCTGCCTCTATCACATAAGATGTCTTGGCGGTTTCAGGGTCTATGACCGTCCCATTGTGCAGCAGCAATTCATCATCTGCCAGGAATACGGACTGATCGGGACGCAGGGTAAGGGTCAGTTCAGCGTATCCGTCCGCCGTCTGCAGCAGAGGGGCTTCCGTTACGGCTCCGGTATGGGGATTGAGCAGACTGAGCCGTCTGGCGGCGGTTCTGAGCCGGATGGTATTGGTGGCAGAGGCAGCGTCTATGTTACCGAAGTACCATACGTCACGGCCTTCTATTACCTTATGGATATAGTTGAATGGCTGGTTGGCTGAGATAAATGTAACGTCGCGTTCTGGTAGGCATCGGTTCAGGGCATCGTCCAGCGTCAGGGCCGACGGCTGAGAGATGAAGACGGCAGGATGGTCGCCCGACTCCAGCATACGGCTTACTATGGCCTGAACCTCAGCGTCCGCATCGGGCCCTTCAGCTGACAGGGTGGGATATTGGGTAGTGAAAATGACACGCGCACCCTGTTCCCAAGCCTGCTCAATCTTACGCAGATTGCTCAGCGAGATTACTTTAACCCCAGGCAGCAGGATGACAGGGAAATGTTCGTGGTTGACAACGTTGTTAAGATGCAGCATCCCCCCTTCAGCAGTGCAGCGGTCATCAATGACCTCGGGATGCAGGTAAGTGAAGTCAATTCCCAGCTCATCCGTAAGGATACGCGAAACCTGCGGATAATCCGTCCCTTCCACCTCAACGCCACCCTCATAGTAGCCCTTTGGTCCGTCCAGGTAATGGCCCGCATACAGGGTCTGAATGGGGTAGAGCACAGCTACATCCGCCACATGACGTCCCGGACGGGCCAGCATGTAGTTCAGACGGGACAGAAATGCGTTGAAACGGGGCAAATCCTTGTTATAAAGGGGATTGCGCCAGGAGAGCTCGGGCAGGAAAGTCACATCACCGTCATTGTACCATACAGCATGAGGGATAAGGTGGTTGATACCCTTGGTGTACTGCTCTATGGCAATCTGGTACAGTTGCTCAACCGAGATATTGCCCATAGCGCCGTACGTCTCGGACATCACATAGGTCTTGTCCCAGTTATGGGCTGAGGAGGAAACCACCTTATAGAAGTTCTCGGTAGGCCGGCCGCCTCCTATCTTGTCGATACCAGGCATGGTCAGATGCTTGCCCACCAGCATAAGGTCGCCGGCGACGCTGGTAGGATTGGCAATCTCCTCCTGATCCTGATGGCCGGTGGCAAGGATACCGTGAGCGGTAGCCCAGTCACAGATTGTCTTCATAAAGCCCTCACTATACAGGGTGGAGTGCATTCCGAAGAGCAGATTACGCGCATAGGCGGTCGTGGGCCCGATGTCATACCACAAAGCAGGATAGAGCGTCTCGGGCGAGAAGCCGTAGCGTTGCTCAAATTTCTCGTTGAAATCGCTCGTCCACATACGGCCCTGAGCGCGGTACATGGTAGGCTCGTCAAAGAAAGTGGATACGATGGTTTTACCGAAGTCATCGGAAAAATGGCGATAATAAGCCTCATGGGTATCTTGTATGAACATACTCACCGCCTCAGCCGACAGATAATCCACGTTAGGGTCGCCGTCCTTCACGCACTGGCAAACCATTACGCGCCAGCCGCTCGCCTTGGGAGCGTTCCAAACCAGTTTACCCTCCGTTTCATCGTAATATTCGCGCAGGGGGATAATCTCCTTTGTGTTGGCATTGAAGGCTAAAATGGCCATCAGCTTGCCGTTCTTGGGAATCTCACGGTTGAAGGTTGCACCGCTGCTTACACGGTATTCAGTCTTGTCGAGCCGCTTCACGGTATGGTCGGGGTGATTGTTCATAAACGTGGTGACGCCCGATCCGTTGATGGCTCCCATACTGCCGCTGGGGAATCCGTATTCGTCATAGACGGACATTCCAGCTCCCAGCGAACGGGCCTTCTCAATGGCGGCTCCGTAAAGGGCGAAATATTCCTCGCTGAGATAACCCGGACGGAAATTTGCTCCGAAGGGCAGTATGGCGCAGCCGCCGTAGCCGTCCGTCTCAATCATCTTGCCCACCTGCTGAACCACGTTGGAGCGGTTGATCTGCGTATTGTTCCAGAACCACAGGGGGATAGGTCGGCAGGACATAGGGGGCCGGCCGAACTCCTGCGTTTGCAGCAGGGCGGATTCAGCTCCCCTAATGTGACTGCACATACCGGCCAGGCAGCATATCAGAACTGCCGCCGTCCTTCTAGAGTTATTCTGTAGATTGAGCGTAAACATACTCCGTTATTTATCTTACACTTACAACGTGGCCGTTTTTGATAACCAGTTGTGCGTTATGAATGTCTGATTCTGATTGAATCCTGCGCCCCGAGAGGTCATAGACCATCCCCAGGTTATTGTTCCCGTTTCCGTTAACGTTACTTATTCCATCCGTCATCGTCTTGCTGACGCTGAACAGGTATGAGCCTGATCCCACTTCATATACGGCGTATCCGTCTTCGGTGCCAACATATTTCACACCCTCGGCATCAGCTGCGGGCTCGCCGCTCTCATAAACATAGAGGCCTTCCTCGACGGGCAGACGCATGGTAGCGGTAGTATTGGCAGGTACGGTAACGCGGTAGGTCATCTCCTTGGTGCCGTCGCATTCCCAGGCAGCCTGGATCTTGCCGTAGTCCGAGGCAAAGCTGGCATCGGCGGATGTGATGCGCTTCTGGCCCGAGCGCAGCGTCTTGCGGGTATCCGTATAAGGCTGCAGGGTAAAGTGCTTGAAGCCAGGGTTAGTCTGGTCAGGTACGATGCCTGCCATGTACTGGAACATCCATTCGGCCACAACACCGTAGGCATAGTGATTGAAGGAGTTCATGCTGACAGGACCGAATCCGCTGGCCACGGTGTAAGAGTTCCAGCGCTCCCAGATGGTTGTGGCGCCCTGGTCGATACTGTAGAGCCATGACGGGTCGCTGCGTTGCAGCAGCAGGGTATAGGCGTCATCGATAAAGCCGTTCTCGGTAAGAGTCTGGTTCAGGATAGCCGTGCCCAGGAAACCGGTATTCAGCTTGTAGCTGTTGTTCATAATAGCACGGTGCAGGTAGCTGCGGGTACGGGTAATTGAGGTCTCGTCGGTCAGAAGGTTGTAACGGAGTGCCATCAGGAAACCGCATTGTGTGGCCTGCGTGGGCACCTTGGAGTTATTCAGGTAGCGGCCCTGCCACTCCGAGCGGATATTCTGGAAGAGCTGCTCATACTGCTCTGCCTTCTGACTGTAGATGTCGCCCTCCTGCTCGCTTAGGACGCGGCATGTACGGGCCATCAGGTCGGCCACATAGGCGTAGTAGCATACACTGATGTAGCGTCCGTCGGTGGTGACATAGGCCACCCAGTCGCCGTGGATGGGATCGGAGCCGTTGTACTGGTATCCGCCGCCTGCCTTGGTGGTCAGGAAACTCATATAACGCTCGTTGGCATCCAAGTTCTCACGCAGAATGTCCTTGTCGCCTGTCATCACATATACGTTCCAGGGAACGATAATACCGGCCTCGGACCATCCGGCAGAACAATATTCCACACCCCAGTGATAGGGAGCGATAACAGGGTAGGCACCGTCTGAGCGCTGAGCGTCGCGCATATCACGCATCCATTTCTTGTAGAAGTTGCGCGCGTCACTGTTGTACAGGCCGGTCAGAGAATACACCTGCGTGTCGGCCGTCCAACCCATACGCTCGTCGCGCTGCGGACAGTCGGTAGGTACGCTTACAAAGTTGGAGCGCTGACCCCAAATCACATTGCTGTATAGTTTGTTCACATCCTCGTGACTGGTATGGAAGGAGGACTTCTCCTCCATGGCGCTGGTAACCGTCTCGCCGATTACATCGGAAAGTTCCACGTCGGCTGATGTGGTAACCTCTATGTAGCGGAAACCGAAGTAAGTGGTGGTGGGATGGAAGGATTCGCCCGCTTCATCGCCACGGAGCGTATAGTAGAGGGTAGCCTCGGCAGAGCGGAGATTCTCGGTATAGACAGAGCCCTCAGGACCGTCGTCACCACGACCGCGGTCACCGGTGGTATTGGGCATCTCGCCGAAGCGGAAGCGCAACTTTGTACCGCGCTGGCCCTTGGCCGTGAAGCTGACCCATCCGGAAGCATTCTGTGCCAAGTCAATGACAGCCGTCTGTCCCGCATGCAGGGTAAAGCTGTTCTGTCCCTTCAGTTCCTCCACCACATTGATGGCGCCGAAGGTCTTGCCGTTGGGCTTCGTGCCCTCGTAAATCTGAATAGTCTGCGGATAGCGGCGCAGCCCCTCCACAGCCATGATGGCAGGCCCCTCAAAGGCACGTATCTCACCCTTGAAATCGTTACTTACGGTTGTGGCGAACCATCCCGTATCGTCATACTCGGGGGTAAACTGTCCGTCTTCCAGACGCGCGTCGTAGGTCTCACCGTTATAGACATCACCCTTACGCAGGGGACCGTTGGTATTGCACAGCCAGGTAAGGTCGGTAGGAATAACCTGCTTGCTGCCGTCCTCCAGTTCCACCTCCAGCAGGGCACGGAAGGCATTGGGTTTGTTGCCGTACATACCGTGAACGATGGCACCGTTCCACCAACCCGTGGACATCACGGCGCCGATGGCGTTCTTGCCTTCACGCAACAGGGCTGTAACGTCATGAGTGGTGTAGAAGACGGTTTTCTTCATCTCGGTAGAGCCGGGCTTCAGCTCGTCATACAGCGTATGGCCATCCTCATCCGTCTGTCCCACACGCTGGCCGTTGATATAGACGTCATATACACCCAGGCCGGTAGCGTACAAGCGGGCTCTGCGTACTGCCTGGCTCAGGTCGAATGCCTTGCGGAACATAGGCATACCCGGGGCGATGCTGCCGTCCTGCTGCATCAGACGCTTGGAACCGCCTACGGCTGCCTCCATGTAGCACTGCCGACTTCCGTCGTAGTCGCGGATATCCGTTGCGTTGAAGGCATTGCCCGCGCCCTCAAAGTCCTCAGTGAATGAGGTGGTGGGAGTCCCCTCAGCATCATATACTATCTGCGTAATATTGTCGAAGTAAGCCTTCTCACGCTCATTGCCCGTAGCACTGACGCGGACGCCTAAGTCGCCCACTGCCAGCACGCCCTGCGTATCCGTATAGGTGTCCACCAGGATATCATCTATATAGGTACGCACGTAAGGGGTTTCGCACTCCAGGACGATATGGTGGCGCTTACCCAGGATGTCGGCCTTAGTAAAGGCGGTCACAGGCGTGTCGCTATAGTTCAGATTGCCGTTCTTATACACATGACGGCGTATGACTGGCTGATTTACATCCAGCGTGTTGATGGCCCACATCATGTACGTGTCGGATGTGGTGGCGCTGAAGCAGATGCTGGCATTGTCATTCACCAGAGTCAGGTCGTACTCCACATCATACCTTACGGGCTTGGCAGCCTTCTGCATCCAGGCATACCTGGCAGGACCCTTCACATTGAAGCGTCCGTTCAGCAGCGTTCCGTCAGAGAACATACAGGTGCTGCCGCCGAAGTGTTCCTCCAACATGACCTTGTCGCCTGAACGTACGATAAAATCATCAAAATACGCCTCTTCCGGCTGGTTGCCGTTGTCATAGTCCTCACGGAAGCCGAAGTCGCCGTAGGCAAAGTCGCCCGTGCGTGTATCCACCAGTACACCATCTATATAGGTACGGGCCGTGGTGGCTCCTGTCACTTCGATGATCATGGTGTGCTCCTCACCGTTACGGATACTCACACCCGTAATGGCTTTCTCTGCCAGGCAGGCAGGATTGCCGCCCGACCACTGGTGCGGACGGAAGCGCACACTGCCGTTGGTGTTTACCTGCCACATATAGTAATTGCTGTGGTCGGATGCGGCGAAGATGACTCCGGCAGCCAGCTGCGTGATATTGAACTTCACTTCCACCTCATAATCCGTAATGGGACCGTCTTCCGCAGAGCCGGCTTCGTTCGTGGAAGCCTTGATCCAATGGGTTCCGCTCCACGCGTCAGAACTCATAAGTCCCGTCTCAAAGTAAGCCTTCTCGGTGCTGGCTGCAGTCTCGCCTTTATTGTCGCTGACGGTAACACGCCAGTAATAACGGGTACGGGCCTCAGGCTTGAAGCTACGCGCCTCAACGAATACGCTCTGGTCGGAACTGACGGTTCCGGATTCCCATACGATATTCCCGAAGGCAGCGTCACGGGCTATCTGAATATTATAGGAAGTTTGTGTTACGCCGCGATAGCTGCTCTCCATTTGCCAGGAGAAATGCAGGGTGCCGCGGTCAATGCCAATCGGATTGTGATAATCCTCAGTCCGAAGGTTCTTGATTTCCAGAGCGAAGGCAGGCAGGGATGCTAGAATCGCCATCAAAAACAGTACTTTCTTCATGTCTGTGTAGTTAATTTACGTGGTTAAAATGATATTATTTAGCACAAAGGACGGACTTAAATACTTTGATATTGATAATTAAGTGACTTTTTTATATAATGATTTGATATTTCATAAAAAAAACCACTATCTTTGCCATTTGTAATTAACAATCACAGCAAATGGCATCCTATAAATATCTGCTAAACCAGGACTCGGAAAACGAATGGGGCATTATAACCAAGACGGTGGGCGTACAGCAAGTTCCCGTAGGCAGCCCGTATCCCATAGGCGACCATCCCGAGGACTATCTGTTCATGACCGACAAGGGGCGCATTCTCTGCGAGTATCAGATACTGTATATTATGAAAGGTGAGGGTTGGTTCGTATCCAATCACCAGTCCCGCACTAGGCTCAGTGCCGGTGATGTAGTCATTCTGTATCCAGGAGAATGGCACAACTATGCTCCCGACACGCAGACCGGCTGGAGTGAGGCATGGATAGGCTTTACCGGCAACTATGCGGGCAAGCTGCTTGACAAGTTTAGGCTCTATCTGAAATCACCCATCCATCATGTGGGAATGTCAGAAGTCCTGATCAACGCCTTCGATTCTGTTTGTCAGATAACGCAGGACCAGCTCCCTGCCTACCAGCAACAACTTATGGGATTTGTATGGCTTATTGTCAGCACGGTATATGCACGGGAACAGCAGATGCCTTATTTGGACAATCCCGACCAGGGGAACATCAATGCGGCCATCCGATATATGCGCCAGCACCTGAACAGAAACCTGGCTATGGAGGATGTAGCCAAGGAGGCCGGGATGGGCTATTCCAAGTTCCGTAAGATGTTCCGTGACTATACAGGCTTTGCCCCCGCCCAGTATTTTCTGCGCCTGAAGATGGAGCGGGCCAAGGATTACCTGCTCAGCACCAACCTGTCCTGCAAGGAGATTGCCTACCGCTTAGGCTTCGACTCAGCCTCATACTTCAACAAGATGTTCCGCCTCTATCAGGGAACTACCCCCATGTCGTTAAGGGGAAGAAGATAGCGTAGCAGCCAGCGCTGGTCAAACGCTTCACCTCGTTGCCTTTGTGGTCATAGCAGGTAGTCTGCACCGCAACGTCCCCAGCAAGCCTGCATCACATAGCGGTGGGTACCTTCGTACTTACCAATTTTCTGTAATTCTCAATAGCTTTTACTTTCAATATAGCAAAAAATATTTTTAATGGTTTGTAAATATTATTTTAATTGTATAATTTTGAATTTTGAATTAAAAATTCCCGCTTTCACGTGGGATTTTTTTCCACGCCTATGAAATTTTCTTGCCTCGTGTGGTAGCATTTTTCTATCTCTTTTTTTGACTATGCAAGGCTCGTGCAAGCAAGAGGAGAGTCAAGATTTTTATCTTGCTATCACGAGCGCATCCGAGGCTCGCGTCTGATTTTTTAATCAGGCGCAAAGGTACAACAACGGCATTACGGTTAACGAAAGAAATCAAAATTATTTTCAGAAAATCAGGGCATGGTCATTTGGTCATTTGTCATTTGGTAAAAATTGAAATCAGATGCTGTCAAAACCGCCACTATAATATAAATATTTATATATAGTGAGCAAATGACCTCGTTTCCGAAATCGAAAATGACCAAATGACCACATGTTTGTGATCAGTGTGGAATTACAAGACAGTCCGGAAAATCGTATGTTTTGTGATGCGTTTGAGTTTTCATTATAATAATGCCATATTGAAGAGGTCAAGAAGACGCATGAGTTATTTATAAGGAATTATTTGCCCCACGCAAAATCTACTTTCCGACGCAGAAGTTACTATCTGCACATATAAATGGCTGATAATCAACGCAAATGCCTTTGTTTTAGGGTAACTAAAATCTTTCCTTCCAAGCGGAAGTTAAGGATGTCTTCACCAAACGCTTGGTCTTCAGTCACTCCTGGGAGTGACAACGTGTATTCTCGTACTTGTTCGATATTCATAGCTTATGCCTTCTGGCTAGATTTATTTTTACTCATTGAACTTGATTGTCTTTTCAAAATACAAATGCATCCACTCTTCTATATTATCTTCTCGCATATTTCCATCCCCATAACAGTCTGGGTAATGGTCGTGCAATAAATCAGTAGAGTCTTGCAGATAATAAAACTCCATATAGTGTATTTCTTTCATGTATACTAAAGATTAATTCTACCACTCGTAATCTTCCACGTAGCTGTCGAAGTGAACCTCTTCGTTCCAGCCTGCCTCGCGAAACAGATTGCGCACTTCTTCCTGAACGGCAGGAGAAATAAGGCGTGTGCCGTTGCGATACTCATAATAATAGGTACGACAATGCTTTCCGATGAGTCTTTGGCGCACGAATTGCTCTACGCGACGAGGCATGTCGACATTAAAGATATGCATCATTCCCTTCGCAAACTTTACTTTTTTTGAATTGCGGAATAACGAGCATTGTTCTGTACCTACATCCTGATAACGGAGGTTCACACAATGATAGGAACTTCTGGTGTCAGGCATCTGCTGCCCCACTAAATAGCGTAGGCATTGCTCCTTCAAAGGGCATTGCTCAGCAAAACATACTAAGTATCCGCTTTCGGCTTCTTTTCTGAATATCTCTTGTTCTGTCATACTTTCTTTTTTATAACGCAAAGATACAAATAAGCGAGGGAAAAGACAAATTTTGAAGCATCGAAACCCAAGAAAATTTACTTTATTCAACGCAAGTCAATGATACAAATTAGCAAGCAAATCATCAAGGGGAACTGGGAGATAGTTTTTGTCCGTCCCTTACGGACTCTTTGTCCGTAAGGAGCGGACTCGCAGTCCGTAACGTACGGACTATATGTTATACGTGGACATTCTATAATTGTCTATAGTACTTTCCCTGTATCAAAATAGAGTTATAGGTCTCTTTTGTTTTTTTTGCCGAAATTACAAATAATACGAATATGAAGACAAAAAAACGCAAAAGAGCGAGATTTATGGGTAAAGCTAACACGAAATTAATAGTATTTTGTTATATTTGTGCCAGAATTACTCAGTATGACATTACAAAAGTGGATTGAAGATAGAGCTATTCATGGCTTTCCTACGTTTTCTGTTGAGGATGTAAGGGCAGCTGACTTGTGCTCTTCAGATAAATTGTATGAACAGCTTCGTACATCATCTGGTTATCTCAAATATCAACCTTTGAGTACATCGGCAGAAGATAATCCATCTGTCAGAGACAATCGATGGAAGATAAACATAAACGTAGAAATAGAAGCAGACGATATATGATTAACAGAACAGCGATACAACAATGGAGTGAACATGCTCCGTGGATAGATAATGCACAGATAGAGCAAGATCTTATTATAGGTCGTGCCTTGGTTGCCATCTTTAGTGATGAGTTCTTGGCGTCGCAGTTAGCATTCCGAGGAGGAACATCTTTGCAATCCCTCTTGAATCCCGGTATTTAATTGATCAAACGTTATTTAAAAATGTATAATAATATGCAAAAGAAAACATTTGTTACTATTCTGTTCTCTCTGCTTACAATTTTTGCGTCTGGACAAATTAAATCGGAAGTATCTGAGACGGTAGAGCTGATGGGAATCCTTTCGCGTACTGCGGAGTTTCAGGAATTCAGCAAAGACCTTGCTGGACAGTATTCTAAAGATACTGAAGCATGGTTTGCACAATACCGTGAACATCCGACTGTCGCTTACTATAAGGGACTCCGTGCCAAAAATGGCATTGCCTACGAACGGGTGACGAATATGGCGGTTCATCTGGAAATAGAAAAAGGTAAAGTAAAGCTTGTCGGCCATCGTGCCGAACTCACTGGTGGCTGGCAGAATGTTGACCTTGATGACTTCGTGAAGCGTCTTAACAAATTCTATGCAGATTCACGCTTTCATGAGTTCTTTGAGCAACACAAGAATTTCTATAGTGACTTCTTGAAACAATACGATACCAATGTCATGCCATATATTTATACTGATTGGTATGGTAAATTCTACAATGGAACTGGGTCAGACGAACGCTTCCGCCTCATCATTGGTTTCACCCATGGATCGACCAACAATGGTGCTTCCCGACAACTGCCTGGTCAGCCACGTGAGGTTTTCGCTGTCTGTGGCTACAATCTGAATCCCGAAACCGGTCGTCTGCTGTTCGACACCAGCCTTCCGCTTCATGAGTTCAATCATTCCTTTGTCAATCCGCTTTTGGAAAAAAATGAAAAAGTTATGCAAGAAGTGGGGAAAAAACTATTCCAATCCTCACAATCAGTTATGGAGAAGCAGCACTATGATGACTGGCACATCGTCATCAACGAAAGTCTTGTTAGAGCTGCTGTCATTGTCTATTTCTACGAGAATGGCTTCAATCAGTTTGCCATGAATATGCTAAACATAGAAACGATGCAAAATGGTTTCCCCTGGGTGCTTGATGTTGTTTCTGCTCTACGCTATTATGCTACCCATCGTGAACAGTATTCTACGCTTAACGATTTCTATCCAGAGATTGCTCGATTCCTTAATAAATACAATATGAAATAATTAGCAAAAAAACATGTTTAGTTTACTCCGCTTTATATATAGGGAGATTTAAACTAAACCTACTTTCCCACGCACCAACTGAAATCAACGAAAATATCGGCGTTCTGGGGCTTTAATCGGTACACGGCCAATTTTCGAAAGTATTTCGAAAGTAAGTGAAAGTGCAAATACTTGATAATAAGCACTTTGACGATTTGGCTTGTACCGCGCCTTTTTGTTCGACTTGAGAAATGCTCGCTAGAATGTATTATCCCACTGGATATCAACGAGTTTCTCTTTGTTCGCTACATATTTCAATTCTGCCGCAAAGTTACACATTTTTCGCGAAAAACATGCAGAATGTGCTTTGTTTTTATAATTAATCCCAACGAATGGAATATGATTCTAATAGTTTGATGGGTATTTGCAGTCCTGCTGCGG
>CACYMI010000045.1 GCA_902775385.1 uncultured Bacteroidales bacterium
GTCTCCACAAGGTCAATATCCTGGCACATGGCAAATACGCCGTTGTCCACAGCCTGAAGGGCGGTAATCAGCTTACAGCCCGTAACCTTGTCAACCGCATTGGTGGCAGCATCCTCGGAGGAAAGCAGAAACTGCATGTTCTTCTCGGTTACACTGTACTCCTCCTCCACATCAGCGGCAAACAGGTTCCAGTCAACACGGATCTGCTCCTTATCCTTCATAGGAATGGCACATACGCATGAAGCCTCCCGAGGTATGGCATTGTGCAGTCCGCCTGCCTGGATATCCACCAGGCGAAGGTCGTACTTCTTCTGACTCATATACAGGAAACGGGCCAGTAATTTATTCGCATTGGCGCGGCTCTTGACAATATCATCTCCGCTATGTCCGCCTGTTAATCCTTTGATACAGAGCGAGAAAGTGAAATAGTTCTGTGGTAAAGCCTCAAGTTCGTAAGGCATCTCCACGAAGGTGCGGCATCCTCCGGCACAAGAGACGAAGATCTGTCCCTCGTCCTCGCTGTCAAGATTGACCATCAGCCGGCCCTTCATAAAGTCATTCCCCATACCGAAGGCTCCGGTTAGGCCGGTTTCCTCGTCGCGAGTGAAGACGCACTCCAGCGGTCCGTGCTCTATATCCTTGCTCTCCAGCAGGGCCATCTGCATAGCCACGCCAATCCCGTCGTCGGCACCCAGTGTGGTTCCCTTGGCCTTGAGCCATTCACCGTCCACATACGTCTGGATGGCATCCTTGCTGAAATCGAATTCCACATCCTTGTTCTTCTCGCATACCATATCCATGTGACTCTGCAGAATCAGAATCTTGCGATTCTCCATACCTGCGGTGGCCGGCTTGCGGATAATCACATTACCCACCTCGTCACAATCAGTTTCCAGACCAAGCTTTTTACCGAAGTCCGTCAGGAATGAAATCATCTGCTCTTCCTTTTTGGAAGGACGCGGAACGGCATTGACTTTTGCAAAACAATCAAATACACACTTGGGTTTTAATTCAATTTCAGTCATAATATTTGGTTTATTTTATCATTTTCTGTACCTTTGCAGTTGCAAATATAGCAAAATATGTTGAAAGTAGCATTATTAACCGTAGGAATTGTTGCAATATCGATTGCACTTTTGTGTGTGAAATTGATTGTACTGCCCAATGGGAAGTTTGCAAGTTCGCATATTAGCGGGAATAAGGAAATGCGAAAACGCGGTATCCACTGCGTTCAGAGCATGGACAGAATGATGAGAAGAGAGAACCCCCTCAAGGTAAAGGAACGAATTTAAACATTATATAATAAGGTATATGAAAAAGTATTTGCTTGGCCTCGGGCTGATGTCTTTGGGAATGATAATGACTAGTTGCAATAAAGCTGTAGAAGAAGATACAGAAGTTTCTGGAAATGAATCAGTTCAGTCTGCAGGTGTAAAAATTGCATACGTAGAGTTGGACACCCTGATGAGCCAATATAAACTGTATAAGGATTACAGTGAGGTACTGACACGCAAGGGCAGTAATATCCAGAACACCCTGGCTAAGAAACAGCGTGCCCTGGAGGGTCATGCCGCAGCCGTGCAGAAGAAGTATGAAAGCAACGGCTTTACCACCCGCGATGAACTGGAACGCGCTCAGGCCGGAATACAGCGTGAGCAGCAGGAGCTGGCACAGCTCGCCGACCGCCTGAACAACGAGTTCAATGAGGAGCAGGCCCGCATCAACACCGAGGCCCGTGACAGCATCCAGGCCTTCCTCAAGCGTTACAACAAAACCAAGAAGTATGACTATGTAATGGTAAAGGCCGGCGACAACCTGCTCATCGCTAACCCCAAGTATGATATCACACAGGATATCGTAAAGGGCCTGAACAAGTGTTACAAGCGCAGTGCCGAAGTTGACGCACAGATCAAGGCAGAGGATAACAGCGAGAAGGAATAAGTTTTGTTAATTAATTTAACAAAAAAGGTGTATTTCTTTGCCAGCAGGAAAAAAAGTCATACTTTTGCAGCGTGATTAATCTTTCAAGACATATAGAATACCAGCTGTTGTACCACGACACCGTTGTGGTACCTCAGTTAGGTACGTTCAAGGCTACCTACGTACCCAGCAAGTGGATTAAGGATGAGGAGATACTCCTCCCTCCCTACAGGGCTTTATCCTTTACCCAGGAGACAGATGAATCGGATAACCGTTTTGTGGAGTCCATTTCGGCCACCTATCAGATCTCAACCGAAGAAGCTTACATCGTAACGCTGGAATATACAGAGAATATCCGGCAGGAACTGGCCGAATACGGAAGTTACGAACTGGGAAGCATCGGAGAGTTTGTACTGGAGGAAGCCGCTGGCAAATGGCGGTTTATCCCCTGTCAGGCAGGTGTTGCCTCACCTTGGCTTTATGGGTTGGATGCCATACCTGTTCATCCGGCCGTTAAGACCGACCTCACTGATGTCAGGCAGGAGAGCAGACATAAATCCATTCATTCTGACAGTAAGGCTATTACCATCAGCATCAACAGGCGGATACTACACTATGCGACTACCGTAGCCGCATCCATTGTCCTGTTCTTTGCCTTCAGTACACCTGTATCAGAAAACAGCGTGAGCAGAATCCTGGGTTCCGACTCTGAATTCTGCATTCCGGCTTCCCCCGTCACTCCCCTGCCCCAGACAGCTCAGGGCGAAGTGAGAATGGATATGCCTGAAGCGACGGAACAGACAGAGCCACAGGAGGAAACCCTACCCAGCCAGTCCGCTGAGGCCGTAAAGCCCGGACCTACCTACTCCGTAGTATTATGCTGTGGTGTACCTGCTCAGAATGCCGAGTCATATTGTCAGGATCTGAACAACAGAGGAATCCGGGCCGTAGTGGACCACTCAGGCAAATTCCTAAGAGTACTCATCCCCGGATTCACATCCCGCGAGGATGCCCTCACAGAGGTCCGCCTGCTCCGCAGTCAAAGTAACGAATTCTCCAACGCCTGGATCATGGAGAGGAAATAACCCACGCACAACCCTTCACGAATGAAAAGAGTACGTTGCCCCAAGTGCGACAATTACATCACCTTCGACGAGAAACAATATGAGGACGGACAACAGCTAGTCTTTGTCTGTCCTGACTGTAACCGCCAGTTCGGCATCCGCCTGGGCACCAGTAAGGTAAAGGAAACCCGCAGGAACGAGAACCTTGACCGTCAGGAACAGGAGAACGCGCAGGAACTGGGCAGCATCGTAGTAGTAGAGAACGTCTTCCACTACAAGCAAGTCATCCCCCTGGAGATGGGCGACAACGTCTTCGGCCGTTACGTCAAGGGCTCCACCATCAATAAACCCATCGAGACCGTTGACCCCAGCATAGACACCCGTCACTGCATCATACGCGTACAGCGCAGTAAGAAGGGCCAGCTGCAATACATCCTGCGTGACGCCCCCAGCAATACAGGAACATTCTATATGAATGAGATCCTGAAGGACCAGGACCGCATCTATCTGGAGGACGCCTCCATCATCACCATCGGCGCCACCACCCTCATCCTACGAAAGGGCAATGCCGAAGAAGAAGAATAACTCATCATAGAAACCCATATTCCATAAAATAATGTACAAGATTCTTGCCCTCGATTTAGACGGAACACTTACCAATAGCAAGAAAGAAATCACCCCACATACCCTTGAAGTACTCATGCAGGCACAGCAGCGTGGCCTCCGCCTGGTACTCGCCAGCGGCCGACCCACACCAGGCATCCTGCCCTTAGCCGAACAGTTGCACCTCGGAGAATACGGCGGATACATCCTTGCCTTCAACGGCGGACTCATCATCGACTGCGCCACAGGAAAGCCCATCTACCAGAAAACGCTGGACACTTCAGTCTATCCCCATCTGTATGAGAAAGGCAACACCCCTGACCTCAAAATCCTCAGCTACTATCAGGATTGCATAGCCTGTGAGGACATTGAGAACGAATACGTACGCTATGAGGCCCGCCTTAACAAGATGAAGCTCAAGAAGCTGGACAGCTTCCTGGACCAAATCAACTTCCCGGAACCCAAATGCCTCATTGTAGGCAACCCTGATAAAGTCGCTCCGTTGGAGAAAGAACTGGCCGCTTATTATGAGGGCCGTCTGAGTATCTTCCGCAGCGAACCCTTCTTCCTGGAAGTCCTGCCCTTAGGCATTGACAAAGCCAAGTGTCTGGATTACCTGCTGCAGCGTCTGGGACTCAGCCGTCATGAACTCATCGCCTGCGGTGACGGATTCAATGACCTCAGCATGATCCAGTATGCCGGCCTCGGTGTAGCAATGGCCAATGCCCAGGAAGTAGTCCGCCAAGCCGCCGACCACATCACCCTAAGCAACGAAGAAGACGGCGTAGCAGCGGTGGTCAAAAGATTCTTTTAAATGAAGAATGAAGAATGAAGAATAAAAGTTACTTGAAACCTGAAACTTGAAACTTGAAACCAAAATTCGCTAACCGCTAACCACTAAAACGGACTTAGCGCCTTTTTAACCTTCTCCTGCAGTTCCTGCATTTTACCTTTTCTGATTGAAAGGGTCATTTTACAGTCCATATCATAGGACTGACTCACAATGCGGGCATCCATATCCCGCGCCACCTTCATCACACTGTTCATCAGCGGGTACTCAAAGCTGAAGGTGTATTCCTCATCCACCGTACGTGATTCTATCTGAGCATTCGCAATCGCCTCGGCCGCAGCCGTCTTATACGCCACAATCAGTCCGCTGGTTCCCAATTTCACACCACCGAAGTAACGGACAACCAGAATTATAATGTCCGTCAGCTCGTTGCTGTTAATCTGTCCCAGGATAGGCTTGCCAGCCGTACCGCTGGGTTCACCGTTGTCATTACTGCGGAAAGTCTCCCGCTCAGGCCCAATCATATAGGCCCAGCACACATGGCGCGCGTCATAGTACTTCTTCTGATACTGCTCCACCAGCGCTATCGCCTCCTCAACGGTAGTCACATGATGAGCAAAAGCGAGGAACTTACTCCTCAACTCGGAATAAGACCCCTCGCTCTTGTCTTTTATAGTCTTGAACTCGTCGGTCATGAAAGCTTGTGAACCACCAGTCCGCTGCGCAGCTTAGGTTCAAACCATGTAGCCTTCGGAGGCATAATGTTACCGCTGTCCGCAATGTTCATAATCTGCTGCATGGATACGGGGAAGAGTGCCAGTGCCATCTTCATCTCACCGGAATCCACACGGCGCTTCAGTTCCTCCAGGCCACGAAGTCCGCCCACAAAGTCAATACGCTTGTCGCTTCTCAGATCCTTGATACCCAACAGCTTATCCAGGATAAGGTCACTGCTGATGCTCACATCCAGGCTGCCTATAGGATCATTCTCATCACAGAGCCCGTCCTTCAGATCCAGGCTATACCACTTGCCGCCCAGATACAGGCTGAACTCATGCAAATGTCTGGCCCTGTAAGGCTCAGTTCCCTTGCACTCAACAGTGAAGTTCTCCTCCAATGCCTTCAGGAACTGCTCCTCCGTCATACCGTTCAGATCCTTAACCACACGGTTGTAATCCAGAATCGTCAGCTGGCTGGCAGGGAAACATACAGCCATAAAGTAGTTATACTCCTCATCACCCCTGTGATTGGGATTGTTCTTTGCCTTCTCAGCACCTACCAATGCAGCAGCAGCACTTCTGTGATGACCGTCCGCTATATATAAATAAGGTATCTGGGCAAAGGTCTCCGTAATAACAGAAATATCCAGGGGATCCTTCACCAGCCAGAACTGATGACGGAAGCCGTCAATCGGAGCAATAAAGTCATACTCAGCCTCACCTTCAGTGATACGCTCAATCAATGAGTCCAACGTAGTATTGTCGGGGTAAGCGAAGAATACAGGCTCCAGGTTGGCATCGTTCACACGCACATGGCGCATACGGTCCTCCTCCTTATCCCTGCGGGTCAGCTCATGCTTCTTGATCACACCGTTCATGTAATCCTCAACAGCAGCCGCAACCACCAGTCCGTACTGAGTCTTGCCGTTCATCGTCTGAGCATAGATGTAATACATCTCCTGCTCATCCTGAACCAGCCATCCTTCCTTCTGGAACTTAGCGAAGTTCTCGGCGGCACGGGCATACACACGCTCGTCATACTCACTGGTACCTACCGGAAAGTCAATCTCAGGCTTGATGATATGATACAATGACTTCTCATTATCACCGGCCTCGGCACGTGCCTCCTCTGAATCCAGTACGTCATAGGGGCGGCTCTCCACCTGTTCCACCAGGTTCTTAGGCGGACGAAGTCCCTTGAAAGGTTTAATCTTAGCCATCTGCGGCAATACCGGCATTCACATTAGCCTCAGCCGTCTGCGCACCCATCTTCTTGGGTGTGGCAAAGTAACGTCCGGCAAACTTTTCGGTAAATTCCGCATCAGCGTCAGGCTTGATGTCCGTCAGGTACTTCAGGTCGGTACGCTCCTCCATCAGCTTGATCAGGCCAGCCTCGTCAATCACCTCCTTACGGGCTGTGTTCACCAGGATACCGCCCTTCTTCAGCTTACCTACCAAATCATAGTTGATGCTCTGCTTGGTCTCGGGTGTAGCGGGGATATGAAGTGAGACAATGTCACACGTCTCAAAGAGCTCATCCTGACTCTTGGCAGCCTTCACGCCGGCAGCCTCGATAACCTCGGCAGGACAGAAGGCATCGTATGCCATCACCTCCATACCGAATCCCTTAGCCACACGGGCCACATTACGGCCCACATTACCGAATGCCAGGATACCCAGCTTCTTGCCCAGCAGCTCAGTACCGCTGGTACCGTTAAAGAAGTTGCGCACGCCATAAACCAGCAGACCGAACACCAGTTCAGCCACACTGTTCGCATTCTGGCCAGGCGTATTCATAGCCACCACATTATGGGCAGTAGCAGCAGCCAGGTCAATATTGTCATAACCGGCACCGGCGCGAACCACAATCTTCAGATTCTTGGCAGCGTCCAATACCTCAGCGTCCACCTTGTCAGAACGGATAATCAGCGCATCAGCGTCAGCCACAGCATCCAGCAGCTGCGCCTTCTCCGTATATTTCTCCAACAGAGCCAACTCATATCCGGCTGCGTCCGTCACAGCCTTAATGCCATCCACAGCAACCTTGCTGAACGGCTTCTCAGTAGCAATTAAAACTTTCATCTATATTATCTGTTTAAGTCACGGAAGCTACGCTTCCTTTAGGAGCAAGGGGCAAGGGGCAAGAGGATAGTAATACACCTGTTATGGAATTGTCCTTTTAACTTCCCTTTTTAACTTCCCTTTAACTCCCCTTTAACTTCTCTTATCTTAAATTAATGCTTAGCCTCAAACTCCTTCATGCAGGCAACCAGCGCCTCACAGCCCTCAATGCTCATGGCATTGTAGCAGCTGGCACGGAAACCGCCTACGTCACGGTGGCCTTTCACGCCAACCATACCCTTCTCAGTAGCGAAGGCCATGAACTCATCCTGCAGCTCCTGGTATTCAGGCTTCAGAACGAAGGTCAGGTTCATCAGTGAGCGGCTGTCTTCCTCGGCAGTACCCACGAACAGCTTGTTGCGGTCAATCTCACCGTAAACAATGTCAGCACGCTGCTGAGCCAGCTTAGCCATAGCCTCTACACCACCCTGCTTCTTAATCCACTTCAGGTTCTGCAGAGCGCAGTAGATGGGAACGGTAGGAGGCGTATTGAACATACTGCCCTTCTTTACATGTGTACGGTAATCCAGCATTGTGGGGATAGGACGGCTCACCTTACCCAGCAGATCCTCCTTAACGATAACGAAGGTAACACCAGCCATTGACAGGTTCTTCTGCGCACCGCCGTAAATCATACCATACTTGCTCACATCCACGGGACGGGAGAAGATATCACTACTCATATCAGCAATCACAGGGATGGGAGAATCCAGATCCTTACGCAATTCTGTACCATAGATGGTGTTGTTGCTGGTAATGTGCAGATAGTCGGCATCCGTAGGAATCGTGAAGTTCTTGGGGATGTATGTAAAGTTCTTGTCAGCGCTCGAAGCCACTTCTACGACTTCACCGAACAGCTTAGCCTCCTTCTCGGCCTTAGTTGCCCAGACACCGGTATTCAGGTAAGCAGCCTTCTTCTCCAGGAAGTTGTAGGGAATCATGCAGAACTCCAGACTGGCACCGCCGCCCAGGAAGATTACACTGTAACCCTCGGGGATATCCAGCAACTCCTTAAACAGAGCCACAGCCTCGTCCACAACGGGCTGGAAATTCTTGGCACGATGGCTTGTCTCCATCAGAGACAGACCGCTTCCTTCAAACTCAAGACATGCTGCTGCTGTAGCTTCCATAACTTCACGGGGAAGAATAGACGGCCCAGCGTTGAAATTGTACTTCTTCATTTTGAATTTAGTAAGTTGATATTTGTTGTTAATCCTAATCTTTCTACTCCAATTTTATATGCAAAAATACACATAAAATCCCAAATACATGTTTATAATTTAAAGAAAAACTCTCCACTATGTAAAAAGGAAAAAAAACATTCCTGATTCTTGCATAATTGAAATTATTGAAGTACCTTTGCATCGCTTTTCACGAGAGCGTGAAGAGATCGGGGTGTAGCGCAGTTGGTAGCGCACCTGGTTTGGGACCAGGTGGTCGCCCGTTCGAGTCGGGTCACCCCGACAAATTTACTGAAAAACGAAAAAATGTGCGTCAAACATTTGGTAGATTGCAATAAACATTGTACCTTTGCAGACGCAAAACCGAAATGGTGCCTTGGATGAGTGGCTTAGTCACCGGTCTGCAAAACCGTGCACGGCGGTTCGAATCCGCCAGGCACCTCCAGAGAGAGAGAGTCAAACCGACCCTCTCTCTCTTTTTTGTTACCTCCGGAGTCTGCACGTGCTAAGCCCGGGAGTGTACAAGTGTAAGCTCGGGGAGTCTGCAAATGCAGGCTCGTGTGCCTGTTATCGTTTCTTTTCTTTGAAAATCTGACTGGTATGAGAACTTTTAGTTCCTTTGAACCACCAGAACCCGCCAAGCCTCTCAACGATGCTCAAATGTGCGGGGCCTATTTCACTATATAAAATATCGTTCCTCTGTAATTTCTTTTTGAATTGCCCTGCGAGGTTCTTATTAGGGACAAACTCATGATTTGTTACTTTGCCTTCTAAAACATCTGATGTATTAACCAAAACATCTTTAGCAGCAGTCGCTGGAGGAATGGGTAAAATGATGGAGGGTATGGCGAAGGAAGTCGCTTCGCTTGGAAAGACGGAAAATGCTGAAGGCCAGGGAAACCACAAAGGCAATGCCACCTACAAAGTACTTCAGTTCCACATTAGAGGTGAAGCAGAACAGGAAGGTTACTGACAGACAGATCAGCTGGAAAAGGAAGATAAGCCAGGTGTTACGCTGGATGCTGAGCTTATAGCGGTATCCGCATACAAGCAATGCCACGACAATATCATATACCGCTCCTACTGAGAGTGCGATTCCCGCTCCGGTAAGTCCATAGGCATTGTACAGCCACCAGATGAGGAAGCCGAAGAAGATATTATAAGCCACCTCCATAGCCAGATACATCATACTGTCACCCTTGGCCAACGTACTGTACCCTAACGGAAGGGATAGTGCCCTGAAGAAGGTATAGAAGCAGGCACAGAGGGCCATGTCATGTATAATCAGGAAGGATTCATCGAACAGCAGACTGATAAACGTAGGCAGGAACAGGATATAGAGTATCAGAAAAGGGGTAATGGCCAGCAGACTGACCTTTACCTGCTGATTAACCGTATGGTTCATACGTACCACATCCTGATTGACAGAGGAAAGACGCGGGAAATAGTCGGCCTCCAACGCCACGAAGGCTATGCCGGCATAGCTGATCATCAGCACCCAACCGGCCCGGAAGAGTCCCACATCACCCATGGTAGAACAGCCGGCATGCAGGATATAGGCGGGAATGAACAGGTTCAGTGCGGTACCCGACACATTGGCAAGGACGTAGGGAATACCCCTCTTCACCATAGGCAGTCCTTCATGGAAAACCTTACGGCTAAAGGGCGAGACCTTATAGGAAACCAGTCTGAAAGAAAAGAATCCGTGTGTGACAAATGAGGAAAGAGTACTGAACAGAAGTCCCAGCACTACACCCTTCATTCCCATATAATAATAGAAAGGAATGGTAAGGGCTATGGTCAGGAGGGCTACCGTACCCTCGATAACCGCTACCTTACGGACTTGCCTGAGCCCCTTCAGTATGGCGCACTCCCCCTCTGCCAGCAGCAGGTTTACCGCAACAGGTATCATCAGAAGGACGTGGTAGTCCCAGGTTTTGTCGAAGAAGAAGTAGCTGAGCAGCGGTGAGGCACATACGCAGAGCAATGTGGCCAGAACCGCAGTCCAGAACACCCAGGTACGCACTACCATGACAAAATGCTCAATGCGCGCGGCCGAGCCCTCGTCGAACAGCTCTCCGGCATGCTGGGTAGCATTCAGGGGAACGCCCAGGTTACTGGCGCTTACCAGAAACTCCGAGATACTGTTGTAAACCCCGATGAGTCCCATTCCGACATCGCCAAGGAACTTGACGGTCAGTTTGTTTCGGGCAAAAGACACCAGCATCTTGAGCCCCTGGACACCGCCAAAGACCCCCGTGTACTTCAGCACATGGTCGTACGAAGTATCAGTTGTTTCCTCGTTATAAAGTTTCTCTAATTCGCTCAACTTCCTTCCTTACTCCTGGTGTTGCTCGCGCAGCAGGTCATTTACAGTCTTAACAGGATTGAAGGTGCTGAGGGGAACCTCAACCATCAGGGTGCTCCAGTTACTCATGGCACCGTTCCAGAGGCCGGGCAACTCCAGTGCCTTCAGTTCCTTTCCGCCTTTGCTCTTATAGGAAATGAAGCCGGTTGCGGGATCCACAAAGTCAGGAAGATTGAATTTCTCGCCCTTATAGTTACGGACAGCGCAGACCAGATCTACGGGATTGAAGTGTGTTCCCTGGGTAAACATCTGCATGTACTCGGGGTTCTCGGTGTCAATCTGGCTGCTCTCCAGAATCTGCAGGGAAACGCTGCCGTCGGGATTGTAAGCCAGGAACGGGCCGCCGCCGGGCTCGCCTACATTCTTGACTACGCCGCATACACGGATAGGACGGTTCAGCTTGTTCTTCAGGAAGATATGCAGCTCGGTATCCTCCAAATCCTTCAGGCCCGGCACATCGGTATTCAGGGTATGACGGACAAAGCGGATGATATCCTCCAGGTCCTGATGGGTAAACTTGCCGCTGTCCAGAAGGTTCAGGTAATCGAAGGTCTGCTTCTGCACATCCACCAGCACACCGGCAATCACCTGCTTCCACAGGACGGTATCAGCCTTCAGGCGGTCAGGAACCACATTGTCAATATTCTTGATGAAGATGATATCGCCGTCCAGGTCATTCAGGTTCTCAATGAGTGCGCCGTGGCCTCCGGGACGGAAAAGCAGCTTGCCGTCCTCGGTACGGAAGGGTGTGTTGTCCATATTGGCGGCAACGGTATCCGTACTGGGTTTCTGCTCACTCAGGCTTACATTATATTCTATATTATAACGGCTCCGGAAATCAGGCAGGACGCGGTCAATCAGTTCCTGGAACAACTCGCGGTGCTCGGCGCTGACCGTGAAATGCACGGCAGCCTTACCCTGGCTGCTGGCATACAAGGCAGCCTCTACCAGATGTTCCTCCACCGGAGTGCGCGCACAGTCGGGATAGCTGTGGAACTGCAGCAATCCCTTAGGCAGCTGACCGTAGTTCAGGCCTTCCTCGCCCAGCATGTTGGCCACTACAGCCTTGTATTCTCCCTCTTCTATGAGCGCGTCCACTCCCTCACCCTCGTTCAGGAAGCAGGCATCATTGAGCGCGTCGAAGAAGGCAAAGTCATGAATGCGGGCAAAGAATGTCTTCTCGAATTCAGTGGTAGGCTCGTCATAGTCAGCGTCCAGGAACTCGAACATGTTCTTGAACATACGGCTGGCGGCACCGCTGGCCGGAACGAACTTGATGATTCCGTGGCCTTCTGCCTTATAGTCATTCCATAACCGGACGTAACGCTCGGCGTCCTCACCCTTGGGCGCGATTATTCCATTGCCGACTGAGGCGGCGGCACGTAATTTCAGATAGGGGAATCCCTGCTCGAAATCCTTTAACTGAGCCTCAATCCGGGCTTCGCTTATTCCCTTCTTTTGTAGAAGTTCCTTGTCTTCGTTCGTTAACAACATATCGTATTGAAATTTACTTTTGTTATTTTAGGGGACAAAATTAAACAAAAATAATCAATTATCGTAATGAAAAGCAGAAAAATTCATACCTTTGTACAAATAAAACGATGTACATGTATGATAAAGAACGAATTATTTACGGCCGATGAAAGGACGCAGATAACAGAATTATACAAGCAACTATATACCGTATCCAAGGATGTGCTGCTGCCTGACGACGACCAGAAAGTACGCCATTATATACGCGTGGCAATAGAGAAGGGACTACTGCGACGCGACACCTTCAACCTAAATCCCATCATCAACGACTGCGAGACTGCGCTCATCGTAGCCGAGGAGATCGGGCTGAACCGCGCCTCCATCCTGGGTGTGATGCTGAACGGAGTGGTAATGAACGGCGCTGCCACCATAGAGGAGATCCAGAAGGACTTCGGCGAGGATGTGGCACATATCCTGCACGGTATGCTGCGTATCAGGGACCTCTATGCCAAGAGTGCTACCGTGGAGAGTGAGAACTTCCGCAGCCTGCTGGTCACTTTCGCAGAAGACCTGCGCGTCATCCTGATTATGATTGCCAACCGCGTGCTCATCATGCGTAAAATCAAGGATACCCCCTATGTGGATGAACAGCGCAAGGTATCCATGGAGGCCGCCTACCTGTACGCGCCGCTGGCCCACAAGTTAGGCCTGTACAAACTGAAGAGCGAGCTGGAAGACCTCAGCCTGAAGTACATGGAACACGACGCCTACTATCATATCAAGGAGAAACTGAACGAGACCAAGCGCAGCCGTGACGCCTACATAGCCAACTTCATCGGTCCCATTGACGAGAAGCTGAGGGCAGCCGGTCTGAAATTCCACATGAAAGGCCGTACCAAGAGTATCCACTCCATCTGGCAGAAGATGAAGAAACAGCAGGTGGACATAGACGGCGTGTACGACCTCTTTGCCATACGGATCATCCTGGACTCCAAACCCGAGAAAGAAAAGCAGGACTGCTGGCAGGTATTCAGCATCATCACCGACATGTACCAGAGCAACCCCAAGCGAATGCGCGACTGGCTGTCCGTTCCCAAGAGCAACGGATACGAGAGCCTGCACATTACCGTACTGGGTCCCGAGCAGAAATGGGTGGAGGTGCAGATACGCACCGAGCGGATGGACGACATTGCCGAACACGGTCTGGCGGCGCACTGGCGCTATAAAGGCGTGAAGAGCGGACAGAGCGGCATTGAGGAATGGCTGGCCAATGTACGCGGAGCCCTGGAGACCAATGACGACATGCAGCTCATGGACCAGTTCCGCATGGATCTGGTAGAGGACGAGATATTTGTCTTCACCCCCAAAGGCGACCTATTCAAATTGCCTGCCGGAGCCACAGTCCTTGACTTTGCCTACCACATCCACTCCAAGGTAGGAAACCAGTGCGTGGGAGCCCGTATCGGCAACAAGAACGTAACCATCCGCCAGAAGCTGCAAAGCGGCGATCAGGTGGAGATTCTGACCAATACCAACCAGACCCCCAAGCAGGACTGGCTGAATATCGTCACCACCACACGTGCCAGGGCGAAGGTGCGCCAGAGCCTGAAGGAAATGGAAAGCCGTCAGGCCCTGCTGGCCAAGGAGGAGCTGGACCGCAAGATGAAGAACAAGAAGCTGGATTACGAGGAACCCGTGCTGATGCATACCATGACCAAGTTAGGCTACCGCATCGTCACAGACTTCTACGCTGCCCTAGCCGACGGCAAACTGGATATGAACAGCGTGCTGGAAGCCTATGCCCAGCAGCAGCGCTTCGATCACGGCGAGGTAGAGAAGACTACTCCTGCCACCAGTGCCGACCATTTCGTGATGCAGGAGAATGCCCTGATTCAGAAGAAGGGTGCAGAAGGGTCCGACGTGCTCGTCATCGACCAGAACCTGAAGGGGCTGGACTTCCAGATGGCGCGCTGCTGCCAGCCCGTTTACGGCGACGAGGTATTCGGATTCGTCACCAGCGGAGGCGGTATCAAGATTCATCGCGAGGACTGTCCCAATGCCCCGCAGCTGCGTGCCCGCTTCGGTTACCGCATTGTCAAGGCCCGCTGGGCAGGCAAACGCGGCAGCCAGTATCCCATCACCCTGCGTATTGTAGGCAATGATGACCTGGGCATTGTCAACAACATCACCAGCATCATCAGCAAGGAGGAGAAGATTCTGCTACGCAGCATCAGTATCGACAGCCATGACGGACTCTTCTCAGGAACACTTACTGTCATGCTGGATGATACCGGCCGACTGCAGCAGCTGCTCAAGAAAATAAAGACCGTAAAGGGCGTAAAGAACGTATCCAGAAGCTGAGAAGAATCATTAAACTTGCCTATTTTTAAAAACAATGCGTAAAATACTTTTATCATTAATTGCCCTGCCGATGATGGCAGGAGCAGAGACTATTGACGTGACCAGTCTGCATCTGGCTGGCCCCTACCCAACCGTGAAACCCTTTATGACCGACTCGCTGGATGCGGAGGGTAAACGGATTGATTTGGATGAACTGTATATGGAAACAACCCCTCTCCAGCTCCCCCGAGGGGGAGAGAACACACCCCTTCAAACTTCCACAACGGGAGGATTTGTACTCTCCCCCTCGGGGGAGGCGGAAGGGGGTTGTTATCTGGCTTCCTTTACCCTGCAGAATACAGGGTTTGCCAAGGGTAAGGTGAATATAAAGTGCGAGACCAAGAACAAGCTCTATATCGACGGGAATGAGCAAGGACCCGACTTTGAGCTGGTTCCGGGCAGGCATGAGGTGAGCATCAAGTTGCTCGTTAAGCCCTCCCCCTCGGGGGCGACTGAGGTCTTTAGAGGAGCCACTGAATGTGGCTCCGGCCTCACAAAGGGGAGCGAATCCCCATTCGCGACGGTGGGCTTGGAGAGGGGTTCCGACACGCTACGCATTAGCGTGGAGACTGAACAGCACATGGAAATCAACCCTGAGGGCAACCGGTACTGGACAAACGCCGATATGATGCACGGAGAACGGATCATCGGCGTGGAACTGTCCGCCAACGCACGATATGCCCGCATCCGTAAAAGTATCACCTACAAAGGCGGAGAGAAAGGAAGCAAGGAAATATTCATAGACCTGACAACCGGCAAGGAGTTCACCCTGGACGGCTTCCAGTACTGGCTTCCTACAGGTGACAGCTACGTGCGTTGCTATCGTGAGAAAGAAGGTGCATGGTGCTACGAGACGGTTGATCCCAAAACAGGAGAGAAAAAGCCCATAGGAAAATATACAGGTAAGGGACACGCCTACCTGACACGTGACCTGAAGAAGTTCCTTGTCTCCTACGATGAGAAGGTGCCGGAGGAAAAGAACAAAGCCGTTCATCAGATACTGGAGCCGGACGACCGTCAGCCTGGTTGGCGTAACCGTCGCAACTACTCGCTCTATGACATAGAGACGGGCATCACCACCCCCATTACCAAGGGAGCCAGGAATGTGTATGTAATGCCCAATAAGGACGCAAGCCGTTACCTGATATCCATTCACAAAGAAGAGATGACGGAGCGCCCCTTTAACTTCGCGGACTTACTGCTGCTGGATGCCGCCACAGGTAAGGTTGACACACTCGTAAGTCATGACGGCTTCATCGGGTCGTTCAACTTCTCGCCGGATGAGAAATACGTTGCCCTGACCGGAAGCCCCGAAGCCCTGGGCGGTATTGGCTGCACACTCCCCAAGGGCGTCGTACCCAACAGCTACGAGTATGAGCTCTTCATCATTGACCTGCAGACAAAGGAAGCACGCTGCCTGACACGCAACTTCGACCCATCCGTCACTTCCTACCAGTGGTCGGAACAGGACGGCATGATATATGCGCTCTGCGAGAACCGCGATACCAAGAGCCTTTACCGCATCAACCCCGGGAACGGGGATGCCGAACTGCTTCCTCTCTCTGAACCTTATATATACGGAAGCTACAGTCTGGCTAAGGAAAAACCCTGTCTGGCATATATCGGCGAGAGCAGCATGAGCACAGACCGCTGCTGGCTGCGCGACCTGAAGACGGGAAAGGAGAGGTTGCTGTGCGACCTGAACCCGACCCGACTGAAGGACATCCGTCTGGGTAAATGCTATGACTGGAACTTTAAGGCGGAACGCGGCGACAGCATCTATGGCTGCTATTACCTGCCACCGTTCTTCGATGAGACTAAGCAATACCCCATGCTGGTATATTACTACGGAGGCTGCTCGCCCGTAGGACGTATGTTGGACAGCTATTACAACTTTCAGGAATGGGCTGCGATGGGCTATGTGGTATATGTGATACAACCCTCCGGCTGCAGCGGCTTCGGTCAGGAGTTTGCCGCACGTCATGTGAATGCCTACGGTGACTATACAGCCGATGATATCATTCAGGGGACCAGGCAGTTCTGCAAGGAGCACCCCTTTGTGAACGAGAAGAAGATCGGCTGTATGGGTGCCAGCTACGGCGGCTTTATGACGATGTACCTGCAGACGCAGACGGATATCTTCGCGGCAGCCATGAGCCATGCGGGCATCAGCAACCCCGCCAGCTACTGGGGATTCGGCTACTGGGGCTACACGTACAACACGACTGCGGCGGCCAACTCCTACCCTTGGAATAATATGGAACTGTATAGCGGTCACGCCCCACTCTTCAATGCCGATAAGGTAAAGACACCAATCCTCTTCATGCATGGCGGGGCCGATACCAATGTGCCCATTAACGAGAGTATCCAGATGTTTACCGCCCTGAAAATTCTGGGTAAGGAGACGGCCTTCATAACCGTTGAGGGAGAGAATCACCACATCCTTGACTACAACAAGCGCATCCGCTGGCATGACAGTATCATGGCATGGTTTGCCCGCTGGCTGCAGGATGACCCCACATGGTGGAACACAATGTACCCAGAGAAAAACTTGAAGTAACAGACTCCAAATGATTTATCCACAGCACTTCGAGCAGAAGATAGGATTTGCCGAGATACGCCAGCTGCTCACCGGACATTGCCTGAGCACGCTGGGAAAGAGCCGTGTAGAGGAAATGACCTTCCTCACTAAGGCTGATGAGATACGCCTGCTGCACCAGCAGGTTCAGGAATTCCGCCGTATCATGGCCGAGGTAACCGAACTGCCCGAGCAGGACTTCTTTGACCTTCGTTCCACTATCCAACGCATTCGCATTGATGGCGTACACATGGATGAGAAGGAGTTGCACACCCTGTATCTTTCACTCCGCACCCTGCATTCATGGGTAGCGATCCTGCGCAACGAAGAGGAAGGAGAGCAGCCAGTCTACCCCGCCCTGCATAAACTGACAGAAGGTGTCTTCACCTTCCATTCCATCACCAAACGTGCCGAACAGATACTGGACCGTTACGGACGCATAAGTGACAATGCCAGTCCGGAACTGGCCTCTATCCGTCAGGAACTGCGCCGTCACGAGGGAAGCGTCAGCCGGACGCTCAACAAGATCCTCAAGGCGGCACAGGCCGAGGGATGGGTGGATAAGGATGTGGTTCCAACACTTAGGGACGGACGGCTTGTCATCCCCGCAGCTCCTGCCATGAAACGTAAGCTGAAAGGCATCATCCATGACGAGAGCTCAACGGGTAAGACGGTATTTATAGAACCGGCTGAGGTGGTTGAGGTAAACAACCATATCCGGGAACTGGAGGCCGAGGAGAAACGCGAGGTCATCCGTATCCTGAAGGATTTTACCGAACTGCTGCGCCCTAATATTCCGGAACTGGTTCGCGGATATGAATTCCTGGCCGATGTTGAGTTTGTCCGGGCCAAAGCCCACCTGGCCGACCAGATAGGCGGCATATCCCCCCAGATTGACAAGAATCCCCTTATCGACTGGACCCTTGCCCGGCATCCCCTACTGGCCCTCAACCTGAAGAAGCAGGGCAAGAAGATAGTCCCCCTGGAGATAGAACTGAACCGCAAGCAGCGCATCCTGGTCATCAGCGGCCCCAATGCCGGCGGAAAGAGCGTCTGCCTCAAGACGGTAGGCCTGCTGCAGTACATGCTACAGTGCGGACTGCCCGTACCGATGGGCGAGAACTCTAAGTGCGGTATCTTCAAGGACATCTTCATAGATATCGGTGACGAACAGAGCATCGAGGATGACCTCAGTACCTATAGCAGCCATCTGCTGAATATGAAGAATATGATGCGCGGCTGCAACCCGCACAGCCTCCTGCTCATCGACGAGTTCGGAGGCGGCACGGAACCTACCATCGGCGGAGCCATTGCCGAGGCCGTACTCAAATGCTTCGTCCGTGACGGTGCCTATGGCGTAATCACCACACACTACCAGAACCTCAAGCACTTTGCCGAGGATACCCCGGGAGTAGTAAACTGAGCCATGCTATATGACCGTCACCGCATGGAGGCCCTCTTCCAGCTTCAGATAGGCAACCCGGGCAGCAGTTTCGCAGTGGAGATTGCCCGTAAGATAGGAATACCCGAGGAAGTCATTGCCGATGCAACCGAGATTGTAGGCAAGGATTACGTAAATGCCGACAAATACCTGCTGGACATCACACGCGACAAACGTTACTGGGAAGGCAAGCGCCAGACCATCCACTCGCAGGAGAAGCAGATGGAGAGCACCATACAGCGTTACGAGAAGGAGATGACCGAGCTGAAAGAGAAGCGTAAGGAAATCATACGCGAGGCCAAGAAACAGGCCGAGCAGATCCTGCAGGACAGCAATGCCGTTGTGGAGAAGACCATACGCGAGATCAAGGAGGCACAGGCCCAGAAGGACCGCACCCGGAAAGCCCGCCAGGAGATAGAGGATTTCCGCGCGCAACTCGAGGAAGAGCAGAAGCACGAACATGATCTGATGATAGAACGCAAGATGCAGCAGATTCAGGAGCGTAGGAAGAGGAAGCAGGAACGTAAGAACGGAAAAACGTCAACGTCAACGTCACCTGTCAACTCCCAACTGTCAACTGTCAACTCTCAACTCTCAACTTCCGACACTCAACTCTCAACTCTCCAAAAGGGATCCACCGTCCGGCTCAAGGGTCAGACCACAGTCGGCGTCATCGAGGAAATAAGCGGGCAGAAAGCCACTGTCACCTTCGGAATGGTACGCACCAGGGTAGAGCTGTCACGCCTGCAACCTGCAAAGCCCAAGGAGAAGGAGGACCGCTCCGTACAGATTGTCTCATTCGTAGGAAGGGAGACACAGAACCAGGTACGTGAGAAGCATCTCAACTTTCATCAGGACATAGATGTACGCGGTATGCGCGGCGAGGAAGCGCTCCAGGCCGTTATGCACTTCATAGATGACGCCATACTGGTCAGTGCCGGCAGGGTACGCATCCTGCACGGAACAGGCACCGGTGCCCTGCGTCAGCTCATACGCCAGTACCTCAGTACCGTATCCGGCGTAGCCTCGGCACATGACGAGCATGTACAGTTCGGCGGAGCCGGCATAACCGTTGTGGAACTGGATTAGACAACAGTGGTAAAGGCATTCACCGCATCAATCACACGCTTCACCTGATCATCCGTCATGACAGGTGAGATAGGAAGTGACAGGATTTCCTGATGGATACGTTCCGAGATACGGAACTTCAATCCATTCCACTCGCTATATGCCTTCTGCCGGTGAGGCGGTATAGGATAATGCACCACTGTCTGTATATTCCTTTCCTTCAGGAACTGAGCCAGTTCATCGCGCTTAGGACACCTTACAGGATAGATGTGGTAAACATTCTCCTCGGCATGCTTAGCCGCCAGCGGCTTGGTAATCAGCGGATTCGTAATCCCCTTGTCATACATAAGGGCAATCTCACGCCTGCGTTCATTGTCAATATCCAGGTAAGGCAGCTTCACACACAGCACAGCAGCCTGAATCTCATCCATACGGCTGTTATGTCCCTTGTATTCATTCTCATACTTCCTGGCACTGCCGTAGTTGGCCATCGTCCTGACAATACGGGCCAGCTCGGCATCATTGGTAGTCACACAGCCTGCGTCACCCAATGCGCCCAGATTCTTGCCCGGGTAGAAACTTACGCCGGCAGCATCACACAGGTTACCGGCCACCTTACCCTTATAGCGTACACCATGCGCCTGTGCCACATCCTCAATTACCTTCAGTCC
>CACYMI010000046.1 GCA_902775385.1 uncultured Bacteroidales bacterium
ATTAGTTTGACATCTTTACTTTAACCATTGTTCCTAGTTCCCCTCTCCTCGGAGAGGGGTTAGGGGTGAGGCTTTTTAATAAAGGACCTTGCGTCCGTTTACAATATTAATGCCCTTCTGCAGCTTAGACAACTTCTGACCAGCAATGTTGTAAATAGCAGCATTGTTGACGTTATCGTTGACGTTCACGTTATTAATAGCGGTCTCGCCATCTTCAGCGAAGAAGAGAGCCTTAACCAATGGACCTATACCGTCGAGTTCAATATAACCCTTGCCAGCAGGGATGTTACCCTCAGCCTTGTAGAAACCAACGCCATTTGCTGCATTAGCCAGGACATACTGTGTTCCATCAGCAACAATGTCTGTCTTAGAAGCATTAAGGTCGTTACCCTCTGCTACGCCCCACTCTATAGCAACGGGAATATTGTAAGTATTGGCAGCTGCCTTAACGACGAATGGCTCACCAGCAGGAACAATAGTAATAGGCTCCAAGTGAACATATAGAGTCTCATCAGGAGCAACCTTTACTTGAGCGATGTAAGCCTTAGCCTCAGAATCAGTGAAATCAAGTTCGTTCTCGGCAACAACTGTTGCATAGCCGAACTTAGAAACTGTGATCTCCTGAGGAGCGGGAACATTTGCATCCATATAAGCCAGAACGGGGAACTGACCAGCAGCAAGGAACTTCCAATCGTTCTCCATGTCCCAACCAAGAGTCTCATAGAAGCTCTTGCAAGTAGCTTCCTTGTCAGTTACCTGCATACCGTTCAGGTCATCCTTGTTAGTCAAGTTCTTTTGTACAACCTTACCACCTTCTGTATATACAATACTCTTCAATGTGTAGTTGTCAGCAAAAGTAACTGGGCGATCCTCCCAATCTGCTTTAATGATAGAATGGGTTTCGCCACCTGTAATAGCCGAAGCAGCAACCATATTGTTACGAACTACAGGAGCGGGACTTGCTATGCCATCGATACGTGAAACAAGACCACAAGCAATACCATTATTCTGACAGGTTACTGTACCAGCGAAGAGGTTCTTCTCAATGGTAGCAGAGAAGATGGTACCGACCATACCGCCTGCCTGATACTGACGGGAAACAATCTCTGCATCAGAATAGTTATTTCTAATCACAGTTTCCTCTTTAGCATTACCAGCAATGGCAGCCACATGGTCGCGGCCCTCAATCCTTGAGTCAACAACAGCACAATTCTCGATTGTTGTAGCTTTCTGAGCATTACCAACGAGACCAGCTGCATTGGCATTACCATTAATATTTGCACCAGAGAGTAATACCTTCTTGATGGTTGCACCAGAGGTTAAACCGAAGAGGCCAGCATTATCTTCATCTGAATGATTGTAGGTGTAATTCTTAATTGCCTTGCCCTGACCATCAAAGGTACCCTTGTAAGGATTGTCTGATGTACCAATAGGATCCATCGCAACATCATTCAGGTCAATGTCAGCAGTCAAAACAGCATTCAAATTACCCTTACCTCCATTAACAGCTTTAGAGAAAAGAACCAAATTGGCAGCTGTACCCAGTTGATATACGCCATCAATAGGTGTAGCAGCGGTATTTAGTTCAACCCAATCCATGTTAGCCTCAAGGACAGTACGAAGGGCAACACATTGGTTGTACAGCTTAGTCAGTTGTATAGCATCTGCAGTTGTCTTCAACTGATTAAACAGAGTATTGAACTGAGTTAACTCGTCTTCAAAGTCAGATTCAATAGGTCTTGTGGTATCGAAGTCTTTGAACTCTGCTACCAACGGGGCGCGAGTTGCATCGAATTCTGCCTGTGTGCAGAGAGCCATCTCGTTCATTTGAGTTCCTTGGTCTCTTGTATAAGAATCAATAACTTCTATCATATAGTAGAGATATGATTCAGGCAATCCTTCAGGATATTGGTTGAAGTTGAAGGAAGCAGGATAGTTGTTCTCGAAGGGGAGGTACTCTTCTGTAATATTTTCTCTTGCATCCAACTTTGTCCACTTTGAAGGATCGTATGTAGCATCTGCTAAAGATTCAAAGTTTGCACCATAAACATTCCATGTCTTCCAGTTACGTCCCTTGTAAGTCTTGGTGTCTCCACCTGTTACAAGCTTGTAGAAGAAAGGTTTAAAGGCTTCCTTAACACGGAAAATGACATACTGCTTAGCATCATTGCTTGAGAAGTGAGCACCCCACTTGGTACCTTCTCTGCCTTCTCTGCCATCCTTACCGTCGAAAAGCTGTGTCCAATGGCCGTCACCCCATGTTGCAGAGCCATCGATGGCAGAATACGAAGAACCTGTGAATTGGTTTTTCAATGACACCATAGTGTTGGCAATATTGTATGCACTACCGAAGGCTTCGTAGTTATAGTCTGCTGTCGTTGCATTGAGCAAATCGCTCAAACCTTCGCACTTGCTAATAAACTCCAAAGTCCAAGGGTCATCCTCGCCCAATGTCGACTTAAAGTTATTAACTTCAGCCTGTAACTCTGAAACTTTCGTTTGGTATTCAGTCTTCTTACTAGCACGGAAGGTCTCCACATCAGCCTCTGGGACATCTGTCACAGCAAACTCGGCAATCTGAGTCCAGCCCGTACCCTTCATGGTGAGCATGGTGAAACGGAGATAGGTGTATGCATTAAAGTTGAAATGATCTTTGAAGGTGAATGTTGTGTAGTTCTTGTTCTCGATGGGGTCATTTGTCACCTGGTCAATAAGCGTCCAATTCGACTTGTCGTTGGAGCCTTCAAGCGTCCAGGTCTTAGGAGCACGATTGGGCCAGCTTCCATCATCGTGAGTCGAAATGGCATAGCTTTTTACAACATGGGGCTGACTGTCAGCCGTCTTGATAATCATCCAGTTGCCAGCAAGGTTGCCGCCCTCGAACTTAGTGTTTATGTTTCCATCAAAAGCTTTCGAGAAGTTGTTGTTGGAAGCACTGTCATAGGTGTAGCCCACCTGAGCACATAGATTCCCTCCCCAAAGTGCAAGAAGGGCAAGTGCTGTTAAACCAAATTTCTTCATCTTTACTTGTTTTAGTTTAATTACTTAGGTTAATATGTTTATTGTTCTCTTATTTTCCGGGTTTATGCCTGCGAAGTTATAACATATTTCTTCAGGAAGGCAATTGTGCGTGTTAAATAATGTTAACCGCACAAATATGAATAGGATTATTAGTTATTGCGGTAAAAAAAGCAAGAGGATAGTAAACAGTAAACTATCAGCTTTCCGCTACCTTAACTATATACTTTACTCCTCTTACTATTATACTTACTACATATAAAATACATACAGATACAGATAATACAGTAGTTTTTAAACATACACGCGCGCGCAGGAACTTTTTTTTTCGCGAAATACAGAGTCCTGCGCGCGCACGTGTATTCAGAAAACCGCTGTATCATCTGTATGTGTATGTATTATCTCATTCATTATATTTATCATTTTATCTTTCATTTCAGTTGAGTCTTTTATTTCTTCCACAAAGATAATGCGATACGACTGGGGAAAGCAAGTTTATACAGAAATATTTTCCCTTATGTGAATAATTCCGGAGAAAAGCAGGCTCATCTCACTACGTACTTTTTGCCGTTAACGATGTAAATACCTCGTTTGAGTGAAGAGTGAGGAGTGAAGAGTGAGGAATCCATTCTTCTGCCGCCTATGTCATAGACTCCCCTTGTATTCTGAATCTTGAATCTTGAATCATGAATTTCATCCATTCCGTCCATCATGTCGGAGTCGGGAGCCTCGATAACACTAAGGGTGGACCCGGCATCCGTCAGGCTGGCAGCATCATTCCAGATACTGAGGGGACCTGTGGGACCGCCGAACTGGTTAAGGCAGGTGTTGGCCGTTCCCGGCACCCGAAGGGCAAAGCCGTTGGCATTGGGGACAAGCTCCCATTCATAATTGCCCTGACGCATCACTACACTGGACCCCGCAAGGGTGAGCACCTGGCTCAGGCCGGTGGAGCGGTTGTACAGCTTTACCCTGTAGGGGTTACCGCCGAAGGCCCACTGGTAGGTGAGCATGCCCAGCGTATCCACGCTCTGCACGGATACGGGATAATAGGGCTCGGACGGTGTCTTGCCAACCATGTATTCATTGCGGATGGTCATGTTATACCATCTGGCATCCGATTCAGAGGTAGTGAAGTCGAAGGGACCTATCCACTCTGCCTCATAATCTACGGTCGTGCTCTCCTCTACCATATAGGGATGGGTACCTATGGGGGTAACCATTACAAAGGCATTGCTCCATTGGGCAGGCGTCTCGGGCATTTCGGCTCCGTAGGGCAGCTTACGTGTCTCGGAGGCTATGACCTGACCGTCGTACATCAGGTTCATGGTCACTGCCATCATGCTGGACTGGGCTATGAGGATGGCCTCGGTGGGATCAAAGTCTCCGGCCTCGGTAATCTTCCATCGGTCACCGTCATCAGGAGTGCTGTAGTTGTTGATGATGATGGTCTTGCTGTTATTGTTGAACCACTGTATAGCACCGGATGTGGTGAGGGTGCTCATCATATACAGGTAGTCGCCTTGGGGATGAGAGGTGTCAAAATAAATGGGCGAGCCCAACTCATCTACCCACTCTCCGTTGGAGACATTGCCGGTACGGAGGTATTTCTTCAGGTAAGGGCTGTACAGGTAGTTGTTACCCTCGATATTGATGATGGCAAACTGTTTCTCATAGTCATAGACAGTCCACCAGGCACTCTGTCCGGCCTCCAGACCCTTGTAGTCATAGCTCAGAATCAGGTCTCCCCGGGGGCAGGAGATGGTGTACAGCTTGTTGGCGGCAAACTCAACGGGCTCTACGGGCTCGGGCTTCGGGGGACGTACGTCATCCAGAATGTCCTGATAAATCTGATTGGCGCGTGTCCGAATCCAGCCGGCGGCATCGCGGGCCTGCTGGGCATAGTCGGTACGGTCGCCCCACTTGTCGCGGTTCATGATAAAGGAGTTGCAGGCAAAGTCATAGTAGTCTTGACAGTACTCTACGAGTTCCTGAAGATCCTCCTCCAGGAACCGGGCCCACAGTTGCTTGTACAGCTGGCACATGGGCTCATAGTTCCAGCGGAGGTCCTGCAGGAACTGCCTGGCTTCAAAGTTGGGCATTTCAGTCCAGAAGTTACTGGTAGTATTATTCTTAAAGTAGTTACGCCCCTGCTCGTAACCGAAGCCCCAGTCCAAGTCCCAAACGGGGCCCCAGATGTACTTACTGCTGTCTGCATCAAAGTTCTCGCGGTAGCAGAAGGTACTCTTGGGATGATAAAGCTCAAAGTTGCAGACCAGTTCATTCACCATCAGGAAGCGGGAGAGCTGGCGGATATCCACATACTGCGATATATCCTGCCCCTTATACAGCGTACGCAAGAAGTTATTGAAGTCACGCTGTATCCTGGTAAGCGTAAGGGTCGTCGTACCCTCGGCAAACTCAGGTTCCTTAATATTGATAGGCAGGCTGTAAGGCTGCGAGCGGAACTTCTGCCCGTCGGGCTCGTCGTAATAGGAATCCAGCTCCAGCATGGCGGCGGCGGTCTCATCCGCCAGATCCACGCTGTTGTTGGCAAAGCCCACCTTCTCGGTAAAGTTGTAGCTGCCCCGGTACTCACCGTTGAGGTAGAGGTCCACGGGTACAATGTGGTTGGCGGCGGATGCCTTCATAAGGTTGGCGGCCTTCATGCCGATGGCGTTTGCCATCAGCGAGCCGCCAATGCCGTTAGCCAGGAGCACCCAGTTCTTGCCCTTGGTCATGCCTAAAGGCTTCATGGAAGTCTCGAACCTGATGCGATAGGGCTTCTTGGCCCATCCCCAACTGCTGTTCCCCCTACCCTTGATCTGGACGTATGTCTCCTCCATGGAGGGGAAGATGCCCTGACCGTCAATGCGGATGGTGGCATCCTTGAAGTAGTCCTTGCTGGTTACGGCCTGCCCGTCGGCGGTATTGATGTATATAGCGGGTACCCGGGCCTGGTCAGTCAGCCAGTTCACGCTCACACGTACGATACGTCCGTAGGGGCGCTGGAAGTACTTGTTGTCCTCCTCAGGGGTAAGAATCGTGTAACCCTCACGGGTAACAGTATAAAAGATGTCCTTGTCAAAGCGCAGACGGCTCTCCTTGCTTGTCTGCCGCTGGTTACCGATATAGACCGCCGCATTCTCATCCGCTATCTGGAAGGAGGGGGTCAGGCGCTTGCCGATGGCGGCAACGGTTACAAATACGGTATCGCCAGTAATCTGGCCCTCAGCATCGGTGAAGAGCTGGTCATTGAACTTGTTGTTGAACTTGTATGACTGAAAGACGGGGAAGTCCGGTGTGTGCTCGCTGATGCTGTCCACGGTAGTGAGGGCGTAGGTGAACGAGGCACCGTAGGTAGTCTCCACCACCAGCTTGCCATCGGCCCGGGTGTAATCCTTCACCAGCTCCAGGGGATAAGCCTCCATCCTTCCGTTGGAGAGCCACACGTGCAGGGCCGGCGGGAAAGACGGTATATCCGGGGTAACGGGCCCCGGAGTCGGGGTATCTTCCTGTTTCCGGAAGGTATAGCGCTCATTGTCGCTGCTGCCGTTGCTGCCCTTGTATGTACCCAGCATATTGGTTCCGGCGCGCAGGTTCCAGTAATAATCCGTACTGATAGTACTCTGCACGCAGTAGGCGCCGTCACTGCCCTGGATGATATTCCAGTACTCTGACCCGTCACCCCACGGCTGGTCAGAAAGAGTCATATACTTATAGTACAAATCATCACGCCCGGTCGTAAAGACCAGCAACTGACCGGTAGCCTTGTTACGGAAGGTATATCCCTGCTCCGTATGGGTGATTATCCAGTAAGCATCCTCCGTCTTGTCCTGCGATCCCTCTACATAATATATATAAGGGTTTACGCCATGATAGGAACCAAGGCCCAGATAACCGTTCAGCTTGGTGCAGGAAATGGTGTATGTGCCGTCCTCAAGGACAGTATCGGCCAACACATTGCCAATGCATCCCAACAGGAATATAATCAGAAGGTATAAACGTGCTTTCATTTCGATTTTGTCAAGTTAATGTTTGCAAAGGTAAACATTTTCAATACGCGCACAAAATAAAATGAAAGAAAATTTACAGCTCACCGCCAAAAGTGAGGAGCAAGTTGAGAGTGGATAGTTATAAAACTTGTTTTCATTTTTTGCAGGGAAAACGGAGGTTGTAAAAATTATTTTTTGTATCTTTGCAGTATCATGAAAACAAAGAGCCTGGAATGAGATTACTTAAACCATGGATATTCAGTGCCCTGATGACTGTGGGGCAGTTGCTGGCGGCGCAGGACGATACCATTGTATTTACCCCCCAGTGGACTGCTCAGGCGCAATTTGCCGGCTATTATGTGGCAGAAGCGAAGGGTTTCTACCGTGAGGCGGGTGTGAAGGTGCGGATAGAACATCCGACTGTAACACTGCCCGCCATGAGCCGTATGCGCACAGGCGACTGCCAGGCTACGACACTGCAATTATGCCAGGCAATAGAGATGGTGGCCGATGGCACCCCTCTGGTGAATATCCTGCAGACCTCGATGAACAATGCGATGGTCATTATATCGGCCCGCGGCAAGAATCCGCTGAAACAGAAGGGGGCGCGTGTAGGTATCTGGAGCGTAGGGTTCGGACAGTTGGCTATATGCATGAGCCAAAGGCATCATCTGGATTATCAGTGGATACACTTTGCCCAGAACGTTAACCTGTTTGTATCAGGTGTGCTTGATGCTACCCTGGCGATGAGCTATAACGAGTTCTATCAGCTGAGGCAGGCCGGTATGGAGATTAGCGAGAAGAATGTATACCGGTTCAGTGACCATGGCTACAATGTGCAGGAGGACGGGGTGTATATGACCCGTGATTATTACCTGAGACACCGGGACCAGGCGCTGCGCTTTGCGCAGGCCAGTCGCAAGGGCTGGGAGTGGGCGGCTGCTCACCCTGAGGAGGCGTTGGATATAGTAATGCGTTATGTGAACAGGGACCGCATTGCCACGAACCGGGTGTTGCAGCGGCTGATGCTGAAGGAGATTCTACGCCTGCAGCTGGATCGCGAGACGGGTAAACGTGAGTTCCGCCTGAGGCCGGATATGGTGAAACAGGCCAGCCGGTTGATGAAGGAGAATCTCCTGATTGGCCGTGAGGTGAAATATGAGGAGCTAACCCCTAACCTCTTACCTCTAACCTCTTACCTCTAACCACTAAAGAAAAATGGGAATCATTCATAGAATACGCCGGAGCCTGTCTGTAAGGGTAAGCCTGTGGGTGGTGTTGTTCGCCGCCGGCATCTTCGTTGCCGCGCTGAGCTTCCTGTTCTACCAGTCGCGCGAGGCAATCCGACAGGAGGCTATCAACCGGGCCACACAGATTCTGGACAAGACGTCATTGCGTGTGGAGGGTATCCTGAACCGGGTGGAGGTGGCCTCGAACATGACCAGATGGCTGGTGGAGCAGCATACAGACAATCCGGGAACGATGTTTGTGCTCAGTCGGGACATGATGCTGAACAACCCGGACTTCTATAACTGTTCTATTGCCTTTGAGCCTTACCATTTCCCGGAAGAGGGGCTTTACTTCTCGGCTTATACGAAGCATGAGGGTGACAGCATCCGTACCATTCAGGGAGGAAGCGACAGCTACAAATACTTCTATATGGACTGGTACCTGATGGCTACGCTGAGCAATAAACCGTGCTGGACGGAGCCTTACATTGACTATGACGCGCCTACTGGCACGTATGAGATGGTGACGAGCTACTGCCAGGCGCTGAAGGACGGTGACGGGCAGATCATTGGTGTCATCAATACCAGTCTGTCCCTGAACTGGCTCTCGAATACCATATCGGATGCGAAGCCTTACCCTAACTCCTATAGTATCATGACGGGACGCGGAGGCACTTTCTTTGTTCATCCGGACAGCACCAAACTGACCTGCCAGAGTATCTTTACCCAGAGTCTGGAGCACCCTGACACGGCTGCGATAGCGCTGGGCCATGCCATGCAGCGGGGCGAGGAGGGAATGAAACGCATGGATGTGAACGGTAAGTACTGCTACGTGTTCTACAAACCGCTGGGGAAGACGGGCTGCTCAATGGCGATTGTATGTCCTGAAAGTGATATCTTCAGCGGGTTCAACCGTGTACGCCACGCCGTGACATCTATCGTCTGCGCGGGATTACTGCTGATGCTGTATATCTTTATCCGTGTGATTACCCGTGAGCTGAGCCCGCTGCACCAGCTGGCTGAGGAGGCAGAGCACATCGCGTCGGGCCAGTTTGACGCCAAGCTGCCCGACTTCAAGCGTATAGATGAGATAGGGCAGCTGAGCAACTCGTTTGCGGATATGCAGCAGTCGCTGGTAAGGTACATTGAGGAGCTGAAGGATACTACGGCGCAGAAGGCTTCCATCGACCGGGACATACGCATTGCCAGCGCTATCCAGATGGGTATGCTGCCTGACAAGTTCCCCACACGGGCCGACCGGGATGACGTTCAGCTGTATGCCTCGCTGACTCCGGCCAAGGATGTAGGCGGCGATCTGTTTGACTTTTATTTCCGTGACGAGAAACTGTTCTTCTGCATCGGCGACGTATCAGGAAAGGGTGTGCCGGCCTCGCTCTTCATGGCTGTGACCAGGGCGGTGTTCCGCACGGTGTCGGTTCAAGAGTCGATGCCGCACAACATTGTGATGACCATGAACAGAACGATGGCGGGCATGAACAAGATACACATGTTCGTTACCTTGTTTGTAGGAGTACTGGACTTGCCTACGGGACATCTGCATTACTGCAATGCGGGCCATGACGCACCGTTGCTGGTGGGCGACGGTATAGGCCAGCTGCCGTGTGACACGAATATCCCGGTGGGGTTCATGCCTTCATGGAAATACACGCCGCAGGAGGCGCAGATTAACACCGGAACTACCATATTCCTGTTTACTGACGGACTGACGGAGGCGATGAACAGGGAGAAAGCGCAGTTCGAGATGAGCCGTGTGAATGAGGTGGCAGCCCGGGCACTGGCTGAGAAACAGCAGGAGCCCCGGCAGCTTATAGACAGGATGACGGATGCGGTTCATCAGTTTGTGGGGGATGCCGAACAGAGCGACGACCTGACGATGATGGCTGTCCAGTACATCAGGCCTAAGAGTGATGTGCTGATGCGTGAGCGGATCAGTCTGACCAACGACGTCAGCGAGACGCGCCGGCTGAATGCCTTCGTAGAAGGGATATGCGCCAGACTGCAGCTGGACAATATCTTTACCGCACGGATGAAAGTGTCTGTGGAGGAGGCTGTGGTCAATGTGATGAAGTATGCGTATCCTGCCGGACAACGGGGCGAGATTGAAATTGAGGCGGCGGCAAATGCCACGCGGCTGAGATTCACCATTACCGACAGCGGCAAACCGTTCGACCCTACCATTCAGCAGCAGGCCGATACTACGCGTCCGGCCAGAGAGAGGGCCATAGGCGGACTGGGCATCCATATCATACGCCAGAATATGGACTCGATGAACTATGAGCGGGCGGACGGCAGGAACATCCTGACACTGAGGAAAACGCTTCCTCCCCTAACCGCTAATAAGGTTAAAAAGTTAAAGGGTTAAAGGGTTAAAGGGTTAAATTGTTATCGTTGACGTTCCAGCCATGGCTGGGCCACTAACCGCTAACCGCTAACCACTAACCACTAACCACTAACCGCTAACCGCTAAAAAAATAAATAACAATGAAAACAACGATTCAAGAATTAGACGGCAAGATGATTGCCATGCTGGAGGGCAGCCTGGATACGGCTGCCGCAGCTGAGACTGAGGAGGCGATGCGCCCCCTTAACGATGTGGAGGGAAAGGACATTATCATTGACTGTACGCTGCTGGAGTATATTTCGTCAGCCGGACTGCGTATCTTCCTGGGTATCCTGCAGAATGCGCAGGAAAAGGGAGGACACGTATATATAAAAGGTATCAATGAGAAGGTCCGTGAGGTATTTTCCATAACCGGTTTCTGTAACATCTTTGAATTTATATCATGATGGAGAATATTGTATTTCTGGGATTCAACCTTCATGCCTGGATTACAATTGTAACGGTGCTGTCCATGTTCACCGTTCTGCTGTTTACCAAGCTGCGTGCCGACTTGGTTTTCCTGGCTGCCATCGCAGTCCTGTTCGTTACGGGAGTGCTGGATGCCAAGGAGGCCTTCTCGGGTTTCAGCTCCACCTCGGTGGTGGTAATAGGTGTACTGTTTGTGGTTGTGGCGGGACTTACCTATACGGGGGTTCTGCAATGGATAGTGAAGCATCTGCTGGGGCAGCCCGACAGCTACTGCAAGGCGGTAGTAAGGCTGATGCTGCCCGTGGCAGCGCTGAGCTCGTTCCTGAGCAACACTACGGTGGTGACACTGTTTGTGAACATTGTCAAGATGTGGTCCAGGAAACTGGGCATTTCACCCTCCAAACTGCTGATTCCGCTGAGCTATGCCTCTGGAATGGGTGGTGTGTGTACGCTTATCGGCACGCCGCCTAACCTGATTATCTCGGGGCTGTATGCTGACAATACGGGACATACCATGAACATCATGGCTACTGCTATCCCCGGTCTGTTCTGCCTGTTTGTGGGCATTCTGTCCATTATCGCCTTGCGTCGGCTGCTGCCTGAGCGCAAAGCGCCCGAGAATGCCTTTGAGGCTACTTCGGAATATACGGTGGAGTTGCTGGTTCCGTCTGACAGCCGGCTTATCGGTAAGAAAATAGGGCAGGCAGGACTGGTGAACGTCAGGGGCGGCAGTCTGATAGAACTTGTACATTTTGACACGGTAGTGTCACCCGTTCCGGAGGATGAGCCTATCATGGGCGGCGACCGCCTGGTATATTCGGGACAGGTGGATGAGATTCTGAACCTGAAGGAGAGTCACGGGCTGGTGAATGCGGACCACTATGTGTTCTCGATGAATGAGATTGAGAAGAACCGTCAGTTCCGTACGGCTTACGTGACCTTCGGCAGCAATCTGATCGGCAAGAGCATCGGTGAGGGAACCTTTGAGAAGGATAACAACATGGTGCTGGTGGCTGTGTCCCGACGCGGTCAGCGCATTGCCGAGTCACCGCGCAATGTCAGGCTGGAGGCTGGTGACACGCTGCTCTTTGAGTGTCCGGCCAATATCAGCATCAATACGGCCAGTCTGTCCTCGCAGATGCAGTTCTTTGACTCGCCTGAGGTGCCCAATATCGGAGCCAGGACGATTCTGTCAACTACCATCATGCTGGCTATGGTGGTGATTTCCGCACTGGGTGTTATGCCGTTGCTGCAATGTGCGTTCCTGGCTGCCGCCGCTATGCTGCTGCTGCGCTGCTGTACGGCCGATCAGGCCATGAGGTCTGTCAACTGGGATATCCTTATGGTATTTGCCGGATCTGTGGTACTGGGGCTGGCTATCCAGAAGACGGGTATCGCAGAGCGTATGGCCTTCGGCATACTGGATGTATGCGGCACCAATCCCATTGTGGTGATGACGGCTATCTGCCTGGTGGGTACTTTCATCACGGAGTTTATCTCTAATACGGCGGCAGGCGCTATGTTCTTCCCTATCATGTTCAATGCGGCTGAGAAGCTGGGCTACGAGCCCTTCCCCTTCCTAATCGCTCTGATGATTAGCGTGAGCAGCAGCTTTGCCACACCTATCGGCTCGCCTACCCACATGCTGGTGTACGGCCCGGGCGGTTACCGCTTCAGCGACTTCATACGTATCGGCCTGCCTATGAACTTTATCATCCTGGCGGCTAACATCCTTATCGTAAACATTGTTTATCCGCTGACACCGCTGAATCCGTAAGGAAGTGAAGAGTGAAGAATGAAGAATGAAGAGTGAAGAATGAAGAGTGAAGAATGAGGAGTGAAGAATGAAGAATACTAGCCAGGCTAAACTCCCGGAACCCTGGTTAACGGTAACACGCAGGGCTTGAATACTGGAATTTGAATTCTGAATCAAAATTTCTCGGCAAAAGTGTAGTTTTTCTGTAGTGGCTTGCGACATACGTGTAGAAAGAAGTTAAACCACTAAAGATTACTACAATGAAAAAGATCATGTTTTGCCTGAGTGTGTTACTGACCAGCAGTTTCACCACCGTATCTGCCGAGAGCGAGGCTCCTGCGGCTGAGACAGTAAACAGCGTATCCCTGATTCAGCAGCTGCCCGCACCGGGCCGCATTGTCAGGAATGTGCCTAACAGGAACGGATTCACACGCTATACGCTGTCAAACGGTATAACGGTCCTCTTCCATCAGGACAGCGAGCGCACCAATGAGATTACAATGTATGCGCTGAGCAACGGGGGAACATCACTGTACCCGAACATCCCATCGGCTGACCTGAAGGTGCTGAACGAGTGTCTGAACGTCAGCGGACTGGGACGTTACAGTGAGCGTGAGCTGCAGCAGACGCTGAAGGGACATAAGGTAAGCGTTACGCCATACATAGGTTTGTACGGCGAGCTTATCTCATCCAGCACTACTCCGGGGGAGCTGGAGACAATGTTCCAGCTGAACCACTTGTACTTCACCTCGCTGCGCACGGACCTGACGGCCTTCAACAGCTGGCGTGAGCATAAACGTGAGGAGATGAGTGTTAACGGGAACGGGAACGGGAAGGACAAGTCAGCCTGCGCACTGACCATAAAGGAACTGGATGTTATCAACTACGACCTGGTAATGCAGGTGGTAGCCCAGCGGTTCAGTAACGCAGGCGACTTTACCTTCGTCATCAGCGGCAATATATCAGAAGGGGTTCTGATACCGCTGCTGGAGAAATATATTGCCTCGCTAAGGACAAACAACAGGCATGAGCAGGCTGACTACCATGCCTATGATACTACATCTCGTACTTCATAAGGCGCTCGTACTCCACCTCTTTGTCCAGCACCTCAAGGAATTCGTCCAGGACGCTCTTATCAATATCGCCCAGTTCGAATTCCTTGACCGCATCCTTACGGATCTCGGCAATCCAGGCACGCCGGGCTGTGATATAGTCTTCCATCACACGCTCGGCGTCTTTTTCCGTAATCTCGCCTTCTATACCATAGTACTCACGTATGAGACGGTAACTCCAAGCCCAGCGGTACTCAGAGTAGTTCTTGTTGGCGGTGATGAATTCCTCACGGATGGCACCGATGGTATTCAGTTCGCCGCTCTTGATAGCCTCTACGATACGCTCCTCCTCCGAAACAGGGATAAGCAGGCCGCTCAGGTCGCTCCACTT
>CACYMI010000047.1 GCA_902775385.1 uncultured Bacteroidales bacterium
CTGACCGGTTGCGGTAGCGACCCCCTGATGGGCGTTCAGTACGGCCGTGACCTGGGACTTTCTCTGTTCGGCGAAACCAACAACGGCAAACTGTACTATGAGTTGGAGGTGATGAACGGACAGGGTATCAACAAGAAGGACGGTAACAACTTCAAGGATATCATAGCGCGTCTGGAATACCGCCCTGTTGCGGGATTGAACCTGGTGGCAACGGGTCAGATAGGTCGCGGACACAATATCCTTACCGACGGCAAGACGTCTGTCTATAATCCTGCTATCCTGAACGGGGAGGATTATAAGCGCAACCGTTGGACACTTGGTTTTGACTATAAATGCAAGGCGTTCAAGGCTCACGGCGAATACCTGGAGGGTATCGACGGCGATGCGGTAAGCAGGGGCGGCTATCTGACAAGTGCCATACCCCTGGGTACACCCAAGCTGGAGCTGGTGAGCAGTTACGACTACTTCAACTTTAATACATCCCTGGGAATGAACCAGCATAAGGCGATAGCCGGACTTCAGTATTGGTTCTACAAGAAGTGCCGCGTGCAGGTGCAATACGTGTATAAGAGTGCCTATGTGGCCAACAATACTTTCGTCAAGGACGATAGCCATGCTGTAATGTGCCAGCTGCAGGTGAGATTTAATTAAAAGCCTCACCCCCGTCCCCTCTCCTGTGGGCGAGGGGTGAAATGTTCAATTTTCAATGTTTAATTTCCAATGATTATAAAAGTTCTTTTAACCATAATATTCTTGGTTGTAATGGTTGGTGTGGGAATCTATTCCCGTAAACAGGCCAGTAGTGTTGACGGATTTGTGTTGGGCGGACGTGCCGTAGGTCCCTGGCTGACGGCTTTCGCCTTCGGAACCAGCTATTTCTCGGCTGTGGTATTCGTGGGGTATGCCGGTCAGTTCGGCTGGAGGTACGGTCTCTCCAGCGCCTGGATAGGCATAGGCAATGCCGTTATAGGCTCGCTGCTGGCATGGATTATCCTGGGCAGGCGTACCAAGCTGATGACCCAGCATATCGAGAGTCGCACGATGCCCGATTTCTTCGGCACCCGTTTCAGCGACCAGGGCTTGCGTGTGGCCGCCTCCATCATTGCCTTCGTGTTCCTGATTCCCTATACGGCAGGTGTGTATAGCGGTATCTCACGACTCTTCGAGATGGGCTTTGACATCCCCTATGAATATTGTGTCGTCATCATGTCCATCCTGACGGCTGTCTATGTTATCATCGGCGGCTATAAGGCAACGGCCATGAACGACTTCATCCAGGGTATCATCATGCTCTTCGGTATCGTGGCTGTCATCATTGCCGTGCTGAACGCGCAGGGCGGATTGACAGCGGCGGTGGGGAAACTGGCTGCCATTCCCTCTGATGCCGATCCTGCCGTGAACGGCGGTTTCGCCTCGTGGTTCGGACCTGACCCCTGGGGATTGCTGGGTGTGGTTATCCTGACGTCCTTAGGTACGATGGGATTGCCCCAGATGGTGGGTAAGTTCTACAGTATCACGGATGAGAGCGCCATCAGGCGCGGCACCGTCATCAGCACCATATTCGCCTTCATCGTGGCTGGTGGCTGCTACTTCCTGGGCGGTTTCGGTCGCCTGTATGACCCTGTTATCAACGAAGCTACCGGCAAGATTGCCTTTGACTCTATCGTGCCCGCTATGCTTATCACCTTGCCCGATATCCTTATCGCCCTGGTGGTGTTGCTGGTGCTGAGCGCATCCATGTCCACATTGGCCTCGCTGGTGCTGACTTCCAGCTCTACCATGACCCTCGACCTGATCTATCGTGATAAGAAGTCCCTGCCCGGCGAGGTGGAGGAGGGTAGCATCGATGATATTGTTGCAGAGAAGACGGAGCGGCGCAAGGTGGTTGTGATGCGTGTGCTGATAGTGTTCTTCATCGTCATATCCCTGATGATTGCCCTGAATCCGCCTACCTTCATCGCTCAGCTGATGGGTATCTCGTGGGGTGCCCTTGCGGGTGCTTTCCTGGCTCCTTTCATGCTGGGCCTCTACTGGCGTGGCGTTACCCCGGTATCCGTATGGGCATGCTTCATCTGGGGCGTGGGTCTTACCGTTGTCAATATGTTGTTGGGCAACCCCATCAATCCCATCAATTGCGGTGCCATAGCCATGTTGGGCGGCTTCCCCGTAGTGCTGCTGGTGAGCCTCTTTACCAGGAAACTGCCCGCAGCCGATGTGGAACGCATGTTTGGATGTTATAAGAGGAGTTAAAGGGAAGTTAAAGAAGTTAGGGAAGTTAAGAAGTTAAGCCGAATGTTATGGTATGTTGAGGTAACGTCTTAACTACTGCCCGAAGGGCGAACGCAGCGATAACTTCATAACTACATAACTACAAAGGAAGTTAGGGAAGTTAAGAAGTTAAGCCGAATGTTGTGGTTTGTTGAGGTAATGGCTTAACTACTGCCCGAAGGGCGAACGCAGCGATAACTTCTTAACTTCATAACTACAAAAAAAGAATAAAATGAATTTGTCCGAAAGCAGATTTTGTTGTAAATTTGCATGGGACAATAACTTAAATAACTGAAAAAGAAATGATTTGGAACCCGAACAAAGAGTGCATGAGTCGTGACGAGAGGAGTGCGCTGCAAGGCAAACGCCTGCATAAGATTGTGGAATATGTCTATCACAACGTGCCCTTCTATCGCAATAAACTGCAGGAACTGGATATCCGTCCTGATGATATTCAAACTATCGAGGATATCACTAAGTTGCCTTTTACTACCAAGCAGGACCTTAGGGACAACTATCCCTTTGGATTGCAGGCGGCTCCGCAGAGCGAGATTATCCGTATTCATGCCAGCAGCGGTACTACGGGTAAACCGACTATCGTAGGATATACACGCAAGGACATTGGTGTGTGGAGCGAGTGTATGGCCCGCTGTCTGACGGCCTATGGCGTCACCCGGGACGATATCTTCTCCGTTGCCTACGGCTATGGCCTTTTCACCGGCGGTTTGGGCGCTCACTATGGTGTGGAGCACCTGGGCGCCTCTGTAATCCCTGCCGGAACGGGTAACACGGAGAAGCATCTGAAACTGATCCGCGACCTGGGTATCACGGGTTTGGCGTGTACACCCTCCTATGCCCTGTATCTGGCAGAGACAATGGAGAAGCTGGGCATCAGGAAGGAAGACCTGAAACTGCGTGTGGGTGCCTTTGGTGCCGAGCCTTGGACGGAAAGCATGCGTCAGGAGATTGAGGCCCGCCTGGGACTTAAGGGCTTTAACATCTACGGCCTTTCAGAGGTGATGGGCCCTAGCGTCAGCTACGAGTGTCAGATGCAGAACGGGTCTCATATCAACGAGGACCATTTCTATCCCGAGATTATCAACCCCACGACTTTGGAGCCGCTGCCTGCAGGACAGACGGGTGAGCTGGTTTTCACTACCCTGACCAAGGAGGGTATGCCCGTACTGCGTTATCGTACCCGCGACCTCTGCACCCTGTTGCCCGGCACTTGCGACTGCGGTCGTACCAATGTGCGCATGGGACGTATTCAGGGCCGTTCAGACGATATGCTGATTATCCGTGGTATCAACGTCTTCCCCTCTCAGGTGGAGAGCGTTATCCTCTCTTTGCCCGAGTTCGCGCCTCATTACCTGCTGGTGGTGGATCGCGTGAACAATCTGGATACCCTGCAGGTTCAGGCGGAGTTGCGTCAGGAGGTATTTACCTCTACCTTCGATACACCTGCTGCCGTAGAGGCACTGGAGAAGAAACTGGCTGCCAAGCTGAAGAGCGTACTCAGCATTGCCGCTAAGGTTCAGCTGAAGGCTCCCGGCACCATCGAGCGCAGTCAGGGCAAGAGTGCTCATGTGATAGATAAGAGAAAGTTGTAAGAGGACCCTCCCCCGTCCTCTCCTTTGTAGGGCGGGGGATATATACATGAAAACGAAGTAAAATAATAATTAATGAGTTCAAATTATTTTAATCCGGAAGTTGAGACTCTTTCCCGCTCAGAGATTGAGGCATTGCAGTTGGAACGCCTGCAGAAGACGGTTCGCCACTGCATGAACAACGAGTTCTATCAGAAGAAATTTGCGGAGGCAGGCATCACGCCCGATGATATCAAGACGCTGGCGGATGTACGCAAGCTTCCCTTTACCACCAAGCAGGATTTGCGCGATACGTATCCCTTCGGGATGTCCTGCGTGCCCTTGAGGGATTGCGTGCGATTGCATTCCTCCAGCGGTACAACCGGTAACCCTACCGTTATTCTGCATACTAAGAAGGACCTGGACGAGTGGGCCAACCAGGTGGCACGAAACCTGTGGATGGTAGGCCTCCGTCCTGACGATGTCTTCCAGAACTCCAGCGGCTATGGTATGTTCACGGGCGGTTTGGGATTCCAGTACGGTGCCGAGAAGTTGGGCATGCTGACCGTTCCTGCCGCAGCCGGTAACTCCCTGCGTCAGATCAAGTTTATCAAGGACTTCGGCACGACAGCCATTCATGCTGTTCCCAGCTATGTTACCCGTCTGTATGAGGTGATGAGGGAGGAGGGCGTGGATCCCCGTCGTGATACCAAGCTGAAGGTGCTGGCCATCGGTGCGGAGCCACACAGCGAGGAGCAGCGCAAGCGTATTGAGGATATGATGGGCGTAAAGGCCTACAATTCCTTCGGTATGAGCGAGATGTGCGGCCCTGGCGTGGGTTTCGAGTGTAAGGAGCAGAACGGCCTTCATTTCTGGGAAGACTATTATATCGTAGAGATTGTCAATCCCGAGACATTGGAGCCTGTTCCCGACGGTGAGATCGGCGAGCTGGTACTGACCACCCTTTGCAGGGAGGCCATGCCCCTGATACGTTACCGTACCCGCGACCTTACCCGTGTCTTAGGACGTACCTGTCCCTGCGGACGTAACCATGTGCGTATCGACCGTATGAAGGGCCGTAGCGACGATATGATGGTGCTACGTGGCGTGAACATCTTCCCCATTCAGATAGAGAAGATTCTGATGCAGTTCAGCGAACTGGCCAGCAACTACCTTATCACCCTCACTACCGACGAGGAGAACGATAATATGACCGTTGAGGTGGAGCTTGCTCAGCCAACCGATGATTTCACGAAGCTGCAGGCGCTCGAGAAGGAGATCCGCCGCCGTCTGAAGGATGAGATTCTGCTTACTCCCATTGTCAAGCTCGTTGCCAAGGGCTCGCTGCCCGTCAGCGAGGGCAAGGCCGTCCGCGTGGTGGACAAACGTAAGGTGTACCAGTAAAGTGAAAAGTGAAAAGTGAAGAGTGAAGAGTGAAGAATGAAGGCTCGACCGAAGGTCAAGAGTGAAGAATTTTCTACCGCCTATGACGCGTTATAACAGAGAAAGCGGTCCGTTGCACATTAAAAGCTATGCATTTGGTGTGCGGATTGTGAAGATGTTTCTCCATTTTACGGAGAACGATTGGAAATTGCATACACTCTACAAACAGGTGTTGAAATCGGGTACATCCATCTCTGCTAATGTTCATGAGTCGGAATTTGCTCAAAGTCCTTCAGACTTCGCTTCTAAACTTCATATTGCTCTCAAAGAGGCCAACGAGACGATGAACTGGCTCAATCTATTGCATGATGTGGGTGTTTTGGATGACAAGGCTTTTGAAAGCATGTCTGTAGATTGTAGTGAGATAATAGCCTTATTGGTTTCGTCAATTAAAACAATAAAGAATAATAATAACACCGAGTGACAGATGACGGGATGGATTGCGGAAGCAAATTCTTCACTCTTCATTCTTCACTCTTAACTTTAAAAGTTATGACAATTCCCCAATTATCCATTTTCATCGAGAACCGTTCCGGTACTCTTATCAAGGTGCTTGATGCCCTGAAGGAAGCAAAGATTCAGATTGTTGCCTCCACCATTGCCGATACAGCAGAGTATGGTATCTATCGCCTCATCTGCAGCGAGCCCATGCGTGCCTGCGAGGAACTGAAGAAAGCCAATGTGGCTGTTGCCCTGAGCGATGTGTTCGCCATTGAGATTGACGACCAGCCGGGTCGTGCCGCAGAAGCCGTTAAGGTCTTCAGCGAGGCAGGCATCAGCATCACCTATATGTACTCTTTCCTGTTAAGAGGTAAGGGGGTCCTCATCTTCCGCACAGACGACAGGGAGAAGGCTATGGCCGTTATCAGAGACAACAACCTCAAGAGCATCGATGAGGCTGCTCTGGCTAAGTGGGCATAACCGGTTTGTTGCGTGCAGAGAAAGAAGAAGAGACGCAGACTTAAGAAGAGTGTCAGGCGCGGTTGCTTGGGAATCATCATATTCCTGCTGTTGCTGGCTGTCTTCCTGTTCTTCAGATGTTCCCCGGCTAAGGATTTTTTCTTTCCCAAGGGAGAACCCGTAGAAGAGGTTGTTGTACTGGAGCCGGACAGTATGGATATGGCTATTGCCGACGGTGTGCAGCGCCTTATCCGCCGTTCTACGTTAATAGACACCACCATGCTGGCGGTGGACATCTTCGACCTGGAGCGTAACTGCTATGTCTATGAGTACCGCAGCCATCGCAAGCTGATTCCCGCTTCGTGCATGAAACTCCTTACGGGAGTTCGCGTGCTGAGGCAGTTAGGTGCCGACCATCAGTATTGCAGCAGGGAATATATCCTGGGCAAGGTGAAAGACGGTACTTTGTACGGCGACCTGCTTGTGCAGCTGGATGACGACCCGCTGCTGCTCTCCTTCTCTGATTTCACGAATGCTATAAGGGCGCGAGGTATCAGTCACGTCAGGGGTAGGGTGATTTATGACCTCCTGCGGACGGATACCTTGCGTCCTCATCATACTGCCCAGCCTTATGATATTACCTATAGGCAGGTGCCTCTGCTGATGAAGGGGGCGCCCAGGGTAATGAGCGAGTTCAGGGCTTCCCTCTGTGCCGCAGGTGTCAGCTACGATAGCGATACCCTGCTTTTTAACGTACCGCTGACGGACAGTGCCGAGTTGGTTTACCAGTATCAGACACCGCTTCGTGAGGTGCTGAAGCCTATGCTGATCAATAGCAGCAATGTAAAGGCCGAGTGTGTCTATTACCATAACAGGCATGCGCAGGACCGCTTGGCGGAACCTGATACCAGCCTTTATATGAATCCGCTCGACTTTGTGCAGACAGAAGGAATCTACGATAGAATCACGGATTTTGTGGTGAACGACGGTAGCGGCCTCTCGCCCGAGAACCGTCTGACAGCGGATTTCCTGGTACAGCTGATGGTGTATGCCTATAAGGATTCGGTGATAAGGAATGTCCTTATCGACGAGGCCCTGGCTACGCCTGCCCATCCCACACGTCACGGGTCGTTGCTGGGACGTATGTCGGCTCCTTGCTATCGCAACCGTATCTTCTGCAAGACGGGCACTTTGGTTTCCTATGCCTCCTCATCCCTGACGGGTTATGCGCAGCATAGGAGCGGAAGGTGGTTTGCCTTCAGCATTATCAACAATAATTCGCCCGTCTATGATGCCAGGGAGTTTCAGGATGCGCTCTGCCGCCTCTTGGTAGAATGACATTCCCCGCATTTACAGTCGCATCCCTCACATTCCGAACAATGCGGTTTCCTCAGATACTGACGTAGCGCAAAGGCTGCTACCATCACTATCAAGACCAGAAGAAGAATGCTTTGGCAATTCATAATTCACAATTCATAATTCACAATTTCCATCTATATGTTCCCTCCTCCTCGGGGGAGGGAAAGGGAGGGGGCTGCATTTTATACTATCAGATGTACCAGGAACGCCACCATCCATGCTATCACGCATTGTCCCGTCATGATGAGCAGGGCCCATTTTCCGCCTAACTCTCTGCGTATTGTCGCAATGGCTGCCACACATGGGGTGTAGAGCAGACAGAAGACAAGCAGGGTAAAGGCTGTTCCTGCCGGGAATACTTCCGTGATGCTGACACCGGCAAACAACGTACTCAGCGTACTGACCACCACTTCCTTGGCCAGGAATCCGCTCACCAGTGAGGTTACGATGCGCCAGTCGCCACAACCCAGTGGCGCGAACACAGGCGCTACCACACTGGCCATCTGTGCCAGCATACTCTCCGATTCCATGCCCGGCTGTACCATCTGCAGGTGGAAGTCGAAGGTTTGCAGGAACCATATAGCGATACTGGCCAGGAAGATAACCGTGAAGGCCCGCTGCAGGAAATCCCTGGCTTTCTCCCATAGCAACCGGGCCACATTCATAGGTACGGGCATACGGTAATTGGGGAGCTCCATTACAAAAGGTACGGCTTCGCCTCTAAAGAGCGTTCGCTTCAGTATCAGCGCCACCACAATGCCCGTCAATATACCTATTATATATAAGCCTGCCATTACCCATCCTGCATGGTGCGGGAAGAAGGCGGCGGCAAAGAAGGCGTAGATGGGAATCTTGGCCGTGCAGCTCATAAAGGGGGTAAGCATGATGGTCAGTCGGCGGTCACGTTCGCTGGGAAGGGTACGGCTGGCCATTACGCTGGGAACGGAACAGCCGAAGCCTATCAGCAGCGGCACAATGCTTCTGCCGGAAAGTCCCAGCTTGCGCAGCAGTTTATCCATCACAAAGGCGATGCGGGCCATGTAGCCGCTGTCCTCCAGCATACTCAGGAAGAAGAACAGTATCACTATCAGGGGCAGGAATACCAGTACGGTTCCCACACCGCTGTAGATGCCGTCTATGACGAGGGAGTGTATAGGTGGAGCAATGTTCCAGGCGGTAAGCGTCCGGTCGGAAAACTCGGTGAATTTCTCTATCCCCTCTTCGCACAGTTCCTGCAGCCAGGCACCCACGCTGCTGAAGGTCAGGTAGAATACTAACGCCATAATGCCTATGAAGGCAGGAATGGCGGTGAAACGGCCCGTAAGAATACGGTCAATACGCCTGCTTCTGATGTGCTCCTTGCTTTCCTTGGGGCGTAGCACGGTCTGACTGCATACTTGGTCGATGAAGCTGAATCGCATATCTGCCATAGCGGCGCAACGGTCAAGGCCGCGCTCTTCCTCCATCTGCTGCAGGATATGCTCTATGGTTTCCTGCTCGTTCTGCGTAAGACCCAGGGCCTTGATAATCAGCGGGTCGTTCTCTATGAGCTTGCCGGCAGCAAAGCGGACGGGTATCTTGGCCTCCTGTGCATGGTCCTCAATGAAGTGCATGATGGCATGTAGGCAACGGTGAACGGCGCCTCCGTGATCCTCAGGGCTGCAGAAGTCCTGACGTCCGGGGCCCTCCTGATAACGCGCCACATGAATGGCATGCTTGACTACCTCATCCACACCCTCGTTCTTCATCGCGCTGATGGGGATGACGGGGATGCCCAGCAGTCGCTCCATCTTGTTGATTCTGACGGTTCCACCGTTATTTTTCATCTCGTCCATCATGTTCAAGGCCAGTACCATGGGGATATTCAGCTCCATCAGCTGCATGGTCAGGTAAAGGCTGCGCTCGATGCACGTGGTGTCTATGATATTGATGATGCCGCTGGGGTGGTGCTCCAGGATAAACTGGCGGCTCACTACCTCCTCATTCGTATAGGGGCTAAGGCTGTAGATGCCGGGAAGGTCGGTTACCAGGGTGTTGGGATAGCCTTTTATCACACCGTCCTTGCGGTCAACGGTCACCCCGGGGAAGTTACCCACATGCTGGTTGCTGCCCGTCAGTTGGTTGAAAAGCGTGGTTTTGCCGCAATTCTGATTACCCACAAGGGCAAATGTCAGTTTCTCTGTCTGGGCGGGGCCGTGAGGCTGCGACGGGTCGTGGTATCGGGGGCCGTCCTCTCCCAAGCCGGGGTGCTCAACGGGCAACTCCCATTTTTCTTCTTGCGTAGCAGAATCGTCTTCTGCACTCCCCCTCGGGGGAGTTGGAGAGGGGTTCTTTATCTCTATCTTCTCTGCATCCGCCAACCGTAATGTCAGCTCATAGCCGTGAATACGCAGTTCCATCGGGTCGCCCATGGGCGCGAACTTCTGCAACACCACCTCGGCACCAGGGATTACTCCCATGTCCAGGAAATGCTGTCGTAGGGCACCTGTTCCACCCACTCGGGTAACAACGGCCCGTTGTCCTTTCTTTAAGTCTCTAAGCGTCTTGGCCATTTGCATTTTTCTTTCCGACTGCAAAGTTACACTTTTTTCTGAAAAGTGAAGGGCTGTAAAGCCTGTGAATTTAATGGCGAGGGGATAAAGATACTCACTATTGGGTATTGGGCAGCGATAATGATAAGAACAATTTTTTTTTCATAAAATTATTTGCTGTTTCAGATTCTCTTCGTAATTTTGCAAAAGTATAAGGTAAATGTTGTTGTATGAACAGACAGCAAATAATAAAGAAGATAGCCGAGTATTTCAAGACGCAGCCCGTTTTGAAAGCATGGCTCTTTGGTTCCTTTTCACGTGGTGAAGAGCGCCCAGATAGCGATATAGACATTCTTGTTGCCTTAGATTACAGCCAACCTGTTGGATTGCGATTCTTCGGAATGTATGAAGATTTAAAGGCTTTGTTGGGACGTAATGTAGATTTGGTGTCCGAGCGAACTCTTGCTCCATTTGCTCGCAATAGTGTCGATAAAGATAAAAAACTCGTCTATGAGAGAACCGCTTAGAGACCGTGAGCGATTAGAGCACATTATAGCTGCCATAGATCGTATTGTTCGTTATACATCAGGGAAATCTTATAATGATTTGGTTTCTGATGATATGATGTACTATGCTGTTGTTAAGAATATTGAGATTATTGGTGAAGCTGCTAACATGCTGACACAAGAGTTTCAACAATCTCACCCTGATACTCCGTGGAAGATGGTGAAGGGAATGCGTAATTATATAGTTCATGAGTATTTCCAGATAGATGACATTGTTGTTTGGGATGTTATTGAAAATAATCTTCCTGAGCTTCGTGAACAAGTAACGCGATACCTCTCAGAAACCGATTGGAGTAAATGGAAGAACCCTAAAGAATGATATAAAGAGAGCCTTTCCTGATAACTTGGGAAAGGCTCTCTTTATATGGTGCCAGTACTCCTACTAGAGTACTCTAGTCCTTTAACGGGAGTACTGCAGTCCTTTAACGGGAGTACTGCAGTCCTTTAACGGGAGTACTGGAGTACTTTAAGGCAAGTACTGGGTTCAAGGTTCGGAGATGGCTTGGAGATGGTTCGGAGATGGCTTGGAGATGGTTCGGAGATGGCTCGAACGTTCCGGGTAAGCGAGCGCAAAAATCAAACATGTTTGAATTATGCCGAGCGAGAGGAAGGTCAAGTAAATGGCGAAGATTACATCTGCATTACAGACATGCTGAAAGCCAAAGATGGCGATTTCTTTGTGACCGATTGGCTTCGCAATCGCAACACGATGGAGTTTCTTGGGGTGTGGGAGCGTGTTTATAATCCTAATTTTAATTATGGCGAATTCGCCACAATTAGAAACCAATCTGGTTTGAACAGCTTTAAAATCAGCGTAAAAGAATTTGTTGCTCGTACAGGTGCAATTTCTTTACATTATATAATAATGAACAGTCAGCACCCCACAAGGTGCTGTTTTTGTTTATAATTGTTATGGTTCATAGCGTAGGCGTAGCAATGGCGTTCAGATATCGTGGGGATAGTATGTGGATATCCGTGGGTAAGGGGAAAAGTGTCTGTTTACAAAAAATATTTGCTTTCTCGCTTCTCGCTTTTTACTTTTTTTGTATCTTTGTAACCAGATATCGCCCATAAGTCGAAAAAAGACGCACGCTTAGCGTGTTCCCTGAGCGCAGGGAGGCAATATAATCTTTAAGTTAGGTATTTGGTAAAAAGAACAGTAGTTGTATGGATATTCAGAAAATACAGAAATATAAGTCAACTTTTGACCTAATCGTCAAAGAAATTAAGGACGATGATGGACGTAACATTGAAGTATGGTATGCTCGTGAATTACAAGAGGTATTAGGCTATGCTCGCTGGGAGAATTTTGTTGGTGCCATAGGACGTGCCATGGAATCATGTAGGACGCTGGGAATTGACGTTGATGACCATTTTCGTGAGGTCACGAAAATGGTCCAGCTTGGCAGTGGTTCTGTGCGTGAAGTGCATGACTTTATGCTTACCCGTTATGCGTGTTACCTGATTGCCCAGAATGGTGACCCGAAGAAGGAGGAGATAGCTTTCGCCCAGAGTTATTTTGCTGTACAAACCCGTAAAGCAGAACTTATAGAAGAGCGTCTGAATGAAATTGCACGTCTTAGTACCCGAGACAGACTTCGTGCCTCAGAAAAGCAGTTAAGCAAAAATATCTATGAACGTGGTGTTGATGACCGTGGTTTTGGGCGCATCCGTTCTAAGGGTGACCAAGCTCTTTTTGGCGGACTCTCAACAGAGCAAATGAAACATCGTTTGGGTATCAAAAGCGGGGCACTTGCCGACCATCTGCCAACATTGACAATCGCCGCCAAGAATTTGGCTACAGAAATGACCAATTACAATGTAGAACAGAAGGATCTGTATGGAGAGCAAAGCATCGCCGCGGAGCATGTACAGAACAATCGTAGTGTGCGAAGTATGTTAGGGCAACGCGGTATTAAACCAGAGGAACTTCCACCTGCTGAGGATATAAAAAAGGTAGAGCGACGTGTCGCCAAAGATGAAAAGGAAATTCTCAGGGAAACGAAAAAGCTTCCGAAAGGAAAAAGATAATCCTCATAATCAGCACCCCAAAAGGTGCTGTTTTTGCTTATAATAACTATTGATCATCACATAGACGTGGCAAAGGCGTCCGTTTGTCGTGGGAATATCATGCGGATATCCATGAGTAAATGAAAAGCTCCCAGCCGCACTTTTTCCAATAAAACGTTTGGCTGTTTCAGATTCTCTTCGTATTTTTAGAGTGTGAATAAGAGAAAAATCAACGAATATGGAACCTAAGATTGGCGATAAGATGAAGGTAAGTCCACAGTTGACTGCACAGCCTGACTGGATAGATGGTGAAGTGATTGACGTAGAGCATAATCCGTTTACGGGACTTGTAATTTCTATCAAAGATAAGCTCGGTAGAATCTTCTTCGGGCAGAGTCGTTTCTTTGTTGCTCTGTAGTTCCTCCATCGCGTTTGAGTGAGTCCGTGATATCAGGGCCTTCAGAGTAGAAGACTGGTCAGATTTTACTACAATTGTTAAAAAATAAAATTCTGGCCAGTACTCGTCTGAACGCTGAAAACGTTTTATACCTTTACTTATATATTAATGTATGCAGGTTCTGGGGGGAGAATACTTCTTGGGCGGTCTCCCAGAGCTGATTGGGTGTCAGCTCGTCTAATCTGTTGAAGAGTTGCCGCATGGTTTGGGTGCTGCCGTAATGCAGGTAGCGCTTGGCCATCGAGATGGCAAGACTCTCGAAATTGTCGTACGAAACGGCTATCTGGCCCTTCAGCTGCTGGCGTGCGGCATTCAGTTTTTGTTGCGAGAGGGGCTTGTCCGTCAGTTTCCGGAGTTCGCGTTCCACCAGTCGGCAGCATTTGCGGACATCCTCAGGGTCGCAACCGAAGTAGGTTGTCCATACGCCCGAATCCGTATAGCAGGTAGCGTTGCTTTCTACGGTATATACCAATCCGTTCCGTTCGCGCAGAGACAGGTTCAGCAGGCTGCTCATACAGGGGCCTCCTAGCAGATTATTCATCAGGTATAGATGTAGATGTCTGGGGTCGTTGCCACCAAAAGAGCGTCCACCTATTACTACATGAGCTTGATGGGTGTCTTTTTTGCGAGTGATAATTTTTTCTTCAGAGCATAATGATGCAGGGGCTGTTCTGGGTAATGGCATCAGGGAGTAGGAGGGGTGTGCAAGGTCGGTGTCTGCAAGGGCTTTCTCGGCCAACCGTATTACCTTGTCGGGCTCCACATCCCCATACACAAACAGCACCATCCTGTCCGGGCGGTACATACGCTGGTGAAAGGCATGCATGTGCTGGCTGGTAAGTTCGCGCAGCTTGTCCGCCTCCCCCAGTATGTTACGTCCCAGAGGATGGTCGGGGAAGCAGATTTCCTCGAATTCATCGTAAATAAGCTCGCTTGGCTGGTCGTTGTAGCTCTCTATCTCGTCTATCACCACTTCCACCTCCTTGTTCATCTCCTCTTGCAGGAAAGTACTGTTCAGGGTGATGTCAATCAGCAGGTCGATGGCCTTGG
>CACYMI010000048.1 GCA_902775385.1 uncultured Bacteroidales bacterium
CAAGTCAAGCTCAAGCGTTTCTAAGCCCAGAGTCAGACAGAATCATCATAAGCAAGGACTAAATCAGACAATCGAAAAATTATCTGCGGATTTTAGGTTTTAAATTAAGGGGTTAGAGGTTAGGGGTTAGAAGTTCCCTCCCTACTTGAGAGGGCCGGGGCGCGTCTGTGCCTTCTCCAGTACCTTCTTCAGTAATTCAACGGTCTGGTCGGTAGGATACAGATTCCAGTAATTATCTGCCTTATAGGTATCAACCGCCAGGCGCTGCAGCATATTGGGATGACTGACAAGATACTCCAGCTGGGACTTGGTGAACTGGAAGTGGGGATACGCATAGAGGGGTGTATTGTCCTCCTGTCCGTTAAGAAGGCGGTCGGCGCCGAAGTAGGACTGTGCCAGATGATGGTCATGAATATCATGTGGGGCCACATCTATGGGATATGCGTCCACTACGTTCTCCCACTGCATCACCTGCTGACTCATGCCGGAGAGGACTAACAGCTGCCTTCCTGCCGGATACTCATCAATAATCATATCCATCTTTATGGGCAGAATAAGGGTAAAGAGCGTGTCCGTCATCTGCTCCACCCATGCCATCTGCCTGACCTCGGTACCCATGTAGATACCGCAGAAAAGGCGGTCGGACTTCAGCAAGAGTTTCTCATGCCCGATAAAGGGAGAGGTGCGGCGCGGTTCGAGCGTAACCCTGAAGGACTTATTGCCCAGCATCTTGTGCGTGAACGTCCTGTAGCCTGGAGCGAAGAACTGCAGGGAATGCTGCGCATCCCTTACGGTAAAGGAGAAGAGGCCGTTCCTGTCCGCCCTTGTATGGTTATACACACGGTGGTTGGCATCCACCTCTCTGACTGAGACGTTGGGGATACGTCCCTCGGGCCCGCTTATCTGCCCGCTCACATTCTGCCTCTGCGCCTGCAATGCTGCTGACACTAGCAGGAGTAAAGAAGTTAATACGGTCTTCATATCGGTGTTTGGGTTAGGGGTTAGAGGTTAGTAAGCTATATCAGAACACCACCTTCTTGCCATTCACAATATAAATTCCACTCTTCAATTTTGAATTTTGAATTTTGACATTTGAATTTACCCTTCTTCCGGAAAGGTCGTAAGCTCCCTCCCATTTGGTGGAGGACTGGGGAGAGAGGCCAATTGCGGTCTCACTATCCTCGGGGAAGCCGCAGATGAAGGGGAAGTCACCTCTTTCATACTGCCATTGCAGGATGGGGTATCCGTTACCTGCTGCAGGATTCTTATGCCAGGGAGCGCCCCAGGCAGCTGCTATCTGCTGCAGCTCGGCATGCGTCTTACCATCCTCCACAGGGGTATCATTCACCGTCATGCCAGAGAGGACATATACCTGCTGCAGCACATCACCATCGGCTGTAGTGCCAAAGGGCAAGGCGGTAGCGCCGTCCACACTGGGATTCCAGGCTATTACATTATTATATATAGAGGCGGGTGTTGTGTTATTCTGGCCACCGGCTACCACGCCTCCGGCAACAGGAGCGCTGACGCTTCCGGCAGCGTAGCAGTTCTCGATGGTAAGGTCGCTCCTGACTCTGCCCACCAGCCCGCCGGCATAATTGGCAGAGGAACCGTTGCCTACAATTTCCACGGCACTATAACAGTTACGTATGGTTATGGGTGAGGAGTTGAGCGTTCCGCCGATGGCTCCCACATAACCCTTTCCGGAAAGTTGTCCGGTAACATAACAGTTCTCTACTATGACGGGGTACATGTTCTCATCAGCATCCTTGAAGGTGCTGTGGCCCATGTAGCCGCAGATGATGCCGGCACCGGTAGCGGTGGACTCCACCTTGGCATTCACAAATCCGACATTACGGATCTCGCCGCACATGACACCGAAGAAGCTGGGATAGTTCTTAGAGCCCTCGGGGGTAAGGTTATAGATGATATGGCCTTTGCCGTCCAAGGTTATCCAGTTGCGATAATTGGTGCCTGAGGTATTCAACTGCTCCCAAACAATGCCTTCCATATCCACGTCGGCATCCATCTCGAAGTAAACCATCTGTTCCTTTACCAGCACGTTGCGCATATTGTCAAGCTGCTCAGGACGGGAGATGATGTAGGGATTGTCCCTGGTGCCGTCACCCTTCTGATAAGCATAGACCATGTCATGGGCCGCAGCCTTCATGCGGGAAAGCAGGTCCTTCATCTTCACGGCATTATAGGATACTGCGGAAGCGACTCCTTCCGCCTCAGCCAGTACATGCTGTGCCTCGGTGCTCAGGTAACCGCCTTCTATGGCCTTCTGTATCTCTGCTCTCAGGCTTACAATCTCAGAATCCAGGGCCTGATAGTCTGCTATACTGGTCTGAATACTGTCAGTAGTCTTACCAACCTTTACCAGAATGTTATAACGCTCGGTGGCAGTCTCGGCAGCGGCAAAAGCATCCTTGTAATCCGCAATACTTACATCCAGGCCCGCATAATGCTTCCGGCCCCTTGCCAGAACCGAATCCAGCATGGCGGAGTAGGTATCCATGAGGCTCTGCATGGCCTCGGCATTCTTCTCGCGATAGACCACCTTTACATTTCCCATATAGAAACGCTCTCCGGCTGAGAGGCTGTCACGGGTTCGGGCACCGATGGTCAGCTTGCCGTTGATAACCAGACCGTAGATTTTATGAGTAAACTTATTCCTGATAAAGTTACTGCTGACAACAGCATCCGTACTGGGAGCCGTAACGCCATTGGCAGTAGTATTAAAAGAGGGAGTAGTAGCATTGTTGATATACAAGTCCACACCGCCCTGTGTGGAGAACTCCTCTACAGTCAGCTCATACACACCGTTCTTGACACCGGAAACGGTCTGCTGGGCATCAAAGCGGCCGGCCGTCTTGGCATAGCCGAAGGGCATGAAAGCGGTTCCCTTTCCGCTACCCGTATCACAGTTATCACTGGCGGTTATGGTCCAACCCCGCCAGCCGCTCTTCATCAGATCGGCATTCTGGAACTTGTATGTGACATTGGCACCGTCACCTGAGTAGAAGACGGGGGCCGGCATTTCATCGCTGCTGGGATAGCCGTCATTCACACTGGGCCAGCCGTCCTTGCTCCAGGTAATCTTATCCAGCAGCATCAGACGTCCGTTGAAGTTATTGTTCCTGTCATAGGAATGGTACAGCAGCCAGTCATCGCCGTTATCGTCCGTGATAATCTCTGAGTTATGGCCAGGCCCCTTCCAGCGTCCTTCGTCACCTTCGTTACCCTTGATGATGGTGGTGTAGTTGTTGCTTACCATCTGACCGCCCTGCTTATTGACATAGGGACCCATCAGTTTGGTAGAGCGTCCCACAACGGTACGGTAGGTACTGTTTCCGCCCTCGCAGCAACTGCCCACAGAGCAGAACAGGTAGTAGTACTGACCACGCTTGTAAATCATAGCCCCCTCGAAAGCACCACCAGCCAGCTTGGTCACACCCTTGTGGCGTGTCCAGCTACCATTGGGTTGGGGGTTATTAATGGGAGTGAAGTCCTTTATCGCCAACGCATCGTCTGTCAGCTCAGCAATGCAGATATCATTGAAACTACCCCATACAAGGTATTTCTTGTCAAACTCTTCTACATAGCAGGGGTCTATACTGTTCTTCACACCAATCTCGGTGCTACGGAACACCTTGCCCTTGTCTGTGAACTTAGTGGGTGTATCGCCTACGGCAACACCAATACCGGTGCGGGAACCGTTACCCCACAGTGCGGAAGCATAGAAGCATACATACTTACCGTCCACATAACTTACATCGGCTGCCCATAGGCTATAGTTATCCTTCGTACCGTCTGCTTTAATACTGTCGTTCCACGTGGGACGGGAGATAACGCCTGATACATTCGTCCACGTCACCAAGTCGGTACTCTTCTTGGCCTTACAGCCTGTAGCATAGGCATAGAACGTACCATCAGCGGCACGTATAACCGTAGGGTCGGGGAAGTCGGATCCGTAAACAGGATTCTTGTACGTTTTCTGGGTCTGTGCAAAAGCTGAGAATGCGATACAGGCACAGACAAAAGGGGTTAAAAACCTTTTCATTAGCATGATAATTTGACTTTTTTATATTATTTTGTGCGCAAATATAGTTAAAAAAAGTGAGAACCCATCAGCCTGAGGAAAAAAAATAGGGGCAACCACCGCTTGCGATAAAAGAAACGGCATGTTACTGTTAGCGAAACGGCATGTTACTGACAGAGAAACGGCGTGTTACTGACAGAGAAACGGCAAGCCTGCGTTTGCACACCCCCCGAGCTGTCACGTGCACACTCCCGGGTATAACACGTGCAGACTGCGGAGTCAGCAAAAAGGGTATAGACAAGTGGGGAGTTCCGCCCTTTTGCCGTAAAAGAAACGCCGTGTTGCTCCTGCAGTTGTTGACTAATATCAATAAAAAAAGAGAAAGAATAATTTATCACCAGCCGAACCATTCCCGCTTCGGAGAAAATGAGTATCTTTACCCTCGCTTTTCGAGAGAAGGCCAGAATTAAACATATCTACATATATCACAAAGAACAAGATGCGAAGAAAGAGAATCCTGATGTACACATGGGTACTCCTGGCGGCATTGCTCTGCAAGATACCCGAAACCTGGGCACAGCAGTCCGGAACAGCCGGCCCTGAGGTAACAGGTATCATTGTGGACGAGGAAGGAGAGCCCCTGGTGGGAGTGAATGTTCAAGACAAGGCGAACAAGAACGCTACGACAACGGACCTGGACGGCAAGTTCCGTATCAAGGTCCCTCAGGGCGGTACCACACTTACCCTGACCTTTGTGGGAATGAAGCCCATCATCCAGAAGGTGAAGCCCGGACAGAAGGTTACCTGGACGATGCAGGACGATGCCAAAATGCTGAAGGACGTGGTAATCACCGGTTACCAGCAGCTGGACAGGAGAAACCTGACAAGTTCCGTTACTACGGTGGAGATGAGGGATATTGAAATCCCCGGTATAGCATCGGTGGACAAGATGCTGGAAGGCCGTATCCCGGACCTGGTACTGACCAATAACAGCGGTGAGATTAATGCCACGCCGAGGCTGCGCGTACGAGGTACAAGCACACTCATTGGCAACCGCGAACCGCTATGGGTGCTGGACGGAATTATCCTGACGGACCCTGTGGACCTATCACCCGACGTGCTGAATGACCCTGACTATGTGAACCGTATCGGTAATGCCATTGCCGGTATCAATCCGCAGGACATAGAACGGATAGACGTGCTGAAGGATGCCGCTGCCACAGCCCTGTACGGTACCCGGGCGGCAAACGGTGTGATAGTGGTAACTACCAAGAGCGGACGCCAGGGTAAGCCTACGGTGAACTATTCGGCTCAGCTGACACTGAGGAAGCGCCCCTATTACAGCGACGGCAAGATTAACCTGATGAACTCTGCAGAGCGCATTCAGCTATCCCAGTTCCTGGCAGAATCCCACTATGCCTATCCCAGCAATATGTCAAAGGTAGGATATGAGGAGGCCCTGCGCCAGCTGTATGCCGGAGAGATTTCCCGCCAGGATTTCAATACGGCTATTGACAAGATGAGGACCGAGAATACTGACTGGTTCAGCCTGCTGTGCAGGAATGCCCTGTCACAGGACCACTCGGTGAGTGTGTCAGGCGGAAGCGACAAGGTAAGGTACTACACCTCAATGGGTATCACCCGCCAGAATGATGTGGTACGCGGCGCACAGAACAACCGCTATACGGTGATGGCGAAAATCAACTATGACATCAGCAGCAAGCTGAAGGCTGAGCTGAATGTGAACGGCAACCTGAGCTCACGCGACTATGCGGCCAGCGACATCAACGTCATAGACTATGCCTATAACACCAACCGTATCATTCCTGCCCGTAATCCTGACGGGTCCTACTTTACTTATCTGAAGTACAACACGGGCAACGACCTGTTCGGCAACTACCCCTACAGCATCCTGAAGGAAATGGACAACAGCAGCAGCGAGCAGAGCAGCAACTCGGTCATCACCACGCTGAGTCTGCGCTACAAGCCCATAGAGGACCTGTTCTTCAATGCCGTTTTCTCAGCCAACGTGTCCAGTGCCACACTGGACGAGTGGCACGGCGAGGACAGCTATTACATCTACGCCCTGCGCGGTACGGTGGACGGAACGCCCTCCAGTAGCTCTTACTGCCCCTATGGCGGAGAACTGATCAGGCAGCATACGGCCCAGAAGGGCTGGACGGCACGTCTGCAGGGTAACTACAATAAATACATAGGAAGCGGAAGACGGCACAACATTAACCTGGCCATAGGCTTCGAGGCCAGTTCCAACAAGACGGACGGGGACCGGTGGATGCAGCGATGCTACTTTAAGGACAGAGGCAAGTCCTTTGCCATAAACGTGCCTACCAGCTATACCGGCTACTGGTCATGGATGCAGGGCAATGTTCCTGTACTGACGGATGCGAAGACAAATATGCTTTCAGCCTACACTACCCTCTCATACAGCTACAGGAATCTCTTTACCGTGAACATGAACGGACGCTATGACGGCTCCAACAAGTTCGGCAGCCGCAGCAATGAGAAACTGCTGCCCATCTGGTCCGTATCGGGCAATGCCAACCTGGCTGACATCTTCAGCATCAAGGCTGACTGGCTGGACCTGCTGACACTGAAGGCCTCATACGGCCAGCAGGGTAATATGCTGGATGATCAGGCCTCTGAGCTGATTATCCGCAAGGGCAGCTTTGACGGTTTCTACAATGAGTTCCTGTCCACCGTATCAAACTTTGCCAACCCGGACCTGAAGTGGGAGAAGACCCACTCCACGAACGTGGGGCTGGATATGGGCTTCCTGCACAACCGCCTGCAATTGGGAACGGAATACTACTACAAACGCACTACGGATGCCTTTATGAACAAAACCATCAGCGAGGTGAACGGCTTTACATCGTACGTAGTGAACTCAGGCATTATAACGAACCAGGGATTCAACATCAGCCTGACGGCTATACCCGTAAAGACGAAGGACTTCTATTGGATACTGTCAGGCAACATGTCCAAGATATACAATAAGGTTACCACGCGTCCGGGAGCCGAGACATACGAGCTGAATGACTTTCTGACAGGTAAGGCCGTAGTAGAGGGACAGCCCGTAGGCACCTTCTACTCCTACCGCTTCCAGGGGCTGAGTCCTGTGGACGGAGGTCCGCTGATAGACATCTGGGATGACAGGCAGACGGAACTGAAGACGGCTGACAAATATACCTTCTACACCTCGATACTGACCCCGACCGGTAACAGGGAGCCCAGCATCACGGGCAGCATCAACACTACGTTTACCTACAAACAGTGGAGGTTAGGTGCCACATTCCTGTACAGCGCCGGTGCCGACACTCGCCTGTTCCGTATGTTTGACGGATTCTCCTCAGGACGTGTGTTCCGCTCAGAGGTGAATGCCAACCGGGACCTGCTGGACCGTTGGATGAAACCGGGGGATGAAGCCAGGACCAACATCCCGGCCATTATCTGCGGCGGCTCGCCCCACCTGGGCGCCTATACACAGCCCTGGACGGAGAACACCAACTACTACGGCCCCAAGCTGCACACCAACGCATGGACGATGTACGACTACAGTGATGTGCGTGTGGTAAGCGCCGACTATGTGAAGTTCTCGAACCTGAACCTGACGTATGAACTGGGAAAGAGGACGCTGGAGAAATGGAGGCTGCAGCGCCTGGCAATCAGCCTGAATGCCTACAACATCTGTACGTTCTGCAACAGCGGTTTGCGCGGCCAGACTCCCAACCAGGGCGGATTCTCTGAGGTACAGCTTTCTGACACGCCCAGTTTTACCCTGGGAGTAAACATTAACATCTAAACCATAGCAGATATGAAACTGAGATATATTTTGAGCTCAATAGGCATGGCTTGGATGCTGTGCGGCTGCGGCAGTTTCCTGGAGGAATACTCGCAGGACAAGGATTACATTACCTCATGGAAGAACCTGGACGAGTTGCTGATAGGTGACTGCTACCTGCCGGTTAACTATATCAAGCAGTACAAGTTCTTCAGCAATCCGGGTATGTTCCTGCACCTGCTGGCAGATGAGATGGAGGAGAACAATCTGGGCGACGGAAACAAGTCAGTGGAGCCGGAAAGCCATCAGTACATGTTCGGCCCCTCTACCTGGCAGCCGAGAATGGGTGCTACGGAGAACGGCCTGACCTTCTACAGCGAGAACCGCGAATGGACGCTGTTCTACAAATACATTAACGTAGCCAACAATGTGGTGGAGTCCGCAAAGAAACTGCCGCAGGTTACGCCTGATGAGATACAGGGGTTCAATAAGGTGACAGGCGAAGCCAAGTTCCTGCGCGCCTTCTATTACTTCTGGCTGCTGAATGTATATGGGCAGCCCTATGACCCGGCAACGGCTTCCACCGCACTGGGTATTCCCATGAAGATGACGCCTGAGATTCAGGACAGAATCTTCAGCCGGCAGACAGTCGGGGAATGCTATGACCTGATTGTGAAGGACCTGCTGGAGGCTGAGCAGTGCCTGGCGAAGGTTCCCTCGCAGAAGAAACTGTACAGGGCTGACGTGACAGCCGTAAGACTGCTGCTGGCACGCGTATATCTGTATATGCAGAAGTGGGAGGAGGCTGCACGTTATGCACAGATGGTTGTGGATGCTCATCCCGCTCTGGAGAATGTGGTGAAATCGGGCAGCAAGTTCATGAGGGCTGATAACCCCGAGAATATCTTCTCGATGGGTGGAAACGACATGGTACGAATGACCAGCTACTACTACCAGAGCACACGTATCAGCACCGGCCTGTATGAGTCCTATCATGAGAATGACGTAAGACGTTCCAGCTGGTTCTGGCGCTCGGGGTCCTTCATTGCCTGTATCCGCGAGAATCACGGAGCTCCCCTGTCCAATGTACCTGAGACGGACAAGTCCTGGTACTATGATGCGTACATCTACGGTTCCTCATCCATGCGGACACCCGTCAGCAGCCTCTTCTGGCTGCGCAGCGCAGAGGCCTACCTGATACTGGCCGAGGCCAAAGCCTATACAGGCGAGGAGGAAGAGGCCCAGCAGGCCCTGAAGCAGCTGGTCAGCAACCGTTACCGCGAGGGGGCTCCGGAAAGGAACGTGGAGAGCTTGTCAGGCAGCGACCTGATTACACGTATCCGTACGGAAAGAAGATGGGAATTCCCTGTAGAAGGCCATCGCTGGTTTGACCTGAGAAGATACCGCGTATGCCAGGTACAGCCCGAGAAGGTGTCACTGCAGCACACCTATACGGTTTATAGGGACAATGATACGGGCGACTTCCTGGAAACACGCCTCTATACCCTTACCGAGGAGGATGCCTCCTGGACAGTCAACATTCCGCACGAGGTACTGGAGTTCAATACCGGTATGCCTGGAAACGGCAACCAGGACCGCCCCTACACAATCGTGCCTACTATGCCATAACATTAAACAGACAAAGCAATGAAAAAGATATATCCCCTATCAGCCCTACTGCTGCTGGCCGGCTGTCTGACCTGGACGGGATGCAGCGAGGACGAGAGCCTGGACCTGGAGATTCACGATCCCGGCAACTTCTTTGAGCCAGCGGATAATGATGAGAGTCCCGAGGCTAACCTGCGCAGGACCTTCCAGCAGAAGCACAACTCCTTCCTGCTGTTCAACGATACGCTTCAGCACCGCTTCAACGGACTGGACATCAACGGTGACTCTACCTTCTGGACAGAGCTGCTGGCACTGGACTATGTAGTAGGCCAGACGGCTTACCCCAGCAACGGCTATACCTATAACAATATGACATCGGTGGAGGACAAGGCAAATGCCGTCACCTACCTGGAGGAAAACATTCTGCCGCACATCAGCGCACGGCTGATGCCCTACTCCTGGTATCTGTGCGGACAGATCAACTACCGGCAGAGTACGACGGCTGCCCCGTCACACCCTTATGCCGCTACGGGCCAGCGATGCATTGTGGTGGCCTTCTCCCAGCTGAAGAAGCTGAAGACCGATGCACAGCGGAAACAGTTTACCAGTCGTATCCTTACGGCCATCCTGCCCCAGCTGGCATCCAACAGGATTGAGGCCTTTGACGCATTCTATCAGGTATCGGAGGGTTATCATGACCGCACCACCACCGACAATGTCACCGAGGCCCGCCATGTAGTCAGGTACTACGGATTCCTGGATTACGTGAAGAACATCTGGGGGCACTGCGCCACACCCACCAAAGAGCAGGACCTGACGATGTACTGCACCTACTCGATGACCTATACCGACGAGCAGATAGAGCAGATGTACGCTGACTATCCCAACGTGCTGAAGAAGTGGAGAATCTTCAAACAGGTTATGACGGAGATAGGATTCGTATTCTGATATTCACCCGTATAATACAAAAAGGAATGAAAGCATATATCACAATAGCCTTTGCAGGCCTATTCACATTGGCATCATGCAGCGGAGAGGACGTTCCGCCCATGCAGGAACCTGATGCAAAAGGCATCTATACCGACCCCAGGGACGGCGAGTCCTACACCTGGGTACAATACGGAAACACCCAGTGGATGACTCAGAACTTCCGCTATGACACAGGCATCTATGACGAGTGCCGCATCTACATAGATCCCGAGGAATGGGACCAGTATGCCGACTACAGCACCTTCTCGCACAGCGATGTGCCCAAGTACGGTATGTACTATACGCTGGAGGGCGCACTGAAAGCCTGTCCCGAAGGATGGCGCCTGCCTACCGAGGAGGACTGGGAACAACTGGAACGCAGATTCGGCATGACGGATGAGGAGGCTGAAGCCGGCGAATGGAGAGGCAGTATTGCCCCCAACATGATTCAGACTAAGGACCAGGATACACCCCTGGCTATCCTGCTGGCAGGATATGTAACACTGCATACTCAGAGTTTCCTGGTAGATGGCAGCAGTTACAAAGGCGCTTACGGTTACTACTGGACATCCACCAGGGACGAGTCCAAGCCCGGCGACTATTACTTTTTCAGGAAATTCGCCTACAACCGTAAGGGCATCTACCGGCAGAGCCTGGAATCCACCAACCTGTACCTGTCCGTACGTTACGTAAGGGACGCAGAATAGAGAAACAATGAACATCATAATAACCGTTTAATTATAACTTTATGAGAATTACTACTCTATCAACAAAAGCGCTGACGCTGCTGACCGCAGCCCTGTACTGTTTCACAGCCCAGGCAGCAGACAACAAGTTCTATTACTTCTATGACGAATTCCACAGCATGCCTACCGGTGCCGGAAAAATCTATGTTAGCAAGGACAAACTGGATGAGACCGAGACCATTACCGAATGGGACGAGTACCAGGAGGCTACTTATGTGGGGTCACAGATATCCTCGGCCGACTTCTACTGCTACACCCAACCGGCTACAGGCTGGATTCCCTATGGTGTTGTAGAAGGTGTGCGTGAGTCAGAGGAGGACGATTGGAGACCCGAGACCAACGAGGACGGAAGCCTTAAGATAAAGAATGACGAATCGTTGCTCCGCTATACAGCATCGTCAACCTACTCGGCCGATGACGAGGCAACCTGTATCGCCAATGCGCCGCTGCTGCCCGAGCACTGCTGCTTTGTGGTATTCAGCCATGTAGTACCCCGTATGGCTGCCGGTATGAGCCAGCTGGGCAGCGTATCCTCCAGCAAGAGCGTCAATGACATAGGTGACGAGGTACAGCTGACTGCGACACCCAAGGAGGGGACAACCTCCTTCCTGTACTGGAAACGCAAGAGCGACGGACAGAAGTTCACGGATAATCCCCTCACCGTTACCGTGGAGAAGGCCGAGGAATACGTAGCCTACTTCAAGGGCGAGAACACAACCTTCTTCGACTGCCCCGACGGAGAGTACATCCTGTGGTACAGCCCCGATTACGCAAGCCTGTACTATGGCGAGAATGAGTATAACGCACGTACCTTCAAGGAGGCCGAATACGCTAACACCGAAGACGGCATCGGCTACTTCACCAATGCTACCGGCTCAAGCGGAAGCGCCAATCTCATACCCGGCATTCCGCATATTCTGTGGCTGAAGGGTGAGGCCCTTGTCATCCCCCAGCCCCTGCTGAATCCCTGGTATACAGACGTACAGTCCTGCATGAAATACACCGAGGAGGCCCTGCAGGTAAGCGAACTGCCCGTAGGCTATGCCTATTACAATGTGAATATGCAGCAGCAATGCTTTACACTGATGCCTGAGACACAGACCGTGATACCTGCCAAGAGCTATTATCTGCAGTTAGACGAGGCATACATGTGGAATCCCCCTGTGAAAGACCCCGTAATCTACTGGGACGAAGAGGCAGCCCTGAAGAACGAGTACAAGGGCGAGGACGATGCCGACGGCCTTACCAAGGTGGAGATAGAGAATGCCGTATCAGGCGTGTACAGCATAGGCGGTATCCCCCTGAAGGCAATCCCCAATCGCGGAATTTACATTATTGACGGAAAGAAAATCAGAAAGTAATGAAGAAATTTATCAGTATACTGGCAGCAGGCTTCATAGCCTGCATGCCGCTCAATGCCCAAAAATACATCATCACCGGTACTGCAGAAGGTACCGAGGAGGGTGACACGGTGTTCTTGTCTAAGGCCCAGGGCTATGGCCTTGTCAACACCGACACTGCTGTCATACGTAACGGCCAGTTCACCTTCACGGGTGACGTGCCTGCCGAAGGCTACGCCTTACGGTATGTCCGCCCCACCCATGCGGGAGAAACCAAGGGACTGTGTATGGCTCAGGTAGTACTGGAGGAGGCCGGGATAAAGGTAAGGACTTTCAAGAGCGGCCCCAAATACAAGGACGGCGAGGTAGAGAGCACGGGAAAAAACCACCAGCTGCTGACAGAATACCGCGCTGCAACAAGCGGAATAGGCAAGGGAATGGATGACATTTACCGCATTGTCCTGGAGAAGAAGGGAACAGCCGAGGAGCAGAAGAATGCCCAGGCCAAGGTGGACAGCGTACGCAAACTGATAGTGGCAGCCAAACGCGATTTCCTGATACAGCACATGAACGCTCCCCTACCCGTCTGCGACCTGATGCTGAGCGAGATATATACGCAGGTCAATGACAAGGACAAGAGCATCCTGCTGGAACTCTTCAAGGAGAAAATGCCCCAGGGTGCCAACTACAAGCGCCTGGCAGCTGATGCCGCTGCCACCGCTCCTACAGCCGTAGGGAAAAAGTACACCGACTTCAGTATGCAGGACACAGACGATAAGGAAATAAAGGTAAGCGACTTCATGGGAAATAACCGCTACGTGCTCATTGACTTCTGGGCCAGTTGGTGCGGCCCCTGCCGCGCCGAGATGCCCCACGTGGTGGAAGCCTACAACAGATTCCACCAGAAGGGATTTGAGGTGGTAGGCATATCACTTGACAACAAGAAAGAAGCCTGGCTGAAAGCCATCAAGGACCTGAGCCTGCCCTGGCCGCAGATGAGTGATTTGAAGGGCTGGCAGTGTCAGGGAGCCGCTATCTATAATGTACGCGCCATCCCTGCCAATGTGCTGGTAGATGCCAACGGCATCATTGTGGCACGCGACCTGCGCGGACAGGACCTCATAGACGAACTGGAACGTCTGATGAAATAAACCGGCGCTTACGCTCAGCTATTCCGATAATATTCCTTACCTTTGCACAAGTACAGATAAATACTTATAACAAAATGGTAAAGCACATTATCCTCTGGACACTGAATCCGGAACTCTCTGAAGAGGAGAAAACAGAGATCAAGAAAGGTATTAAGGAAGGGCTGGAAGGCCTGAAGGGGAAAGTACCCGGCCTGACAGACGTAGTGGTGAACATCAGCGGACGGCTGGCATCCAGCAACTGCGATGTGATGCTGGACTCTACGCTGGAGAGTGCCGAGGCACTAAAGGCATACGCCACCCATCCTGCCCACGTGGCCGTAGCGGATACCAAGGTACGCCCCTACACGGTTCAGCGCACCTGTCTGGACTTTGAGATTTAGTCAGCATCCCGCACCTCTACCCCGCAGTGAGGACAGAAATGGGCCTTCCGGGGTAAGGGGCTGCCGCACTCCCTGCACTTGCGCCGCGCAGGAACCGCCTGGCCCGGTCATGAACGAACTGGGCACTGACGATACCAGTGGGAACCGCCAGAATGGTGTAACCCATCAGCATGACAATAGCGCTGAGGAAACGGCCAACGGGCGTTACAGGGGCAATATCGCCATAACCTACGGTGGTCATAGTCACCACCGCCCAATAGATACTGGTGGGGATATCCGTAAAGGGTGTCCCCTTCACGTTTCCCTCCACCATGAACATCAGGGTTCCCATGGCAATGACCATGATGACCATAAAGAGGAAGAAGACCATGATCTTACGGCTGCTGAGCATGATGGAACGCAGCAGCAGGTCGCCTTCCTCCAGGAAACTGAACAGTTTGAACACACGGAACACCCTGATAAGGCGGAAGGTACGGATGACCATCAGGTAACGTACAGAGCCGAAAATCCAGCCCAGATACAGGGGCAGCGTACTCAGCAGGTCTATAATGCCGAAGAAACTGAAGGCATACCGGCGCGGCTGGGGAGAGCAGTAAAGGCGGAGCAGATATTCCAGGGTGAAGAAGAAGGTGAACACATACTCCAGTACCGTAAATATCTGCTTGGCCAGAACGGGAATCCCCCTGGTACTCTCTACAACCACAATCAGAATACTAAACACAATGCACCAGAGCAAGGCCACATCGAAGGCCTTGCCCATAGGGGTGTCACTCTGGAAAATGATAACGTAGAGACGGCGGCGCAGGGCCTCGTTATGCATCAGGCGGGACCATGCCTGCCGTACACTAGTGATTGGATTCTTCATTCAGTTTTTGAGTTGGTTGTAACTCTTATTCTTCACTCTTCACTCTTAGTTCTTCACTTAAACAGCGTATTCTCAATAATCTTGCCCATCTGCCATACGCAGCGGACCTTCAGCTTGTCATCCAGCACCACAATATCGGCATCCTTGCCGCGCGAGAGGGTTCCCTTGCGGCCCTGGATGCCCATAATGTGGGCGGGAGTATCAGTAATCATCTTTACGGCATCCTCCAGGGGCACATCGGCCTGCTGCACCATCGTACGGATCAGGCGGTCGGATGTGGCGCAGGAACCCGCAAGGGCGCCGGAGCCGGTGAGCTTGCAGACACCGTCCTCGACATAGACACGTGAGTCATACGCCTTGGCGTCCTTGGGTGCGGCGGCCGGTGCCAGGGCATCGGTGATAAGGGCCATACGCTCAACACCCTTTACCTTGTAAGCCATACGCAGGATAGTAGGCGGTACGTGTATGCCGTCGGCCACACACTCTATGGTCATATCATCAATCAGATAGACACTCTCAACCGTTCCCTCGTACTTGTAACCCTGCTTGTTATGGAAACCCGGCATGGCGTTATAGAAGTGGGTAACGTGCGTGAAACCCACCTCGAAGGCCGAACGGACATCGCTGTACTCGGCATTGGTATGGGCGATACTGGGCAGAACGCCCTTCTCGGCACAGTACTTGCCGAACTGCAGGGCACCGGGCAACTCGGGAGCGGCATCCCAGCGGGCCAGACAGTCAGAATGCTCCACCACGGGGATGTACTCGTTGGGATCAGGATTCTTCAGCCATTCAGGCTGCTGGGCTCCTGCCTTGTTGGGGTTCAGGTAATGCCCCTCGAGGTGCAGGCCCATGATAGGGCTGTCCTTCTCCCTCATCAGGCGGTTACAGGTATCCACAGCCTGTTCAATCATGGGTATCGTACTGCTGCTGAGTGTAGGGAAGATGCTAGTGGTTCCGTACTTGGCGTGTGCCGCCACTGCCGTACGGAAAGCCTCCTCTGTGCCTTCCTGGAAGTCGGCTCCGCCGCCTCCGTGCACATGCATCTCGATAAACCCTGGCACCACATACATACCCTTGGCATCTATGAGCTCCGCTCCGATGACTGCCAGGTCACAGTTTGTCACTTCAAGTATCTTTCCGTCGCGTAATATTACGCTGCCGTCCCTCAACCAACCCTGAGGGGTCAGGATACGGCCATTGATGATTTGTGTTAACATAGGTGTGTATTTTAAAGTGGCCCCCTTCCCCGCTCCCTCACGGAAGGGAGGAGAGGGCGTGATTGTTTTCTTTTTGTTTTTAATATCAGACCATGCTATAGACTACGTCCATAATCTTCTTGCCGATCTCATCGGCAGCCTCCATGGTGCTGGCCTCGCTATAGACGCGGATGATAGGCTCGGTGTTGGACTTACGCAGGTGTACCCACTTGTCGGGGAAGTCGATCTTCACACCGTCAATGTCGTTCACCTCCTCGTTCTTATAGAGTTCCTTCACCTTGGCCAGGATAGCATCCACATCAGTATCGGGTGTCAGGTCGATACGGTTCTTGGCAATGAAATAGGGAGGATAGGTGGCACGCAGCTCGCTGGTCTTCATACCCTTCTTGGCCAGATAGGTCAGAATCAGGGCGATACCTACCAGGGCGTCACGGCCATAGTGGGCAGCGGGATAGATGACTCCGCCATTTCCCTCACCGCCGATAACGGCACCGGTCTCCTTCATCTTGGTAACCACATTCACCTCGCCAACGGCAGCGGCATTGTACTCACAGCCGTACTTGCGTGTGACATCACGCAGGGCACGCGTGCTGCTCAGGTTGCTGACGGTGTTGCCCGGGGTATGCTGCAGGATATAGTCGGCAACGGTAACCAGGGTATATTCCTCGCCGTACATAGTGCCATCCTCGCAGAATAGTGCCAGACGGTCCACATCGGGGTCAACTACGAAGCCTATATCATGACCGCCCTTCTGCATCAGCGCCTTGATGTCGGCCAGATTCTTCTCCAGAGGCTCAGGGTTGTGCTGGAAGTCGCCGGTGGGCTCGGTAAAGAGTCCTGTTACGGTCTGCACACCCAACTGCTGGAACAACTTAGGCAGAATAACGCCGCCCACGCTGTTCACGCTGTCGAAGGCAACGCGGAAGTTGGCCTTCCGGATAGCCTCGGCATCCACCAGGTCAAGGCCCAGTACCATATCTATGTGCTTCTGGTCATAGCTATCATCCTCGCGGTAGCTGCCCAGGTGATCCACATCGGCATACTCGAAGTCCTCTGCCTCGGCAATGCGCAGCACCTCGTTACCCTCAGCCTTGTTCAGGAATTCGCCCTTCTCGTTCAGTAGCTTCAGGGCATTCCACATGCGGGGGTTGTGGCTGGCAGTGATGATGATACCGCCGCAGGCACCCTCCATGGCAACGGCAATCTCGGTGGTAGGAGTAGTAGCCAGACCGATATTGACAACATCGAATCCCATGCCCATCAGGGTTCCGCATACCACATTCTTAACCATGGGACCCGAGATACGGGCATCACGGCCTACCACAATCTTATTGCTCTGTACCTTAGTGGTACGACGGATCAGCGTAGCATAGGCTGATGTAAACTTGACAATGTCCAGGGGATTCAGCGTATCGCCTGCCTTCCCTCCGATAGTTCCGCGGATTCCGGAAATAGATTTAATCAGTGTCATAATTACTTGATGTTGGTTTTTGATTTATATTGTAAGTTGAATTATTTTACAGTTTTCTTTTTGCCGTTCACAATGTAAACACCCTTTTTCAGGGGCAAGAGTGAAGAATCTATTTTTCTTCCGCTGAGGTCGTAAATGTCTCCCTCTTGATTTTTGAATTTTGAATTTTGAATTTCCTTTATCGCATCCGGGTCTTCCACCACATGCACATTGACGCTGGCAGAGATACGGCTGCCGTCCGTAGCCGTAGCCGTTACCACAGCATCGCCCAGGCCGCCGGCCACCATATTACCCTGCTGGTCCACAGCTGCGACCGTGGCATCCGAGGTGGTCCAGTTCAGCGCCTGATTGGTGGCAAGCACCGGCTGAACGGCGGGCGCGAGCAAAGACTGGCTGCCCGGCGCCACGTAAATATCGGGACTACTGAACACAATGCTGCTGACATACGTCTTGGCAAAGGAAACATTATAGGAGGCATCGCTGACATCGGCACGCGAGCCGTCAGGATAGGCCACACGGATATCGCCTAAAGTAAAGGTGGAGGCATCCGAGAAGGCTGAGTCGCCGTCCATGATAAAGTAGAAGGCAATGCCCGTCCTGTTCAGCAGAGGCTCCTGGGTGGGAGAATAGGCCAGCACCCTGATACCGTCCTGCGTCCGTGCAGCCTTGACAATATGCGACTCCGACACAATGGAACCCAGCTGAACCGACTCAGGGTCTGCCGAGAGCAAGGGACCGAACTTAATGTCAGCCTGCCAGGCCGTAGCTGTCTGCGAGGAGGACAGCGTGACGTTCACCTTGCGTGTACCGCCGGCCTTGACGGTGGTGCTGGCGGCATACAGGCGGGCCGTAAAGGTCTCTACCTTCTGCACAGCCCCGTCAATAGAGTTACGCAGCGCCACAATGTCATGGACATCCAGCACACTGTCATTGTTTATATCCGCCCGATAGACGGGGAAGTCAGGAACCGAGGGATTCACAATGTAGTCAGCCAGCGCCTCCATATCGTCAACGTTCACCTGACCGTCACCGTTTACGTCACCCTTCCGGTCATTCAGGCTATAATAGCTGCCGTCAGCAGCCCTGTTCACCGTAAAGTGCGTATTGTCCAGTACCGGATGAGGGTCAGAACCCAATGTCTGGAACCAGCTTACCCCCTGGGTAGCACCGCCGTTCAGATTATAGCACAACTCGCCGCTGCTCACCGGCTCCATGGTGATACCCGTAACCTGATCCCCGAAGGTACTGTAGCAGTTGGTAATCGTCGCATTGCCGCGGGCCATGTCATGGCCCCACTGATAGCCATTGACCGTTCCTATGTTCCAGCAGTTCCGCATCACGGCATTGTCACCCGCCCATCCGCAGATGGAGGCACTCTCGCTGCCACCGGTGACGGTACCCGTATTATAGCAGTCAGACAGGTAGAAGTCGCAGGTAGAACCCATGTTGCATCCGATGATACCCGCCACATTCTGTCCCGTACCGGTGATGTCCGCCTCGTTTCCCACACAGCTGACAGTAATCAGGCCTGAGCCCGAGCTGACACCGATGATACCCACAAAGGCACCGCCGCTGACCGAGCTGCTGCCGTCCAGCACCAGGTTACGGATGGTGGCACCGCCGGTTACCGTTCCGAAGACGCCGAAGCTGTCCCCGCCCTGAAGAGTAAGGTTCAGGATACGGTGTCCCCTGCCGTCAAAGGTTCCGTGATAAGGCCTGGTGCCGGTACCGATGGGAACATAAGTCTGGGAATAGCCCGTCATGTCGATATCAGCCGTCAGATAGGCATCCGACCCGTTCGCACCCTTGCTCACAGCATCGGCAAAGGCCATCAGCTCCTGCGCATTGGAGATATAGTAAGTGCTGTCCCTGTAAACAGGCGCAGCCTTATAGTTCAGATAATTGTCAATCCACTCAATACGGGCCCGCACATACTTGCGAACCACATCCACCTCGGCATAATAGTCCCCTAAGGCTGACTTGTTCTGATGCACCTTCTTGTTCAGGATGGGCCAGCGGATGAAGTTCAGCCGCTGCGAAGCGTCCAGCACCTGAGCCGTGCTGTCAATATAGGCAATCAGGGACTCGGCAGTGAAAAGCCCGCTGTCACGCATCTCGGCCCACATAGCAGCCAGACGCTGCTTTACCGCCTTGTCCGAAAGGACGCGCGCGACAAAGGAACGCATATTAGGGGCACAGCTTCCGCCGGTATAGGCCCAGTCGGAACGGCCCAGCACATCTATACGCTGGTCATTGTCGAAGGCCAGGTCAAAGTCCCAGCACGGAGCCACCGTAAAGCGGTCCTCCTCGCGGTTCTTGTACATATAGGTACTCCAGTACGTATCCATGTTGCCCGAGAACTCGCCCACCAAAAAGTGCTTCAGGAAACTCTCCGCATCCAGGCGGCGACGGAAACCCGTCACGGAATCCGTATAATTGGTACTCCAAAGGTCATTCTCCAGCAGGCGGAAGTAATCCTTGATATACTTGCTCTGCTCAGTGGTAATCTCGTCCGCATCAGGTGACTTGATGGTAATGGGAATACCCCTGCTGCTGCTGAACCACGAAGACTCCTGATTGGCATAGGCATCCACCTCTATCAGGTACCCCCCCGTCACAAACGGGTCTTCATTATCGTCCGGCGTCATCTCCACAATGGGAACACGATGGGAATCTATGCTTATTTGGTCGCAAAGCTGATAACACCCCTTGTACTCACCGTTCATAATCACATCCACCGGCTGACAATACACCGTATAGGGCATATTCAGGCGGCGGCTGAGCTCAAAGGCCAGGATGTTACGCATCAGTGTCTTGTCACCGTAATTATTGATAAGCGTCCACTTCTTGGCCTTGGCCGGACTCTCAAGAGGAGACCCTTTCAGCATACGGTGGCTCTTGCCGTCATTGAACTTGATACGCCAGGGCTTCTTCTCAAATCCCCATGAGGCATTTCCCCTGCCCTTGGCCGTAACCGGATACTCCTGAATGCGCGTACCATTGTCATACGTAATGGTAACGTTGGACTCCAGTTCAGTCTCCTTATCCTGAGGGTCATATCCCACAAACGTATGAATACTGACCGTAGGCAGATTGGTTATCTGATAGAAGCGGCTGTCATCACCCGCGCCCTCATAGCCGTAGAACGCCAGTTCGCCGATATTACACCGCACATTATTAGGCCCCACATACCGCACATACCTGAATCCGCGGCTCACATTCACATCCGCATAATCCATCTTATTGGCCGTACCGCCGACGGGAATCAGATACAGGGGAACCGCATCCATGAAGTCAGGGCTGTTCGAAGCCTCGAATAGGCCCAGCTGCACACGCCCGGGCTGCGACTCACGGGGGCACCACCCTACCCTGGTAATCACACATGGTCTTCCCAGGTCAAGTCCTACCCAGGTACGGCTTCTGTCATACGAGGCATAGAAAGTCTTTGTGTCCCCGTCGAACGCACAGGCCGGCGTATTCACCGTAGTGGAAGGCCGGTTCGTATTATAGTCAATGCTGGTAGAGCCGATAGGAGTACCTGTCAGTTTCTCCGCCGAAGGCTGAGCGTACATCACACCCGTACCGCAGCACAGCAGGAGAAGCGTCAGAAAACACCATATTTGGGATAATCTTATCATCAATCTAAGTCATTTGTTCCTATTAAAAGGCAAAAGTAATCAAAAAAACTGTATGGCGGAAATAAATATCTATTTATTTGCCCCAGAATCCAAAAAGATGTAACTTTGCATTCCAAAATCACAAAATATCAAACCTATGAATAAGTATAACGTCCCCGTATTGCTGCTCACAGGATATCTGGGCAGCGGTAAGACCACATTGTTGAACCGCATTCTCACCAACGAGAAAGGCATACGCTTTGCCGTAATCGTCAACGACATCGGCGAAGTGAACATCGACGCCGACCTTATCCAGAAAGGCGGCATCGTCAACCAGGCCGACGACAGCCTCGTAGCCCTGCAGAACGGCTGCATCTGCTGCACCCTGAAGATGGACCTGGTACAGCAACTGCATGACATCATCGCCATGCAGCGCTTTGACTATATCGTCATCGAGGCCAGCGGTGTCTGCGAGCCCGCTCCCATCGCACAGACCATCTGCTCCATCCCCTCCATGGCCCCCGAAGTCACCAAGAACGGCGTACCCCTGCTTGACTGCATCGTAACCGTGGTGGACGCCCTCAGAATGAAGGACGAGTTCGCCAGCGGAAGCGGCCTGATGAATCAGAATCTGGACGAGGACGACATAGAGAATCTGGTTATCCAGCAAATTGAGTTCTGCAACATCATCCTGCTGAACAAAGCCGCCGAGGTAGAACCCCACGAGCTGGAGCGCATCCGCCAGATTATCCGCGCCCTGCAGCCCAAGGCCGAAATCATCGAATGCAACTACGGAGACGTGGATTTGAACAAAATACTGGATACCAACCTGTTTGACTTTAACAAGGTGGCCACATCCGCCGCATGGATTGACGAGATCGAGAACCATCATCCCGACGAGGAAGAGGAGGAAGAGCATCATCATCACCACCACCATGATGAGGAAGAGGAACATCATCATCACCACCATGATCATGACGATGACGATGATGACGACGAGGTCTGCCCTGAATGCGGACACCACCATCATCATGACGAGCACTGCCACTGCGGCTGCCACCACCATCACCATGACGGCGAAGGCGAAGCCGAGGAATACGGCATCGGCACTTACGTGTATTACCGCCGCCAGCCCATGGACCTCAGCAACTTCGACCACTTCGTAGCCCGCCTGTGGCCCAAGAATATCATCCGTGCCAAGGGCATCTGCTACTTCAAGGGCGAAGAAGACATATGCTATGTTTTCGAGCAGGCAGGCAAGCAGGTTCAGCTGAAAAATGCCGGACAATGGTACGCCACCATGCCAAAGGCAGAGCTGGAAGCCTTCATGCAACAGAACGAAGGGCTGCGGCGCGACTGGGACGAACAATACGGAGACCGTATGCAGAAACTCGTCTTCATCGGTCAGCACCTGGACAAAGAAGCCATCGCTACCCTACTGGACGCCTGTCTGGTGTAAGAGGCCCCTCTCCCTGGCCCTCCCGCGAGAGAGGGAGCAGGGGTTAGCGGTTAGAGGTTAGAGGTTAGCGAACTTATATTTTTCACTTTTCACTCTTCACTTACACCCACTCATAGATGGAGTTCTCGTACTCGGCCAGCTGCGTCAGCGCAGCCTGGTCGAGCCCTACCCCATCCTTATAATGCTGCTGCAGAAACTGATGCAGCGCGGCACGCACCACATTCTGTTTCTCAAACTTATTGCGGAAAGCGATAAAATCCAGCGCATTCCTGTCCTCCTCAGAGGTAAAGAACGAGAATCCGCCTACCTTCTGAATCTTACATACCCTCTTCAGCGCCTTAGGAGCCGGAGTCTCCTGCACAATCTGTGTCCGTACCGCCTCGTTCGTAGCCAGGGGAACCGGCTGTACAAAGTTTCTGCTGGCATCCTTCGCCACCTGCGCGATAGGCAAACTTCCTTTCTTAATAGCCATATATGTAGATGTTTGAATATTTGCAAATATTTGAATACTCACATACCCTTATACTCGGATATTCCCCGATACCTAGCCTTCCCGTTCCTTATTGAAACGCTGGAAGGCAGCATTGGCAATCTGTCCCCACTTCACAGGCGTCCAGGTCTTAGGCCGGGCCTTACGACCAATCATGTATTCCGCCACGCGCATGTAGTCATCCGCAGCCGTGCAGTCAGGACTGTACTCGAAAAGCGACATCTCATAAGCCACACTCTCAGTACACCTTACACATTCCCTTATATATACGGGGAACAGGGGAGCCTTCACCTCCTCCTCATTGCTGTAATAAGCCTTCACCTCCCGACTGATAGCCTTCTGCGCATTCCATCTTACCAACAGGTAACCCAGGATGGAGACAGGGCAATGCAACTGGGTCCTTACCTTATCAATGTAATCCAGCAGTCGGGGTAAACCCTGCAGGCTGTATATGCCAGCCTCGGTGGGAACAATCACATAGTCACTTGCCACCAGGGCATTAGTGTTCATAAGTGTCTCACCTCCCGGCGCGCAATCTATGAAGATGTAATCATACATGTTCCTGATCTTCGCACCAGACTCCGGATCCACAGTGTCCAGGAAGTTCGCAAGTCTATGCTCACGGTTGTACATCAGCTGCAACTCAGCATTAATGTTACTCATGCTATGACTGCCCGGCACATAATCCAGTCCGTCATATCTGGTGTAGATAGGCAGCGAACGCATCTCGCCCGGCTTAAAGTCGTGAAGCCAATCGTAGATGGTACTTTCTGCCTCCAGGTGAACCGTCTTGTCCACGGTATCCGTCATGTTACACTGGGGGTCAGTATCTATAAGCAGCACTTTCTTACCTAATAGCCATAGGGCAAAACCAAGGTTCACGCACGAGGTTGTTTTGGCACAACCGCCCTTGTCATGCAGAAATGAAATAACTTGTGACATACGATGAAATGGGTCTGTTTTTATGTTATTTGCCCGCAAAATTAGGCTTTTATTCTGAAAAGCCAAAGAAATATTCAAATATTTTCAAATATTTACGTATAAAAATACGCAAATTCCCACATATTTGTACATATATGCCGCAAATACCGCAGCATAAGCGGATTTCAGACATATAAATATTTGCACATATTCAGACATATTTATTAATACCCGCAGATATTCATATACCTTATTATATTTATATACTCCGATATGCAAAGATTTGAATATACAACTACTCATATACTTCCATATACCAGTATCCGTGTATTTAAATATCAAAGTCTTCACGTATCCAGGTATCCGCATATCCAGGTATTCAGATACCTGGGCACTTGACTATCCGGATATCTGTGAATAGGGAATACCCATATACATAATAATTGTATATGGGCTATCAGTATAAGTGTTCCTGATCTTCGCATCATATGTACAGGAAGTTCACACCAAGTCTTCCTGAAGTTCTCACCAAATGTTCATGATCTACGCACCATTAACAGTATAAAAAGCTATAATACAGACAGATACAAAACCATATAAGTAATATATTCATATACCCTCAAAAGAAATCAGATTCCATTTTTAATATAACATCTATATGTTTATAATGTTATAGTTAATGGCTAAGTTGTTGTATTTCAGCGTATTGATTACAACTTGGTGCGTACTTTGTGAACACCTGGTGCGAAGATAAGGAACACCTGGTGCGAGGCTCAGGTACCTTCGGTGCGGAGTTCGGGAACATAGGTGCGAAGATCAGGAACATAGGTGCGAATGATTGGAACATTTGCGGTTCCCGGTCTTCAGGTGCGGAGTTCGGGAACAGTTTTGTATATTAATAAGGTTTATTTTATAATAAGGTATATAGTAGGGTAGGGCCATCGGGTAAACTTGGGTAAGAAGCGCTGTACTAATTCCGGTAGGATACTATGGGAACATCTGTTTGCGGGTGAATGGTATCAGCAGGGTGTGATTTTCAGGTATAGTCCGGTAATAAACTGTGTTACACTTTGGTAATAAAGGGTTCAAGATTCAGGTTGGATACACGGAAACATTAAATTGCGAAAGTTGGGAACATTTTTTCCTTCTGAAATTTGGAAGTTTCGTTGAAATGGCGTATTTTTGCCCCCAGAACTTAATTTTGGACTAATATGGCTAAGAAAAAAGGTCCTGCTATAGTCAGCAAAACCAACGAGTTGGTGCAGTCTATCTCGCAGAATAATGATATTGATTTTATCATGAATCCTATCACGTACACCCAGATACGTGGTAACTTCTCGCTTGTGCAGACCAATCTGATGATTGCCATCATCGCGCAGTTGCAGGACCGTATCAAGGAACAGCTCAGCTTTGATAACATGGCCACCCTCTTTAAGCCCGAGGACCTTAGCGGTAATCTGCTCAATTTCGAGATTCCGCTTAAGGAACTTGGCATCAGTCCTAAGAAGTATGGCGAGCTGGAGACCGCCTGCGAGGCTCTCCTGCATGTGGACATGTCCTATAAGCGGTATGACGAGAAAGAAGATACCTGGTATGATGTCAAGCAGAACATCTTTCATAAGATAGAGTTCCCTACTGCCGACCTCAATGCCGAGGGTGAGAAGATGGGCTACAAGGGCGGAACCCGCCGTAAGGGCTATATCCGCATCCAGATGGTGGACGAGAGTGCCCGCGAGATTCTCAACCTCAAGAAGGGCTATACCCGTCACCTCAAAGGTATCACCCAGCTCTGCCGCAGTCCCCGCACGCCACGCCTTTACATATATCTCAGCGCCTGGCGCAGGATCGGCTCCTGTAACGTCAACTATATCGACCTCAAGGAATTCTTCGGTGTCCTAACCTATAGCAAGGATCATAAGAAGATCATCGATGACCATTACCTCAAGTACGGAGCCTTCCACCGTGATGTGCTGGATCCCGTGCAGCGCGAGATGAAGAAGCTTTCCGATGAGGGAAAGGTTGAGTTCTGCTTTGATTACGTACCCGTCTATCCGCGTGGAGTCACCCGAGGGAATCCGGAGAGTATCCGCTTCACCATCATAGAGGGCAGGATGGGGCAGGCTCAGAATCACGAGAACTACCTGGGGCAGGTTCACTCCGATCTTATTAC
>CACYMI010000049.1 GCA_902775385.1 uncultured Bacteroidales bacterium
CGTAGGATGATGGTTGCCAGCATTAGGTTTGTTGACGAAGTGGTTACTTATAAAGATGTGGACAAGGATATTGTGAATTTGGATTTCGATGTATTCGCCATTGGGCCTGACCAAAACCACGAGGGGTTTCAGAAGGCTATCGAATGGTGTAAGGCTCATGGGAAGGAGGTGATGGTTATTCCTAGAACAGAAGGTATATCCTCATCGTTATTACGAGAGTTTATAAACATCAGGTAATATTCAGGAAGATGAAGGCAGTCTTCTTCCTATACGCTTTGTGAGAAAGAATTAATAGTAATGGAAGCCGATTCCTTTCATTTCTTCCCATGAGTAGAATATCTTGTTTAAGTCGCCTTTGAAGTCGGGATCGTATACCTTGTAGCCTTTGCCGAATATTTCTGTCAGATGCTCCTCTGTATTCTTAGGAACGCACATTTCCATTCCCAGAAATTGTATCTTGGAAATTCCGAAGGGACGGAAGTAATGAGCTGTAACCTGATGGAAGAAAGGTTTCCCGACCTTGCATTTCCATGAGTCATAGAAGGCTCCGTAACACCACGTCATGTCTCCTTCCTGTGTGAAATACATCATATCCAGCGTAACGCCCCGGTATTCGTAGGTTTGCTCTAGGCAGTTCTTGCCAATGACGTGAAATTCGCGTACCAGCCGGAATCCGTTTTCAGTAAGAACCTGATGGATTCGTGGAACATCGCACAGGTGGGCGCCAATGTCGAGATCTAGCTCGTTGGGAACAAAAGCATTGTCCCTGTATGCTCCTAAGAGTGTCCCGAATTCCAGCCAATATTCTATGCCGCTCTTCTGCATGCATTGGGCAAAGTGTGTGAGTGTCTCTGCTCCATACTGTACGAATATGGCATGTTTGTGTCCGGCAATGGCTTTTTCCCGCTTGAAGCGGTAGGGCTGATAGATACCCTTATATATCCAGGATTGTTTGATTAGCGTTTTAAAGTCCATTTTTGAGTTATTTTTTTACAATATTCTTTTGCCATCTCCTTCTCTGTGGTTTGCAGAGCGAACAGGTAGCTGCATAGTGCGGTCATCAGTACACTGGCAGTTCCTATGAGCAGGAATCTGGGCCACCCTTCCTCCATATTCAGCCTGATAGCCAAAGGAATGAGGGCCGATAATGCAATCGTCTTTGTCAGCGGCCAAATAACTTCCTTTAGGTAGGATGTGAGGGTATAGTTGATGACTCTTTTCATAATCAACAATGACACATACTGCGAAATGGTGGTCCAGAGCAATACCATCAGAAGAGAATAATTGGGCGAGAAACCGTATTTGAGCAGCAGATATGCCGTAGGGATACACATAAGGGATACGGAACTGGAGACTGTCTGATACAGCATCATCTGCCCGCTGGCATGTATAACACCGGATACGGCCGAGTTGAGATTGTTGACGAAAGATATCAGTATGACTATAATGATGAATGTGCCTGTGTATTCCGGAACATTATTACCCAGCCAGATATGAAGAATAAAGTGCGTGTCCAGGATAATGGGAAGGGTAATTAACGCTATAACACAGGAAGTGACCCGACTGACTCCGTAGGTGAGTCTAAGGGTCCTGTTGAAATTCCCATTGGCATAAGATTGCACCACTTGGGGTCTTACCGGTATGATAATGTTGGATACAAAAGCCATCAGACCTGCGTTGATCTGAGCTGCCAATGCTCTTGCCGCATTCACCACAGGGCCGCAGAAGAAGTTAATAATGAGGTTGATTCCCTGCTCCTTCATAATGCCGGAAAATGACCCGAAAATGTTCCATCCCGAGAAGCCTATCATGGAGCGGAAGAGTTGCTTGTCAATAAGTCTTCTGAACTTAATCTCTGGGAAATGCCATTTCGCATATAAGGCGTAGAGGAGCAGATTAAGCAGGTTGATGGATGCGTAAAGTGCCGCATAGGTGGCTAGGTTGTCGAAGCAGATGTAGGGCAGTAGGAAAACTATTCCCAGTTTCAGAAAAGCGTCCAGTACGCTGACCATAGCATAGAAATCCATTTTCTCATGTGCCATGATAGCTGCAGAATAGGGGGCCTGCAAGATGGTCAATGTAAATCCTACGGCTGAGTAATGGAATGCCCACATGGCGGCTTCTAACCTGTCTGCCGGACAAATCAATTTGTGGTTAATGTACCAGACGCCCGCCGTTTCGATAACAATAAACAGAAGAAGGGATGTGAAAAACTGGATCCTGAGCGCTGTGTTGTACACACGGCACGCTCCCTTGGTTCCGTTCCGGTCCAATTCAAAGTTGTAGAAACGTTGAATGCCATTGGAAACAGAAAGGTTCAGAAATGAGAATAGGCTCACAAATCCACAGACTGTGTTATAGACTCCGTAATCAACCTTTCCCAGAATATCCAAAACGGCACGGGTAGCATAGAATGTCAAACTGAGCACAAAGATCATTCTAAGGCTCATGAAGAGGCTGTTTCTTGCAATTCGTTTGTTCCCCTGTGAGTTGTCCGTCATTGTATCCTTGGTTGAAATATTAATGGGGTACTACCTTTTTTATTTAACGTATCCGTGAATTTTATCCTTCCAGGAGTAATGTTGCTTAACAATCTCGTATCCGTTGATGGCAAGCTGCTGGCGGAAGTCGGGGTGGTTCATGAGGCGGATGCAGGCATCAGCCAGTGTGGCTGCCTCGTCCTGGATAAGGCAGTTCTCCTCGTGCTTAAGCTCAGGGATGGCATTGGAGATGAGACTTGTCATTACTACGGGTATGCCACAACCCATAGCAACGAGAACCTTGTTCTGGATGCCGGCTGCAACCCTTACGGGAGCTATGGCAAGGCAGGCATCGCAGATGGTGCTTTCTATATCATCCACAAATCCGGTAACGAAGACGTTGTCTGAAGCTAACTGCTGTATGCTTTGCGGGGGCTGGGCTCCTACGATATAGAATTTCGTGTCAGGTTTCTGTTTGAGAATTCGCGGGAAGATGTCTTGAACAAAACAGAATACCGCATCCTGGTTCTGTAATGTGCGCATGTTTCCCACAAAGACAATCTTACCGGGGTCATATTTGCGCCGGATGTTCTTGCTGCATACAATTCCGTTGGTATGAAGTTCCAGGCTTTCCGGATGAAGGGATTTCGTTTTCAGGTAATCTATATCGGCCTGCGATACCAGGACGTTCTTGGGGAAGTGCAGCAGGCTGTACTGCTCGGCTCTGAGGATGAGGCGCTGCTCAATACGGTAGGCATTCCTCAGGAGGCAGTTTCCTTTACTCTGCGAAGACATGGCATAGGTCTTGGACAGAGCGTCAGTCATCTCTATGATGGAACGGTCGTGAAGCCCCAGCTCGTCCAGATAGGGCATCATGCGCAGAAGGTGGGCGATAAACAGGTCGGGGTTCTCCTTCTGGATAATCTCGCGTAGTTTCCTTCTGTAGGTACCGGACATGTAGTAGCCGCATTGCATGGGTTGGGCCTGCAGGAGGCATACAAATGAGTGGATAAGCGATGACAGGCGGTTTCTGTGTACGGTATATACTTTGTGGTAGATGCGTTGTGCCTCGAAGATCTGAGGCTGCCCGTCATCCTCCAAGCTGAGCAGAATCAGTTTGTATCCTTGTTTGCGCAACTGATGGGCGATGTTGTTGATACGCAACACGTCTCCGCCGTTCTCGGGGATGGGAAAGCGTGGGGTAAGGATACATATCTTCTTGGCTTTGGCCGCATTCTCCCTCAGTTTCTCGCGCAGGTTGGTCTCTGTGGCAATCCGCTCGTCGTTTTTGGCGATAGAGCGGTCAATCAGCTTTTGCCAAATGGAAAAGATGACTACATCGGTTAGCACAATCCAAGTGATTTCCACTCCCGCAAAATACAGTCCCGCGTTCAGCAGGGCAAAGATGACATCGGCAGCCAATATGGTCAGTAGGGCCATACGCATATAGTGGCCGGTGCGCATGAGTTTGTGGTGAATGTGCGTTTTGTCGGCATGGAAGGGATGTTCGCCCCTGAGAATCCGGCTGCAGGCAACGCGTGTGAGGTCGAAGGTGGGAATCAGCAAGAGAGTATAGGTAAGTAGCAGACTGTACTGCTCGGGCTCCTTGACGGCATTGTCCGAACAGAATTTCAGTCCCAGGTAGCTGAGGGCATAGCCTAACATCAGGCTGCCGGAGTCTCCCATGAATATCTTTGTTCCCTTGGCATTGTCACCGAACAGGTTGTACCAAAGGAAGACAATCAGACTGCCGGACATAGCTGCTGTGAAGAGACAGAAGATTTTCATGCCCCAGTTCCAGAAAGCCCATGTGAAGACCACAAAGGCTATCAGTGACAGGCTGCTGGCAAGGCCGTCTATGCCATCGATAAGGTTGATGCTGTTGACTACCAGCATGACCAGGAAAACGGTGAGCGGATAGCTGAAGACTTCAGGAATCTCATATATGCCGCAGAATCCGTACAGATTGTTGAGCGTCAGTCCTATAAGCGGAAAGCAAAGGGCTGCAATGAACTGAATGAAGAACTTCAGGTAGGCTGAAAGTCCGAATATGTCGTCTAGCAGTCCTGTAACGTAGATGGAAAAGATGCCAAAGCCAATCAGTATGGTGCTGGATTTGAGGGGATCGCTCTCGCCATAGAAGTTGAAGATGACGCCTAATGCCACGGTGATACCCACTATGGCACTTGGTACGAAAATAACACCTCCCAGGCGTGGGGTATTGTTCTTGTGCACCTTCCGGTCATTCGGTCTGTCGAAGAAGCCGTTGCGCTTACACAAACTCAGAATCCAAGGCATTAACAACATGGATGTTAATGCCGAGGCAATGAAAGATATGAAAATATAGAGCGCAGTCATAAGCCTTTTATATATATAAAAACGTGCTACAGGTTTGATTTATTGCCCTGAATGCCGGGTTTTCCTGAAAACAATCCTGTTTTTATATAATATACTTCAATATTTGCGGAAACGCAGGGTTCCCTCTGAGCCGGTGAGCACCATTTTGTCAGAGCTCAGCTCGTCGATGTGCAGGCGGCCGTTACCGGGAATACCGTACTTGCGCAAGGCGGCAATGGGGTATGGAATGGTGTCCAGCTCCGAGTCCCTGACAATTGTATAGGGTTGGGTGATTACGAGTTCCTCTCCTTCCAGATGATAATATGTAATGAAATAGGTTTCAGTCTCGCCCGGCAATTCCTGCATCATGATGATGTTATTGCGTATCTTATAATATATAAGGGTGTCGGGCTTGTTATAGGCGGTGGAACCGTCCGCGTTCCTCCATTCTGCTAATTGCCACATACCGCCCAGGGAACCGCTCTCGTCCCGTTTGTTCTCACAGCCGGTGTATAGTAACAGTGAAAGAAGGGCTGTTATGTAATATGTGTAAAGATGCTTTGGAATCTTCATGTGTTACTTTGTTTTGTTAATCCATCCGTTATAGGATACGGACAGCATTCCGCCATTGCTGCTACCCAGAATTTCCCCGTCGTTATGTCCGTAGCTGGCTGTGATAGCCAATCCTTTAATCTTACTGGGGCTGTAGGTGACCTCGGCCATCAGGTAGTTGGCTTTCTGCGGATTCGGGGTGGGGGCGTAGTAGGTACCCAGGCTCTTCTGGTGGGTATAGAGAAGACGCCATCCCCATTCCTCTGCCGGCTGACCGCTCAGACCTATATGATGCGCAGTGATACGGTTGTGATATACCATGATGTTGCCGCTCTTTCCGAATCTGTCGTTATAGACGGGAGAGGTGAGCAGCGGGTTACCCATGACATAGCCGGAATGCTGCCAGGCACCATAGATGTGGTGATTGTAGTACTGGTCGCAACCGCTGATCTGTTCCGGCATGACGGGCGTCTTGTCATGGTAGATGGCTCCGCTCTGGTCCATGGTTCCTATATGCTCATAGACCAGACTGCTCAGGAACGGGTTGCGGGGCAGGTTTACTTCTATTCCCCAAAGCATGTCCTTCCAGCCGTATTGCCAGAACATCTGGCTCTGGTCTTCAAAGAAGTGCTCCATGTATGCGGCGGCACTCCATCCTTTGCCGTGGAAATCGGCTCTCAGATGCCAGCTTCCTAACTGGTTGCCTTCACGGTTGGAATAAATGTCTCCGTCATTTACATCGCCGCCTCCGGGGATAAAGGCGTGCCAGATACTGCTGAATCCGTGATACAGGGATACCTTGTCCTCTATCTTGTCATCAAAGCCGGCCCTTTGCCTGAGGTTGTATCCGGTGCCGCCGAACTGACAGCTCATCTCTATTCCTCCGGTAATGGTCAGCGGGAACTTCTCGGTATTGCCTATGCGCAGGAAGCCTGCCTTGGAGTGGTACAGGGAGCCTGTGGTGTAGAAGTGGCGCGGGTTGTTGTCATTGAATTCGCGCTGCCAGGCATTGTCGGTGTACCATCCGTATGCCAGGTGTGCTTTTACAGCCAGCCACTTCCGGGTTCCGGGGATGGCCAGGAAGTCGGGAATCTCCAGCCGGACCTGAGGCAGCGGGCGGGCGTTGATTCCCGTTGTCATGGCACCGCTGCTGAGCGCCTGGTTCTTCAGTTCAAGGGGGCGTTCCTTCTGTCCCAGGCTCAGGCGAAGCGCTTTCCACTGGACGTCGGCATAAAGCTGTTGGATGATAAAGTGCTTGCTGCCCATCCCTACGGCAACTGCCATGTCTGCTCCGTAGCCTATACGCCACTTGCGCAGGCTGTCGGTCATTACATTTCTGCGGATGGAACCGCGCAGATAACCGTAGTTATTCTTATGGGAACTTAACCCGTATCTGTTGCTTGTAAACCAGAAGGGGGCATAATCCCCGCCGCTGAAGGCGCTGGTTACGGTACCCTCATAACAAACATCTTCCCCCAAACGGCTGAGTTGGGCCTCAGCCGCCAGGGGAAGGATGGTTATAATCAGTGTCAGAAGTTTCCTCATTTACTTCTCGGTATGTTCACCCTTGGCCTGATTGCCATAGTGACCATAGATGCCATAGTGGCCGTATTTGCCATATCCATAACCATACTTGCCATACTTCCCGTACTTGCCATACTTCCCGTACTTCCCGTATCCGTAGTAGTAACCGTATTTCTTCTTCTTCAGGTCCACACCGTTAAGAACGATATTCACCTTGGGCAACTTGTTGTTCGCATTCAAGTCGTTAATCAGACCGAAGTTGGAGCGGGGTGAGTAGTCGGCACGGCAGACAATCAGGGTTACATCTGCTACACGTGAGATGGACAGGGTATCGCTGACAAGCCCGATAGGAGGCGTATCCAATACGATGTAGTCATAATGTTCCTTCAGCAACTCGATAGCGCGGTCTAATTGCTTACGGGTAATCAGCTCGCCCGGGTTGGGAGGAATGACACCGGCAGGCAGAACGTCCAGGTTGGGGTTCGCAACACTATGGGTAATCTGTTCCTCCAGCAGGTCGTATCCCATATTGTCGCTTGACAGGAAGGTCGTAAGACCCTTCTTGCTGACGGGAATTCCGAACAGTTTGACCAGACGGGGCTTGCGGATGTCAAGACCTACTATGATGACCTTCTTGCCCATCAGGGCCAGGGACATTGCCAGGTTGGTAGATACGAAGGTCTTTCCTTCTCCGGGAATACAGCTGGAGCAGCAGATGACCTTCTCTTCCTCCGTCTGGACAAAACGCAGGTTGGTACGCAGACCACGGAATGCCTCCTCCATGGTATTGTTGGAGTTCTCGTGAACCACCAGCGCCTTCTCGCCGTCTACTACCTTGCTTCCAAGGGGAATATCCGCCAGGATGGGTATCTTGGTCAGTTTCTCCACATCCTCACGCCCTTCGATATGGTAGCGCAGCAAATTCGTGAGGAAAACAACTGCGATGGGGAAACCGAAGCCGAGTATCAGGGCAATCATCCAGATAATCATGCCCTTGGGCGCAATCTGTCCCATAAACTGGGGGGTGTCGATAATTCTGGCTTTGGCAGCCGTACTGGCCAGTGAGATGGCGTTCTCCTCGCGTTTCTGCAATAGCATCAGGTACAGGTTGGCCTGAATGGTCTGCTGACGCATGATGTTGGTCAGCGCACGTTCCTGGGTGGGAGTGCTCTCGATACGGCTATTGAACATTTGGTACTGGCTGTCGGTGCTTCTCTTTTGTGTCTGAAGATCGTTCTTGATAGCCTCCAGGTTCATTCTGATGGAAGGCCACATTTCCTCCAGCTCGGCTGTGATGCGCTGTACGTAGGGGTTTTCCTCGCTTGAGGACTTAATCAGTCGGTTACGCTGCAGAACTCCCTCGTTGTATTTGCTGATTGACTGGTTCAATGTCTGGCTCTGAAGGCCCAGGTTAGCGGGGATTACCTGCATGGCATTGGCCGGGTTGTTGGTGTAGTTCACCAGAGCGGTGATAAGATTCAACTGTGTTTCCAGCTCAACCTGCTTTGACTGGTATTCCGTTGTCATGGTCAGGGAGTTGGTGGCATCGTTGGTCAGGTTGATCAGATCGTTACTCTTTTTGTACTGCTCCAGATTACTTTCAGTGATATCCAGGTCGCCGCGGATATTCAGCAGACGTTCCCGGATGAATTCGTCAGTTTTGGTTGCCACTTCGTTCTTGTCCTCGTTGGCATCTTCGTTGTAGCTCTTCAGCAGTTCGTTCAGATAGTCCAGTGAACGCTGGATCTGTGTGTCTGTGAAGGTCAGGGCCGCTACGGTCGTGGTCTTGCTGGTGGCAGCGGCGGAAAGCTTGGCAGTGTAGATTCTGCCGGCCACATCCAATGGCAGAATCCTGACATACAGTGTGCTGTTGTCCGCCATTTTGCTGGCTGGATTCTGCTGTAGGATAACGGTTCCCGCAGGCGTTGTGATATTACCGGGCAGCTTTTTCACCTTGCGCTCGAAGGTGATTTTCTCTATCTGTCCTTTGACGGAGACGGCTCCCTTGATTACATATCCTTCCTTACTGTCTTTCGTGATTTCCAGATTGATGGGGGTCTGAAGAACTGCCAGCTGGCTCTCCGGCATATCCACGATAAGGGGGTTGCTGTTGTACAGCTCCCTCTTACGTACGCTACCCTCCACTTCATAGGATACGTACAACTTCAGGGTCTTTACGACTCTGGTGTTGATGTTGGTGCTTCGCAGGATTTCCAACTCGTTATCGAAACCATTACTGTTGGAAATCAGTCCGACGTTTTCCAGATTCATCTGGCCGCCTCCCCTTGACATCTTCTTGTCGTCATCCTTGATAAGGATCTTCATGGTGGAGGTATAGACGGGATCTGTGTATCTTAGGTAGCAGAAGGCTATGCCCAATGCGATGATAGTGGATATCATAATCCACTGCCAGTTTAGAACGATAATTTTCCAAATCTCAGCAAGGTTAAACGCGCTGGACTCTTCTTCATTCAGATTTTCATTAGCAATGTAATCAGCCATTTTTTTTGTTTTTTGTTAGTTATCGGCAATGTATTTTCGTGCAAAGGTAATAAATTCTTATGGTACGCGCGAAGTGTTTTCCTATATTTTTTGATTTTTGTGATAATTTTCGTGTTAACATTAGTAAGATTGCCTGAAATATTGTAATTTTGCAAAAATGCGAGCGAATTATATCTATGGGATTATTATATAAGGGTATGCGAAACCCTGACAAAGGTTTACTTATAATAGTCGGGACAGAGGAGGAGGCTGCCGGAATCCAGTCGGAATTAGGCGGACAGGGTGTGGCTCCTAAGATACGGGTGGTATCGCCTGACACCTTGTCGGATTCTTTGCGGGAATCGGGTCATGCGGGCGTTGTGTGTTGCGCGTCAAGTGCGGTTAAGCAGACAGATTTGCCGGCTCTTTACCGCCTCTGCATGGAAAATAATGCCGAGCTGTTCTTCTGTGTTCCAGAACTTGCTGTCCTGCAGAAAAACATGCGGGTGGGGAATGTAGGGTTCCTGCCATTTCTCTCGCTTGTTGACGAACCGCTCAGCCATTGGTGGAACAGGGGGGTGAAACGCTTGTTTGACCTGCTTGTGAGCGGAGTCTTCCTGCTTCTGCTCTTCCCGTTGGTTTACATTGTGGCGGCTATATCTGTCAAGCGCAGGAGTGCCGGGCCTGTTTTCTCGTTCGCCAGGGAATCCGGCAGAGGCGGGAAGCGTTTTGACAGAGTGTCTTTCCGGACAGCGGATTTTCCTGAAGGGGCTTTTATCCGGAAGTCCGGTGTCAGACTTTTGCCCCAATTCCTGAATGTGTTCGCTGGCAGTATGTCCGTTGTCGGCCTTCATCCGACGGAGGGGGCTGCCGATTCCCTGCCCCCGGCGTATACTTATGCCAAGCCGGGTATGGTGAGTTGCCGGTTCTGTGGGAATGCGGACGTATGGTACACTCAGAACTGGTCGCTGTGGCTGGATGTCAAAATTCTGCTAAGGACGCTGTTGAATAAGAATTATATAAATTGAACTGTATATAAATAAAGGAATTTAACGATTATGTCAATATTATCAAGACTGTTCGGCCGGAAGCCGGATGCCGACACCCGTATTGGCGGCATGGAGGATTTTATGTTGCTGATACGTGTTTATTATCAGTCCGTACTTGCGTCCCATTTGGGAATAAACAATCTGGCAGCCTTGCCTGATCTTAGGGTCTTCAAGCAGACTTATCATGTACAGACGGTAAACAATAAACTGGGTATCGGGGAAAAGAAACAGTGCCGTAAACTGATGCAGGATATCTATCATATCAGTGACGGTTTCTTTGCCGAAGTGGAAAGCAGCGTCAAGAAACGCTGCAAGAAGGTGCAGGATGTGCAGGGATATCTGATAACCTTCCAGGGATTCAGTCAGGACCTTATGATGCTGATGGGTAATCTGATGCAGTGGAAATTCCGCCTGCCGGGTTTCTTTAAGAACGCGTTGCGGCAGATGGTGGAAAAGCAGGTTCACGAGGTGATGACCAAGGCGGACTGGAAGGATGAGGGCGTGCGCCGTACCTGTGTGTCTGTCAGAAAGTACCAGTCAGCTCTCGGGTATTCGGAATCCTGGATGTCAGAATATGTTTACACCCTTGTTATGCTCGCAAAAAAGGAGCCAAGGAAAAATACTGAGGAATAATTTTGCATAAAGACAAAAAAAAAGTTATCTTTGTCCTCGAAAAGTTGGAGTTTTAAAGAAAATGGACGCAAAACTGACAGAACTGATTATCCGGCTTGAGACCCGTACGCGTCAGCTGATGATGCAGTACAGTAAGTCTCAGGATGAGAAAAAAGATCTTCTGTCGCGCTTGAAAGAACGCGATGAGGAAATTCTGTCATTAAAGCAGAAGAATGAGGAACTCCAGGAACAATATACCCATCTTAAGATGGCGAAATACATAGATATGGCGGATGATGATGTAAAAGATCTCAGAGGCCGTATCAGAAAGATGGTGCGTGACGTTGACCGGTGTATCTCCATGCTTAAAGTAGAATAGTATTATGGCTGAGCAAAGTGACACCTTATCAATAACTCTCCGGTTTGGCAGCTGGACGTTGCCTATGACGATTCGTCGTGAAGAGGAATATGTTTACAGGCAGGCTGAAAAGCTTATCAAGGAGAGGTTCAACTTCTATACAAACAGCTATCCGGGTCAGAAGACGGAAATGTATCTTGTCATGACTATTCTGGATATAGCCGTTAAGGTCAAGCAGCAGGAAACGTCTATGGATATAGAGCCTATAACCAACCGACTGGAACCGTTGCTTGCAGAGTTGGAGTCCGCACTCGAGAAAAAATCAGAGAGTTAATGACCCCAATTAATAATTCAAACATTACATATTCATGATACCTTATATTATTTATGGACTGGTCATCGGTGTAGCATCCTTTGCGGTCTTATTTTGCGTATGGTATTTTGTTGTGTTGCCTGGCAAACGTAAAAGGATGACCGAGGAAGCAGAACAGGAAGCCGAGATAATCAAACAAAAGAAATTACTGGAGGTTAAGGAAAAGTTCATCAGCAAGAAGGCTGAGCTGGAGAAAGAGGTCCGTCAGCGTAATCAGCAGATACAGCAAGCCGAGAACAGGGCCAAGCAGCGTGAGCTGAGTCTTAACCAGAGGCAGGATGAACTGACCCGTCGCAAGCAGGAGTCCGATACGTTGCGTACACGTCTGGAGACCCAGCAGGCCGTTCTTCAGAAGAAGGAGGAAGAGGTTGAACAGCGTATGGGCCGTCTGCTGGAGCAGGAAAGGACCAAACTTGAGGAAATTTCCGGTCTTAGCGTGGATGAGGCCCGTGAACGCCTGATTGAATCCCTCAAGGATGAGGCCAAGACCAGTGCCGCTGCCTATATCAATGAGATTATGGATGATGCCAAGATGACTGCCAACAAGGAGGCTAAGCGCATTATCATCCAGACGATACAGCGTGTGGCAACGGAAACGGCTGTTGAGAACAGTGTTACCGTGTTCCATATTGAGAATGACGAGGTAAAGGGACGTATCATTGGTCGTGAGGGCCGTAACATCCGTGCCCTGGAGGCTGCCACAGGAGTCGAGATTGTAGTTGATGACACTCCTGAGGCTATCGTGATCAGCGCCTTCGACCCCGTAAGACGTGAAATCTGCCGTCTTGCCCTGCACCAGCTAGTGGCTGACGGACGTATTCATCCGGCCCGTATCGAGGAAGTTGTGGCTAAGGTAAAGAAGCAGGTGGATGAGGAAATCATCGAGACCGGTAAGCGTACTACCATTGACTTGGGCGTGCACGGCCTGCATCCCGAGCTGATCCGTATCATCGGTAAGATGAAATACCGTAGCAGCTATGGTCAGAACCTGTTGCAGCATGCCCGTGAGACAGCCAACCTCTGTGCCGTAATGGCAAGTGAGCTGGGGCTGAATCCCAAGAAGGCAAAGCGCGCCGGCCTGTTGCATGATATCGGTAAGGTACCCGACGAGGAGCCCGAGATGCCCCATGCATTATACGGAGCCAAGCTGGCTGAGAAGTACAAGGAGAAACCCGATATATGCAATGCCATCGGTGCGCACCACGATGAGATGGAGATGACTACGCTGCTGGCTCCCATTGTTCAGGTTTGTGATGCTATCAGCGGCGCCCGTCCCGGTGCCCGCCGCGAGATTGTTGAGGCATACATCAAGCGTCTGAAGGATCTGGAGAATATAGCGATGAGCTATCCCGGTGTTGTCAAGACCTATGCGATCCAGGCTGGTCGCGAGCTCCGTGTGATTGTAGGTGCGGACAAGATTGATGACAAGCAGACTGAACAGTTGAGTACTGATATCGCCACAAAGATTCAGAACGAGATGACATATCCCGGTCAGGTTAAGATTACCGTTATCAGGGAAACCCGTTCTGTGTCTTATGCCAAATAACCTTATATATAATAAATAAGGTATAGAAAAAGCCTTGGGCCGGCGCCCAAGGCTTTTATTGTTTTGTCTTTGTCAGAACTGCCACCATTTCTTCTTTGGTTTCTCGGGTTCTGACCCGAGTTGTTCTGTCAATATCTGCTCATAGGTCTTCCTTCGTGATATCATCTCGTAGATAGTGCCCCAGTCGGGCAGTCCGCCTACATTCCGGTCATCTATCCATACGTCAGCTTTCAGCTTTCTGCTGAAGTGCATGTTCTTCTCTACGTCTTCTTCGGGGAAGTCCTTGTTAATGGCATAGAACTCCACTCCTCTGGCCTTGCACCATTCTACGGCATCTTCCAGGAGTTTTCCTTCCCTGACACTCCATAGGATAAGCTTGTGATGATCCTTGATAAGCATTCTCAGGGTTTCTGTCGCAAAAGGAATTTCCTTGCCGATCTCAGGATATCTGTGCTCAACAATTGTTCCGTCAAAATCTACTGCTATTGTCATATTGTTAAAAAGTTACGTTGCAAAGATAATGATTTTTTGTCATAAATACGAAATTGATTCATTATTTAACTAAAAAATGGCGGTATATGGCTGAAATGTAGAATAAAAGCATTAACTTTGCCGGCAAAATACTATTAGTAAAATGAAAAAGTTTTATTCAGTTCTATCTGTTTTGGCACTGGCTGCCATGATGTGCAGTTGTGTCTCTACCAAGAAAATCGTGTATTTCCAGGGTGCTGATTCTTTGTATCAGCAGGCTCAGCAGGTGATGCAGCAGTATGAGATGAAGTTGAAACCGGCTGATGTCTTTTCACAGGATGTGGTGATGGGTACCAGTGGCGGCGGACGTTCCGGCAGCGGTTCCTATCTGAACTCCTCTGGCTCTGGTAATATGTCCAATGCCTACGCCTATACAATTACCAATGACGGATATGTGGTTCTTCCCTCTATCGGTAAGGTCAGCGTTGCGGGCCTGACTACGGTAGATGCCGCTAAGGTGATAGAGGAAAGGATTACTGAGGTTAACCATATATCAGATCCTGACGTAACAGTAATGCTCCTGAATGCCCGTGTGGCAGTTTTGGGTGCCGTGAAGAGTCCTCGCGTGGTTAATCTTACCAGTGAGCGTAATACTGTTCTGGATATCCTGTCACAGTGTGGTGATATCGCAGATACCGGTTTGCGTCAGAAGATTAAGCTCTTCCGCGAGGTTAACGGTGAGCGTATGATGTATGAAATGGATCTTACCAAGTCTGATGTCTTCAACAGTCCTGCATACTATGTTCAGCAGAACGACCTGATTTACGTGGAGCCTAATAAGAGCCAGAGTATCAAGAGCAGTGCCTTCTGTATAATTGTAAAGCCTTCGCATGTAGCGAAGGCTTTGCTGTTTTTATTCCTCTTCTTCTGTAAACGCCATGAGCAGTTTTTGGAAGACGGCTGGCAGGTTCTTCTTGTAATAGATGGTTTCGAACCACATTACAATGTAAACCAGGAGGTCGAAGATAAGCAGGCCGATAATTATTCTCAGTATCATAATGTGTAATTTTAAACATCAATCAATAATGTGTCCCTGTCATGATACCTGAGGGTGCGGAGTCTTTCCCATTCAGGGGTGTTCATTCTCCAGGTATGTGATGCGGCTTCAGAGCCGAAGCTGTCAATCTTCCTGATTACCATTTTCAGTGTCATGCGGTGTATGTCCACAGCGGGCAGGTATTGTGAGGCACTGTCCGCCTCGTTGTGTGTCTCTACCAGCAGATGCATGTTGGTCAGTTCGTCCAGCAGAATCCGGACTACCGTTTCGGGCAGCTGGGTGTCCTTGGCCAGTGTCCGGACTGAATAGGCTGTGTCCCCGTTGGCAAAACGCTTGCATATCTTGCTCATGAGCAGCAGGCAGATGGTATCGCGGTAGCGTCGGCTAAGGTCGAAGCTCTGCCGTTCGAATGCATAGTTCTCCATACACTGGTTGGCATAGCACAGCTCCCCGCCTATCAGGCAGATGCTCCATGAGATCTGCAGCAGCAGCATGAAAAGGGGCAGTGCGGCAAATGACCCGTAGATGGCATTGTAGCTGCTCAGCTTAATCTGGTAGTGAATGTACAGGTATTGGATAACGGTGAATGCCAGACCGGCCAGGATGCCCGGTACGATTACATTCCTGAACTTCACATGCGTGTTGGGCATCAGCTTGTACAGCAATATGAAGGCGATACAGATAAGCAGGACAGGCGTGTGCTGCAGTATGGTGCCTAATGTGTTGTTAAGGTACATGTAGTCGGGCAGCAGGCTTCTGAATGTAACCAGAGCCATATTCAGTCCGCTCAGGATGATGATGATAAAGGGCAGCAGGATGAATACGCTGATGTAGTCTGTAATCTTCTTGTAAATGTTGCGTGACGACTTTACGAACCAGATGGTGTTGAAGGCCGTCTCGATGTTGGTGGTCAGCGAAAGCAGGGTGTATAGCAGGAATACCAGGCCCACACCCAGGAAGACTCCGCTCTTGGTGTGCTGAAGATAGGAATCCACAAAGCCCAGGATTGTATCCAGAATCTCGGGATTAATCTCCAGGGAGTTGCGTATGTGTTCTTCCAGGAAACTGTCAAAACCGAATCCCTTTGCAATGGCAAAGATGATGGCCAATACAGGAACTGCCGCCAACATACAGTTGTATGTCAGGGCGGAGGCATAGCTCATGAGGTTGTTCTTCATGATACATTCTGTAATGATGATGCCTCTTTTCAACATCCTGAACTTCCATCTCTTATAGGCTGAGAGTTTCTGCTCGTTGATGTTCCAAATATATTCCAGGTTCCTCATTCCGCATTGCTTAAAAACAGAAAAAGGCAGTAAACTTGTAAGCCGGGTTCTGTTCTTCCTTCCCCGAAGGGAAAAAAGCGCCTGTCATTTATCTGCAGCCTGCGTCACCGCAGGCCTCTATCGTTCTACCCTCCAGCTCAGACGGGCCGCCTTCTCTTTTGTTCGCTGGTATACATGAACTTTCAACTCCCGGAATGCACAGCATTGATGTCACCACCAACCTGGTAGGCTCTTACCCTGCCTTCTCACCCTTACCCTCGGAGGAGGGCGGTTGTTTTCTTCTGCATTTACAGACCCTCGCGGGTCTCTTTCCGTTAGGAAGCGGGATGCCCTGTGTTGCCCGGACTTTCCTCTCGTCCTCCCGTTGCCGGGAAAACCAGCGACAAGCCGGTTTACTGCCTGATTCTAAGTGCAAAGGTATAAATAAAAGTGAAAAGTGAAAAATGAAAAGTGAAAAAATTGCTACTGTACAGATAAAAAGACATGGGCATAGCGCCTTTCCGGAAGTTTTCCCTCATATAAGTAAACGAATGTAAATTACCCTCTCTGTAGCGTTTAACAACCGTTAATGCTGATGCCGTTTTGTTAAATATTAGCAAAAAAGCGCCTCTGGTACTTTCTTGTTCATGAAAAATAATATATCTTTGCGATGTTTTAGTGAATTGAAAACGGAAAATTAACGAACAAAACTAATATAGTTATGAAACAGACAAGTAAAATGTGGATTGGAATGACAGTTCTTGCTTTTGCAAGTAGTGCTGTAACCGGTGCGGTGATTAAGAATACAACAACAAACGAGGCACCTGCACCCATATTTGCCCCTTCTCCCGTGGCAACAGCTGCGCCAGGTGGTTTTGTGGATTTGACTTCTGCTGCAGAGTCATCTGTCAATGCAGTTGTATATATAAAGGTAACGCAGACGGGCAAAACGCAACGTGTAACGGTTCAGGATCCTTTCAGCGATTTCTTTCCTTTCGGTGACATCTTCGGTTTCGGCGGCAGGGGCCAGCAACCTCAGCAGCGTGAGTACAAGACACCCGACAGGCACGGTGCGGGCAGTGGTGTTATCATCAGCAGCGACGGTTACATAGTAACCAATAACCATGTGGTTGGCGATGCTGACCAGATAGAGGTGAAGCTGAATGACAACCGTGAGTTCAAGGGACGTATCATCGGATGTGACCCGACTACTGACCTGGCCCTGATTAAGATTGACGGTAAGGATCTGCCTACTATACCCATCGGCAATAGTGATGATCTGAAGTTGGGGCAGTGGGTGCTGGCGGTGGGTAATCCCTTTAATCTGACCAGTACTGTAACGGCCGGTATCGTCAGTGCTAAGGCACGTACGCTTGGGGCTAACGGTATCGAGAGTTTTATCCAGACGGATGCGGCCATCAATGCCGGAAACAGCGGCGGAGCCCTGGTAAACGAGAAGGGTGAGCTGGTAGGCATCAATGCCATGCTGTACAGTCAGACGGGCAGCTACAGCGGCTACGGATTTGCCATCCCTACCTCCATCATGAATAAGGTAGTGGCTGACCTGAAAGTTTATGGTACCGTCCAGCGTGCCGTCTTGGGAGTCGGCGGACAGGATGTGTCAAATTACATCGATGCCGAGAAGGCAAAGGGCAACGACGTGGAGTTGGGAACTGTCAGCGGTGTTTACATCGAGAAGGTTTATGATACAAGCGCGGCAGAGGACGCAGGTCTTGAGAAGGGCGATGTGATTACCGAATTCGATGGTAAGAAGGTAAGTAAGATGTCGGAATTGCAGGAGGCCATTGCACAGCATCGGCCTGGTGACAAGGTTACTGTCAAGTATCTCCGCAATAAGAAGTCTCATACAGAAACCATAACATTGCGTAACTCTCAGGGTACCACCAAGGTGATGGAGGAAGTCGATCTCGACCAACTGGGCGTTCAGTTGAAACCTGTTTCTGATGATGAGAAGAAGACTATGAATATCAGTTACGGTCTGACTATCAATGCCATCCGCAACGGTAAGATGAAGGCTGCCGGAGCCGGTAAGGGTGCCATCATCCTGCAGGTTAACGACCAGAAGATGAATACCGTTGAAGACTGGGAAGAAGCTGTCAAGAGTGCTAACCAAAGTACCGACCGTACCCTGTGGATCAAGGCCCTCACTCCCAGCGGCAGAAAGGTCAGCTATGTTATTGACCTGAATGAGTGACGGTAGTTGACAGTTGACAGTTGACAGTTGACAGTTTGAAAAATTGAATTTTCATATTTGTTTCCCCGAAATCTTGCCCGTTTCGGGGAAACTTCGTATATTTGCGGGATAAAATACAGTAATAAGCTATCAGAATGAGAAGAAGCGTTTTTCATATACTGCTCTTTCTTGCCTGCCTGTTGTGTCAGAATGCAGAAGCCAAGGTGAAGCAGAAACCTGTGTATGTGTTCGGATATGCGATATCATTTGCGGACTCGACGGGTTATATAACGGATGTCCAGTATCTGGATTCAGCCTATGTTGACACCAAGACAAAGTTCCTGATGGGCAGGAACATGTATTCTCTCCAGCTGCAGCAGTATCTTCAGAAGAACGAAGGCTGCAAGCATCCCGTAACATCAGTCTTCTTCGGGACCAGGAAGGAGAAGGTGGAGAAGAAACGGCAGTCAGTCCGTCACAGGTATGAGAAATACAGGGACTATACCGTAAAGACCGTTGACTGCGTCTTTACGTCTGAGGCATATTACGGTCAGGACGCTACCGGGACGGCAGTTTCCGGAAAGTCCGGCAAAAAGGAAAGTCAGAAAAGCAAGAGACAGTGATTCCTGATGAGTGAGCGTAAACTGTTTTACCGGGTAGGGGGGCATGCCTTTTGTGTGGTGTTCCGGGACGACTGCAATGACGAGTCGCTGATTCCCTCGTTCGCCCGTTTCAAGATTGAGGAACCGGCAGAGCCCCTGCTTTTTACGCTTACCGTGGATGATTCCTTCCGCTTCGGCGTAAGAGGGCAGGAGATAGGACAGTTTGACTGCGGAGGCTGTAATCACGGGGTGTACTGTACCGGTCATTCCGAGTATCAGTATGAGATTTCCGATATTCAGGGCGTCCTGTGCAGTTACATGCAGGCTTCGCCTGATTTCAGGGAATCAAAGGTAGCTGTCTTAGGCGAGAGCTGGAGCCAGCGTAATTACGGACTCAACAATGCGTTGATGATGACATATGCCTTTGCCTCGGCCGACCAGTACACCATGCTGATGCATGCCTCTGTTATACGCCACCAGGGAAAGGGGTATCTGATGACAGCCCCCAGCGGAACCGGTAAGAGCACACATACCAGGCTCTGGTATGACAATATTCCCGGTTGTGACCTCATGAACGATGACAATCCGGTGGTAAGGATTGTAAATGGCGAGGCAATCGTTTACGGCAGCCCCTGGAGTGGCAAGACCCGGTGTTACAGGAATATACAGGCTCCGATAGGCGGGATTGTCCGCATTCAGCAGCGCCCCCGGAATACCATCAGGAAGTACTCCTCCCTTGAAGCCTTCAGCAACCTGCTTCCTGCCATCAGTAATATGAAGTGGGACGAACGTGTGTATAAGGGAATCTGCGATGGCATTGCCGAACTGATCCGTTTGTGCGGCATGTACGAGCTGGGATGTCTCCCCGATGCGGCCGCGGCGCATCTGTGTCATGATACAATAGTGAAATGAGTGTCCTGAAAACCATAGTGCGCTTCCTGCTGAAGTTGCTGCTGGCTCCCCTCAGGTATTCCAACAGGCGCCGGAATGGCGTGGCCCCTAAGGAGGAAAGGCATGAACTTCCCAATGACGTCTTCCTGGGACTCGTTTCCGAGACGCTGGCCGAAGGCCATACGGCAGTCATATGGGTGAAGGGCTACAGTATGCGCCCCTTTATCGAGTTCGGGCGCGACAAGGTGAAACTGGCCTTCGCCCCATCCTGTCAGGTTGGTGATGCCGTACTGGCCGAGATAGCCAGGGGACATTACGTGCTGCACCGTATCATCAGGAAAGACGGTGACAGGATAACCCTGCAGGGTGATGGTAATATAAGGGGGGTGGAATATTGCACCACGGCAGATATAAGGGGTGTTGTCACGGAGTACATCCGTCCGAACAGAACACTCCGGGCCGATGATTCCGGTCTGAAGAGGAGAATCCGCCTGTGGCGGATTCTGCGTCCGATAAGAAGAGAATTATTGTTTATATACAAAGTACTGATATGAAGATTAACGAAGGTTTTGAGCTCCGTAAGGTTTGTGACGAGAACGTCATTGTAGCCTATGGCCGTAAGAATATTGATTTCAGCAAGGTAATCAGCCTGAACGAGTCCGCAGCCTATCTGTGGAATGCCGTGGCTGGCAGGGAGTTTACCTGCCAGGAACTGGCTGATCTGCTCTGTAAGGAATACGAGGTTGATGCTCAGACAGCTCTGGCGGATGTAAGCCAGATGGTGGCTGAATGGAAAGAACATGGACTGGCTTCTGATTAAAATATACAGCTACAGTGGACTGGATAATCGACATCTTGCAGGAGATGGGGAACACACTCAGGCTTCCCACTTCCTTTGTGGTTATAGAATTCATCGGAACGTTTGCATTCGCGCTTTCCGGCATCCGTCTGGCATCGGCCAAGCATTTCGATGTCTTCGGTGCCTGGATTGTAGGTATGGCCACGGCCATAGGCGGAGGAACCATCCGTGACCTGATGTTGGGCGTCAATCCGTTCTGGATGACCAACAGTATCTATTTCATCTGCTGCGGCATAGCAGTCTTCTGGGTTATGGCGTATGGCAAATACCTGATCCGTCAGAAGAATACCTTATTTATATTCGATACCATAGGACTGGCTCTTTTCAATGTGATCGGTATCGAGAAGACCCTGAATATGGGCTTCCCCTATTGGACGGCCATCACCATGGGAACTATCACAGGTGCCGCAGGCGGTGTTATCCGTGATGTATTTATCAATGAGGTGCCCCTGATTTTCCGTAAGGAGATTTATGCCCTGGCCTGTGTGGCGGGCGGTCTGATATACGTGTTGGGCGTATGGCTGGGAATGTCCGTCGAGATAAATGCCCTGCTAAGCAGCTTTATGGTAATAGTCATCAGGGTACTTGCCGTGAAATACCATTGGGTGCTTCCCAGGCTGAAGGGAGAGGAGGATTTAACCTAAAACAAAGGAAAGCCATGAAAAAAGCGTTTTCGTTATTATTTTCTCATTCTCTCATTTTCTCATTCTTGTTCATCCTGCCGTGTCTGGCTACAGCCCAGATACAGCGTATTTACGACGAGAATGTGAAGACGCTTACCGTAATGGTGGATGATGACCCTACGCTGCCCCCCATTCTTTCCTTAAGGAAAAGACATACATTGTCCGTAGAATGGGACGAGATGAGTCATGACTATCACCGGTACGTATATCACCTGCAGCACTGCAATGCCGACTGGGAACCGTCGGATGAGATTTTCGAAAGCGACTTTATGACAGGTCTTAACAACCAGTTGGTGGAGGAGTACGAGAAGAGCTTCAATACCACCCAGATTTATACGCATTACCGTTTGCGTCTGCCCTCTCAGCAGCTCCGTCCCCTGATAAGCGGAAACTATCGCTTGCGGATTTTCCATGAGGATGATGATATGTCCGAGGATACCCCCGTACTGGAGGCACAGTTCTGCCTGTATGAGAACGTCGTGAACATCAGGACACAGGTCAGCAGTAATACGGACATTGATTTCAACCGGGACCATCAGCAGGTGACGCTTGGTGTGGGATATGGAACCCTGAATGTGATAGACCCTCAGCGGGAACTTAAGGTTTACGTCTTCCAGAACCGCCGTTGGGATAACAGAGTCACGGGACTTGTCCCTAATATCCGTAATAATGCCGGTATAGAGTTCACACATAACCGCAATCTCATCTTCCCGGCCGGGAGCGAGTTTCACCGCTTTGAAATCCTGGATATCCATCGTACGGCAATGGGGGTAGAGCGTATGGAATGGTTCGATCCCTACTATCATGCCACCCTCTTTGCCGAACAGCCCCAGCACAACTATACCTACACCCGGGACCAGAATGGCGTATATGTGCTGCGCAGCTCGGATGATATGGACGATGCCACCACGGCAGAGTATGTGGTAGTACACTTCTGTCTGCAATCTCCCCGTCTTCCGGGCGGTGACGTCTATGTGTGCGGACTCTGGACGGGTGAGCCTTTCAGTCCGGATTGCCGGATGGAATATGACGAGATTAACCGCCAGTATCATGCCGCCGTTTTGCTGAAGCAGGGATATTACAGCTACCAGTACAGACAGCAGGATGGTGCCACGGCCCGGACGGAAGGTGATTTCTACCAGACCGAGAACGAATACAGCGTATTGGTTTACTACCGTGGGCAAGGCGAGCGTTATGACCGTCTGGTAGGTTATTCCGTAACAAATACAGGTCAGCCATGAGGCACTATCAATTATCAGCCTCACCCCTAACCCGAACTCCGGCTCCCCTTTGTGGGGTCGCAGCCACATTCAGTGGCTACTCTACAGCCCCCAGTCGCTCCCATGGGCGAGGGGAACTTGGATTTCGGTTTTGTTATCATTGACATTAACGTTGTCGTTACCCGTCCAAGCTGTTACTTACGAGCGGGAAGATAGCATTCGTGTGGTAGAGTTGTTGCAGAAGGGTAGGAGGCAGGCAGCGGACAAGAACTTGGTCCTATACTATGCACATCAGTTCTTAGGCATCCCGTATGTGGGGCATACCTTAGAGGTTAATAAGGAGGAAGAACTGGTGGTGAACCTTAGGGAGATGGACTGCACCACTTTAGTAGAGACCGTCACCGCCCTGACCCTGACCGTCAGGCACGGAGGGGACACATGGGACGATTACCTGCATTGGCTGCAAACCATCCGTTACAATAAGGGTAAGCTGGACGGGTATTGCAGCCGTAACCACTATTTCAGCCAGTGGATAGCCAGCAACGCATCCATGGGACTGGTGGAAGAACAGTCATCGGCCGCTTTCCCCTTTACCGCTGGCCGGCAGTTGCAACTCAACTTTATGAGCACTCATCCCGAGTATTATACCATGCTGAAGGATAAACCTGAGGACATCAAGACAATAGCCCGGCTGGAGAAAGAAGTGTCGGGAATAACTGTCCGGTACATTCCGTCTAATCTGCTGAATGAATCTAAGGAAAAACTCAAGTCCGTGCAGGATGGTGACATTCTGGCTCTTGTTACTGACAAGAGCGGGTTGGACGTCAGCCATGTGGGATTTGCTCATTGGGGGAAAGACGGCAAGCTTCACCTGCTGAATGCCAGCAGCATTCACAAGAAGGTGGTGCTGGAACCGATGACCCTGTACCAGTATGCCCTCAAGCATCCCTCGATGTTAGGAATCAGAGTAATAAGAATCAAATAACATAGAACTATGAAAACAAATAATGGTGCACTTTGGGTGCCAACCCTCTATTTCGCTGAGGCATTGCCTTACATGGCAGTAATGACTTTGTCGGTAATCATGTATACCAAGATGGGCCTTTCCAATGCGGAACTGGCTCTTTATACCTCGTGGCTGTATCTTCCCTGGGTCATCAAACCTATATGGAGTCCCCTGGTGGATGCTTTCAAGACCAAGCGCTGGTGGATTCTGGTGATGCAGATTCTCATAGGAGGCGCATTGGCCGGAGTGGCCTTGACGTTGGATACCGCGTGGTGGTTGCGCGGCTCCCTGGCCTTCTTCTGGCTGATGGCTTTCGGAAGCGCCACACATGACATTGCTGCCGACGGTTTCTATATCTTAGGACTTTCCGAGCGCGACCAGGCACTCTACGTGGGTGTCCGCAGCACCTTCTACCGCATAGGCAGTATTTTCTGTCAGGGAGTGATTGTTATCCTGGCAGGTTGGCTGGAGACGGCCTTCTCCGTTCCCGTTGCCTGGTGTGTCACCTTGTTGCTTATGGCAGCTATCATGATTCTCCTGGCCCTGTGGCATGGCCGTATTCTGCCCAAGGTAGAAGATCATTCTCCCTCCTCCGGGAAAGTGGGGATACGTACGCTCTTCTCCTCCTTCTATGATACGCTGCGCGTATTTTTCTCCAAGCCCGGCATTGTCTTTGCCTTGCTGTTCATGCTGTTCTTCCGTTTCCCTGAGGCTCAGTTGGCTAAGATGGCTCAGCCCTTTATGCTCAGGACATTAGGCGAGGGCGGACTGGAACTCAGTACTGCTACCGTAGGCTTTGCCTATGGAACAATCGGTGTATGCGGACTCCTGGCCGGCGGTTTGCTTGGCGGGTGGCTGGTCAGCCGTAACGGTTTGCGCCGTTGGTGGTGGCCCATGATCCTGGCAATCTCCCTGCCCGACCTTGTGTACGTCTATCTGGCCTATGCCCAGCCTTCTGATATGCTGATTATCAACTCATGTGTGGCGTTGGAACAGTTGGGCTACGGCTTTGGCTTTACGGCCTATTCCCTGTTCCTGGTTTACTTTGCCAAGGGCGAGAAGAGTACCTCCGTCTTCAGTATCTGTACCGCCTTCCAGGCTTTGGGTATGATGATACCGGGCATGTTTGCCGGTTATCTGGCCGACAACTGGGGTTTCCTTATGTTCTTCTCCTTCGTCTGTGTCTGCTGCCTGGTAACCTTCATCGTCAGTGCTTTGGTGAAGGTGCCTGAGAATTAAAAACCCACTGCATCGTAATGATTGCAGTGGGCTTTGTCCTCGTCTTTCAGCATAGCTATTTTACTTGCAGATAGCTTTTTAATGCTTTTACGTAGTCCTCGAAAGCTTTCAGACCTTCGGGCGTAATCCGACAGATAGTGCAGGGGCGCTTCCCTTTGAAAGTTTTCTCTACCTCTAAGTATCCGGCAGCCGACAGTTTGTCTATCTGTACACTCAGGTTGCCGGCTGTAGCTCCCGTCTGCTCCTTGATGTAGGGGAACTCGGCTTCTTCGGCACTTACCAGCAGCGACATGATGGCCAGTCGCAGCTCTGAGTGGAGTAGGGGATCTAATGGTTCGAACATAGGCTACAGTCTCCTATTCTTTGTTTTGATAATAGATGATGATGCCAGGGATAATCATTCCGACGATGGCTACAACAGCCATAACATAGAGCTGCTCCACCCAGGGATATTGCAGGGCGCAGAAGAATCCGCCTAAACCTGCAATGAGGCCGCAAATCTGAACAATGCGATTCTTGATGATAAACCCTGTAATGGTGGATGCTATACCAAAACACAGCGAGATGATGCTGGTGATATTGAGATAGTAGTGTGCTTCTGGGACAAGCAACTTAATAGGTATAATACCACCACCTATCAATCCTAGAATCAGTCCAAAGAGGCACATGAAGATGCCAAACGTTGCCCATACATGTCCGATTGTCTTGCTGACGAAATTCGTCGGGACAGGTTTCTTGTGTTTGCTTATAATCCACTCACCTAAATAGCCTGTTCCCCACATCACGGCCCATAGCGCATTCCATGCAGGTCCGCCATGATTATCCCACAGATATGCAATCAGCAACGAAAATGCTACTACACATAAGCCCCACCAGATAAGAACCCAAGATGAGTTCTTGGTAATTGCATGCTGGCTACTCTCTATTGATTCACGAATAATTTCAAGACTGCGTTCAGCAGTCAGGTTGTTCTGTTCTTCCATTGTTTTTTTTATAAAAGGTTACTCATTTTTTTTCTGGTCTCTGGCCTTGCATGCGCTCCTGCAGAAAGCACATACTTGGCCTTGTTTATTCGAATAACACCGCAAAGGTAAATAGGTTTATAATATAAACCAAATTAAAGTATAAATTTCTTCCTTATTTATACAATATTTAACATTAAATCACTCTATACCTTATTTATATATAAGGCGTAAGATCGAGACTGAGATATCCCCCCTCTTAGGGATCCTACTTCAATAAATGACGGGTAAAAAGTGAAGGATAAGGAATTGATGGATGGTCAGCTTCCTTTAAACATCCAGGTCCCCATTTTTGCAGCCTCCGGAGTCTGCGCGTGTTATCCACAGGAGTCTGCAAGTGCCGCCTCGGGGAGTGTACAAATGCAGACCCTGGGAGGGCTGTCTCTGCGCCAGCCTTTCTCCCTCTTTCTTGGCTTAAAAGTACAATCTTCTACCCCTTCCACCAAGAGTTCTTGGTGCGGCAGATTGCCTGAACGGTGCAGTTCATGGTTTTGCATTTAACGACTGTGATGGTTTCGTTAACCCTTCGGTAGGCATACTGCCAGGGGGAATAATCAGTAGCTTGTTATTGCTACAGAGATCTGTTCTCCGCTCAGGAAGGGTGGTAAATAGTTGGGAAACCATTGTCGTCGACAGTTACAACGGGTTTGTCGGCATCGCCAATAATACGGCCTAAAGGCTGGAACCTGCGTTCCATATCATTTACGGTAATGTGATAGATCCCTGGCCATCGGTAGTTCTTTCGGCTACCGCGGCGTCCCATATGCTTCTCAGTTTTTTGCAGCATCTTTGCGGATACGTTGTGTCTTAAAAGATGTGCGCAAAATGAAAATGAGTAACCAGCAGATAGGCGCTATGAGGGTGTTAAGGAGGAAGAACTGACGGTAACCCAGCCAGGATACCAGCCAGCCGCTTGCCATCATGGGCAGCAGCATGCATGTGGCTATGAGGGGGACGCTGAGCAGGTTGGCACAGTTGCGGTAGCGCTCGCCCGAAAACGCAGAGTGCTGCCAGGGTGGCAGGCGTATCGATGGTCATGAACAGATAGACGGCAGGCGAAAGTCCCAATATGAAAGTCAGCGGCCAGAAGAGCTTGTTGGCGGGAATCCATCGCATCAGGCTCCGTCCTATGGTCAGCCCTAAGGTAAAGGCTATCACTCCCACGGTTCCCTGGGCAAAGCCTATCTCCTGCAGGGTGCAGCCGATACCGCCGTTTGAAGCCTTATCAAATAAATAATGTACGCGCGTA
>CACYMI010000050.1:0-5421 GCA_902775385.1 uncultured Bacteroidales bacterium
TATGGTCGCATGGTGGTAGAGTACGTCTATGGTCATTATTCTGCTGAAGTGGAGGCTTTCAGCTAAAAGAATCACCCCTGCGTTCCGGCATGTTTTCTTACGGGTAAAGAATTGTTTTATATCACGTATTCGCGCTTTTTGTTGGTAGGTTACAGGCTTATTTGTATTTCCCGTTGAGTACTTTATGCCTTATTTGTAGTTCAGGTTGATGGGACAGGGGCTGGGATACGACAAAAAAAGAGCCTCACAATTTGTGAAGCTCTGTTCTGTTGGGCTACCCGGACTCGAACCAGGAAAGGCAGGACCAGAATCTGCAGTGTTACCATTACACCATAGCCCAATGAATAACGGGTTGTAACCGTTTTGCGCTGCAAAGGTATATACTTTTTCCGAACTGACAAAACTTTCTGCCAAAAAAATATAAAAAATTTGCATTATCCCCTAACTCTCTGTACCTTTGCATCCAAATAAAATAATGGATAAATTGGAAAAAGAGAAGAATAACCTGGTTGACGCGATAGTCCTGGGTTTGCAAGAAAAAAAAGGTAAGAATATTGTTGTGGTGGACCTTACGGAGATTCCTGACACCATCTGCGGATACTTTGTCATTGCCACGGGCGGTTCACCCTCACAGATACAGGCGCTGGCCCGAAGCGTAGGCGACAAGGCGCTGGAGCTGGCACATCAGAAGCCGCTGGCGGTGGACGGACTGCATTACTCGCAGTGGGTGGCTATGGACTATGCCGATGTTATTGTGCATATCCTGCTGCCCGAGGAGCGTGCCTTCTATGATATAGAGCACCTCTGGGCTGATGCGGAACTGACCCGGGTGCCTGATCTGGACTAATATAATAATGTATTTTTATGAGCAAACAGAAGAAACCCAAATATCCGCAGTTCAGCCTTACCTGGCTGTATCTGATTATTGCCGTTGTGCTTGGCTTCCTCATCCTGAACGGGGGAAGCGGTTCCCTGCTGGACGGCGGTTCCAAGGAAGTGACCTACAGTCAGTTCAAGGACTACGTCAGGAAGGGTTATGCCCAGAAGGTAGTGGTAAACAAGAAGGAGGGTACGCTGGTGATGTATGTGCAGCCGGCCCACCTGCGCGACGTTTTCCCCACTACCAATATCAAGCCTGGTGCTGTGAGTGTGGTGCAGTCCCAGTTCCCCTCTGCTGATAAGCTGGAGGACTTCATGGATCAGGAGCACGAGGAGGGCCACTTCAGCGGTGACGTGAAATACGAGAACGGCAGCGATGCTATCTCCAACTTCCTGTGGAGCTTCGGCCCCCTGATTCTTATCGCGGTCTTCTGGATTTTCATCATGCGCCGTATGGGCGGTGGCGGCAGCGGTTCAAGCGGCGGCCCCATGGGAATATTCAATGTAGGCCGGAGCCGTGCCCAACTGGTGGACAAGGAGGAGGCTGCCAAGGTTACTTTCAAGGATGTGGCCGGTCAGGCCGGTGCCAAGCAGGAGGTACAGGAGATTGTGGAGTTCCTGAAGAATCCCGATAAATATACCGAACTGGGCGGTAAGATACCCAAGGGTGCTCTGCTGGTAGGTCCTCCGGGAACGGGTAAGACCCTTTTGGCTAAGGCGGTGGCCGGTGAGGCCGATGTGCCGTTCTTCTCCATGTCGGGAAGCGACTTTGTGGAGATGTTCGTGGGCGTTGGTGCCAGTCGTGTGCGTGATTTGTTCCGTCAGGCCAAGGAGAAGGCTCCCTGTATTATCTTCATTGACGAGATAGATGCTGTGGGCCGTGCCCGTAGCAGGGGCCTGCAGATGGGTGCCAACGATGAGCGCGAGAGTACGCTGAACCAGCTGCTGACCGAGATGGACGGTTTCGGTACCAACAGCGGTGTTATCATCCTGGCCGCTACCAACCGTGCCGATATCCTGGACAAGGCGTTGCTGCGTGCAGGACGTTTCGACCGTCAGATACATGTGGATCTGCCCGATGTGAACGAGCGTAAGGAAATCTTCCAGGTACACTTGCGTCCTGTGAAGACCGATGACAGCCTGGATATTGACTTCCTGGCCCGCCAGACTCCCGGCTTCAGCGGCGCTGATATTGCCAATGTATGCAACGAGGCTGCCCTGATAGCTGCCCGCAACAGTAAGAAGACGGTGGGCAAGGAAGATTTCCTGGCTGCCGTGGACCGTATTATCGGCGGTCTGGAGAAGAAGACCAAGGTTATGACTGCCGAGGAGAAGCGTACCATTGCCCTGCATGAGGCCGGCCATGCCACCATCAGCTGGCTGCTGCAGTATGCCAACCCCCTTGTCAAGGTAACCATTGTTCCCCGTGGCCGTGCATTGGGCGCTGCCTGGTATCTGCCCGAGGAGCGGCAGATAACGACCCGCGAGCAGATGCTGGACGAGATGTGCGCCACCTTGGGCGGACGTGCTGCCGAGGAACTCTTTACCGGACATATCAGCAGCGGCGCCATGAATGACCTGGAGCGTGTGACCAAGCAGGCTTACAGCATGATAGCCTATATGGGAATGGCTGACGAGATGCCTAATGTGTGCTATTATAACAATCAGGAGTACAACTTCCAGCGTCCCTACAGTGAGGCTACGGCTCAGCTTATAGATCAGGAGACGCAGAAGATGATTGCCCGGCAGTATCAGCGTGCCAAGGATATCCTGAGCCAGCATACCGAGGGACATGCTCAGTTGGCTCAGCTTCTGGTGGAGCGTGAGGTAATCTTTGCCGAGGATGTGGAGCGTATCTTCGGTCCCCGCCCCTGGAGCAGCAGAACTGAGGAGCTGTTGAGCGAAGAAGAAAAAAGCCTCACCCCTAACTCCGGCCTCACCCCTAACCCAAACACCGTCGCGAGTGGGGACTCGCTCCCCTTTGTGGGGCCGAAAGCACATTCAGTGCTTTCTCTAAAGACCCCAGTCGCTCCCGTGGGCGAGGGGAACTCTGTGGGCGAGGGAAATACTTAATGTTCAATCCTCAATGTACATCTTTCAATGAAGAATCTAATCACCCGTGCATTAACAGGGTTCATATATGTGACGTTGCTGGCCGGATGTACCATATACGGTCCGGTGTCGGCCTTCTTCTTCTTCGGCATTGTAGCCGCTGCCACCATTTATGAGTTCGGAACGGTGATGAACGCTCATGCCGGAGCCAGTCTGCCCCGTGCCGTCAATTCGCTGGCCGGCTTCATCCTGGTGGCCGCCGTATGGCTGTTCTGCATCGGCAGCGACTCTGCCCTACGTATGACGGGACTTTGGGCCCTGCTCTTATTATATATAATGGTAAGCGAATTGTACAGGGGCAGTCAGGACTCGCTTCGTAACTGGAGCTTATGCCTGGCCTCGCAGCTGTATGTGGCCTTGCCTTTTGCCCTGCTTCCCCTGCTCAGCATCAATACCGACGAGCAGGCAGGCCGTATGGCCTACACATGGATTTATCCCATGGCCCTCTTTGTCTTCCTCTGGGTGAACGATACGTTCGCCTACCTGTCGGGCCTGACGCTGCATAATATTTTCCCATGGAAGCTTTTCCCCAGCGTGTCGCCCAAGAAGACGTGGGTGGGCAGCACCGGAGGCTGTGTCTTTACCCTGCTGGCTGCCGTAGGCATCTGGTATGTGCAGCCTGGCACACTTAGCTTGCTTCAGTGGCTGGGCTTTGCCGCCATTGTGGTGGTAAGCGGAACTTACGGTGATCTGGTGGAGAGCCACCTGAAGCGCCAGCTGGGCATTAAGGACAGCAGTCACATCCTGCCCGGACACGGCGGTCTGCTGGACCGCTTTGACAGCGCTTTGCTGGCCATTCCGGCAGTAACGGTTTATTTCCTGATGCTTTAACAACGCTTTATGAAACGCCTTCTTCCGGCTCTTTTTCTCGTTATGTACGGCCCTGCCGTCTGTGCTGCGGAAGCGGATGCCCTGCCGGTACTGAAAGTTAATTTCGGGGGGACGATCCAGAAGGGGATGGATTATGCTGACGGCTCTATGCTGCTGACCGATACGGACGGCAGGGTGGTGGAGCTGCCTGCCAGATTCAAGACGCGCGGTGCTACAGCCAGCCACTATATGATGAAGCCCTCGCTGAACATGAAACTGCGCACCGGGGACTATGCCGAGGAAGTGGATTCGGCCCTCCTGGGAATGCGTTCCTGCTCGTCATGGATTCTGGATGCTATGGCCATTGACCGCATCTGTATGCGTAACCGGGTATCCTTTGACATCTGGAACGAATTTTCACGTCTGCCCTATGCCACTCAGTTCGGGGGACGGAACGGTACGGAAGGCCGTTTTGTAGAGTTGTATATCAATGATCGGTACTACGGCATCTATCATCTGATGGATCGCATCAACCGCAAGCTTCTGGACTTGAAGAAGGTGCAGGAGAAGGGGGACGGCAGTGCCGTTGTCCGCGGTGTCCTCTACAAGAGCGGTACCAATGATATAGCTAATCAGAATGAGCCCGGATATAATGCGGACTCATCGGCCTGCGTGATAGAATGGCATAATGCGTGGGAACTGACATACCCCGAGGAGTGCGGCGGCCTGCAGGCATGGGCTCCCTTGCAAGATGCCATCCTGAAAGGTGCCAGTAGTGACTATGCCAAGAGGTACTTCTACCTTCAGAACCTGGCCGACTACCAGATACTTATCATGGCTCTCTGTATTGCCGATAACTGGGGCAACAAGAACCGTTATCTCAGTATCCGTAATATTACCAAGGATATAAATGATGTCAGCCAGGACGAGGCTGACCGCCGTAAGTTCGTTGTCACCCCCTGGGATTTGGATACCAGCTTCGGCGGACATTATGAGGGAGCCTTTTATGACGGCAGCTACAATGACTGGAAGGTGGCTGACGCAGTTAATAACGGACCTTATCCTTTTCCTTTCCTACAGGGTGACGCGGAGTATCAGGCTATCCTGAAGCAGCGTTGGACAGAGGGCCGTAAGGGCGCTTTCTCGCCTGCCTCGGTCTTCTCCAAGTTAGAACGTTACCGTGACCTCTTCCTGGGCAGCGGAGCCTGGCAGCGCATGACAGACTATTTCGATGCTCAGAAGTATCGCCCCAAGTATGTGACGGACCTCGGCCGTGAGATTTCCTGCCTTGAGGAGTGGTATGCTGACCGTTTCCGCCAGATGGATGCCTACTTCGGCATTGATGAGAGTGAGACGGAAGACTTTATCTTAATTCAAAATTCAAGATTCAAGATTCAAAATTGGGAAGGAGCTTACGACCTTATCGGAAGAAAGATCAACTCTCAACTGTCACCTGTCAACTGTCACCTTAAGAAGGGTATTTACATCGTGAATGGAAAGAAGGTGATAAGATAAGAATAGGAAAAAAGAATCCCCCAGCCTGATGAAACGGCTGGGGGATTTCCTTTACTTAACTGCTATCTTCTTGCCATCCTTAATGTATATTCCTTTCTTGAGTGA
>CACYMI010000050.1:5461-20734 GCA_902775385.1 uncultured Bacteroidales bacterium
GCTCCCTCCCCATTTTGAGTTCCGGATTCTGATTTTGGAATCAAAATATAGTCCTCCTCATCATTCACATAGCCGCAGAAGGTGGTGTAGTCGCCACGCTCTGCCTGCCAGTTCAGAATGGGCCATCCGTTACCGATGGTGCCATTGCTGTTCCAACCTTCCCATTTGCTAACGGTTGAGCAGATTTCCTGCTGGTTAGAGCCGTTGTAGAAGGGGTAGCTTATCTTCAGGATGTTACCGCCGCCAATCAGACTGTTTGCCTGGCTGCCGTTAGCCTTTCCTGCAGAATAACCTCTCTGGAAATCGTACTGACCCTCGACAACACCAATCATGTCACCAATTGTACCATTGCCCTGAACGGCAGCACATGTGTAGCTGTTGTTGATGGTGGTGTTGCTCATGATTGTACCAATAAGGGCTCCGGCAGTACCATCCTCAGCATCAATCGTACCGCTAACATATACACCATTGATGGTTGCGGAAGCATTCTCGTCTTCAGCATCGCCTGTGCGTCCTGCCAAACCGCCTACGGAAGAGGTGCTGCCACCCTGTACGGTGATGTTCCAAAGACCCAGATTCTGAACGCTGCCTGCCAAGGTACCGAAGAAGCCGGTCTCGTCCGTATTTTCAGCATTTGCGGCAATGGTCAGATTCTTGATGATATGGCCGTTGCCATCCAGGCTGACATGCTTGCCATAGCCCTCAGAGAAGCTGTTGCCGAAGAAGTTGGCATTCAGCGGCCACCAGCCCTTACCCCTCATGCTGATGTCATTCATAAGCTTGAAGTAGGTAATCTGTCCGTTTACCAGACGGTCCTGCATACTCTGAAGGTCGGCGGTTGTGGCTATCTGGTAGGGGTCGGCCTCTGTACCGCGGCCCTTGGTCTGCAGCAGGGTGGCCCTCATGGTGGCGTTGTTCATGTCAAATTCTATAAGATACTTGCCGGCAGGCGAGATACGCCAGGTACGGTCCAGGCCGCGAACCAGGCTGTCCACCTTCTGTCCGCTCTCAATCTGCAGGTACTGCTCGCTGCTTCCGTAACGGGCCTCCGTCCAGCTGCTGCGGGCGGTGGTGCTGTAGTTCACCATATCCTCGGTACTGCGGCATGCCATGATTCCGAACGAGCAGAACGGGTTGGCATTGTCCTGTACCATATCCACGGTTCCCACGTACCTACCGTTGCCTACGTGCTGCAGGGGCCACTGCTCGGTATTCTTCCATCGGTCGGTGGCTCCGCTCCGGTTGGTCAGCGTACCGGTTACATATACCTGATTGTCCCAGTTGTACTCATCCTGCAACTGGCAGTCAACCGTGCCGTTCTCCAGATCCAGTACAATATAATATGTGCCGTTCAGTGCCTGCAGGTCCGTACCGCCCTCCTGAATACCGAAGGTATGGCGGGCAGGTGTCACAAAGTTGCGGTTGGCGTCGTCACACTTGTAAACGGTATTGACACGGCGGAAGTAGAAGCCTGAGCGCTGGTAACCCTGTATCCGTCGGCTACGGTCCTGCAGGGTAACAGTTCCTGTCCACTTGCCCTCACTGTTCGGGTACAGGGGGTACAGGGCACACATACGATTGTAATCCCATTCGCCGTTCTCAGCGTCCTCATCATAGAGGTCGCCCTGCACATAGATGACATTACCGAAGCGTGGATCCTTCATCAGCTCCTCAACCCTCTCTGTTACCTGTGTGTCTGTAAGGCTGCCTTCCACAATGGCGGAGGAGAGCTCGTTGTACAGGTTGTTCAGATAGTCGGCCAGATCGCCTGAGCCCAGTCCGTCTGACATATCTATGGCAAACTGACTCAGGTCAGCCAGTTGCCTGTACAGCTCAATGCTGGTTTCTATGGCGTTGAACTCATCGCTGATCAGACCTATGTACTCCAGTTTCTTGGCTGTATCGCTGCCGGTACGGATCTGACCTATGTACTTACGAATGTTATCAATGTGCTCCTGGCTGAAGAACCGTTCCTGGTCGCTCCGCTGAATCTCCAGCAGGTCCAGGCGGGTCTCATACTGCTCCATCATATCATTGACAGCCTGCTGGCTCTCACCCTGATAGATAAGCTGGAATCTGCCCCATACGGTATGGTTCTTGTTGCGCCAGGGCTTGGCATCGTTGCGGATACCTAATCGCAGTGTCCCGTCTGTAACCACCGCATAGGCACTCTGTCTGTAACGGTTGCCGTTGAATGCAAAGCTGGCTGTAAAGGTATTGTCGGGGATGTAGCCTATCCCATCCAGCAGGATATCCACAGAACCTGTCTGCTCGCCGTTGTGCGGTGCATTGGGATCGTTGCTGCTGTCATATCGGCAGTTCACGCCGTTGATGGCATTCTCTGTCTCTAACGGATCGGCATATACACTCATGACGGGTGTATTGAAGTCATTCAGGAATAACTTGGCCGGAATGGCATCCGTACCGTCATACAGTCCTTCGTGGCCTGCACCGGGACGGTGATAGGCATTGGCTCTCAGCTCATAGATACCATTGGGGATGCCCGTTACCTGCTGCTCTACCACGAAGGTGGAGTTATAGCCGGCTGCTACGGGAACAATATCGGTGAAGCCGGAGTTGTCAATAATGTTGCCGTTGCTGCTGTCATCCAGGCTGACGGTCCATCCCTTCCATTCGCCTTCGCTGAAGTTGGGATTGACAAGTACGGAGGTTACATCCATTCCCTCGGTGGGATTGGCTGTTACCGCCTTGGCCAGCAGCATGCGGGCAAACTGCATCTCGTTCTGCAGTTCCTGAATACCCAGTTGCCGGTTCTCCCGGATATAGAGCCAGGTTCCGTTGGGGAACTGCTCTGACGGTCCGTTCTCCTCTGTCAGGTAAGCCTCCAGGTTGTCGGCCTCGTCGCCCTGCAGTTTGTCATTGTTCTGCTCCCAGTAGGCATTGATCTCGGCTACGGCGTCATTGTATGCCTGGTAGGCCGGTACACATAGCTTAATCATATCCGGCAGGCGGGCAGCCTTGTCGGCAGCCTCCAGAATCTCTTTTCTGTCTGTCAGGCTCTCGGGGCGGTCGGTAACCGTCTCATATTCCTCTATGAGGCTGTTCTGGCTTTCCAGGCTCTGAATATCCTGCGCATCCCCGGCAATCTGGCGGGCGATGAGGCTGTAAGCCTCTGCGTCATCGCCAATGTATTCCAGGCGTATGCGGTCAATGACCGTGTAGCAGTTGCTGTTCTGAATCCGGTTGCTGAAACCGATGGTCAGCGTATCTGAGGTAACAGCCAGGTACAGGAAGTTCCAGTACTTTCCCTTGCTGAAGTACTTGGCTGTGCCTGTGGGGGCAGACGGTACGTAAGTGTCATCCGCCAATTGCGTTTCGCCCAATCCGTCATTCAGCCTGTATTCCATGGCGTCGGCCGTGATGTCCTTCAGGCGGACGGCGGTACGCAGCCCGTTGCTCTCGGCATAGACGTATGAGTTGCGCAGCAGGTCCTGGAAGTTGGCAGGCTCACCGTACACTTCCTCATTGCTGAGTGCTGCCGAACGGCTGTAACCCTGTACGCGAAGGCGATAGACACCGGGTTGCAATTCAGTCAGACGCTGCCAGGTATCAAAGGTCTTGTCGGTATGTGCGGCCAGACCTTCTGTCACGTTCAGGGCTGTGCCCTCCCAACCGTAGTTGTCCACGTTGAAATCGGGATTCCTGATACCCTTGACAAAACCGTCATAATTCATATCCTCCTGGCCGCAGACGATGCAGAAGCCATGGTCGAACTCGTGGTCGGGGATGACTGCATCCTTGCTATTAGAGTAGGTGACAGAAGATGGATCTACTGTACCGTCGCAGAGCATCTTTCCCTTGGGGAAGACAATGGCATGTCCGTAAGAGAATGGAATGGGAGTTGGGTCCACTTCTTCATCATTGTCCAAGTTCTGGAACCAGAAGAATGTGCTCTGGTCACCATTCAGTTTGTAGCAGAGCTCTCCAGATTCTATTATCTCAGAATCCTCAATAATAATACCTTGTTCACCTTGTGTGGCATAGATGTTTTTAAAGACACCACTACCATGGCGAACAAGCCACATATCGGCACGGTCGCTACCTGCCACATCAGCACAAGACCAACAATTGGAAATCACAGGACTGTTGCTGCCAGCCCATCCAACAAGAGCTGCACATTCGGTAGAACCTTCTATTATACCCGATGAGAAACAGTTTTCTATGGTAAGTTTAGTCTTACTACCTGAGTTGCCGCCAAAGATGCCGGCAGCCTGCTTGCTTGAAGCGTAAACATTACCCATGTTACCCAGGTTGCGGAGTGTTACAGAACCGCTCATTTGGTTGGTTCCGCCCACGAGGGCAGCGCATTCGCCTGTAGCATTGATAGAGCAGGTCTCGTCGAGCAGCAGGTTCTCAATAATTGCACCGTTACCAGGCTGTCCAATAAATCCTGTGTAGTTGCCGCCATTGATGTGTAGATTGCTGATTTTGTGGCCTTGACCATCGAAGTGACCGGAATAACGGGCTCCGTTGCTTCCAATAGGCATGAACAAGTCGGAATACATGTCCATGTCGATATCAGCAGTAAGACGGACGTCCCAATTGCCGTAATTCTTTTCGTTCACCATACGGGAGAGCCAGTATAGCTTAGAGTCGGTATCTATGCAGTGGAAACCGTCAACAACTTCAGCATAATCCAACTGAGGAGCGTCGCAGTTGATACAGAATCCGTCTTCGAACTCGTGGGGAGGAAGGCTACCTCCATCTGTGTTGCTATATGAAACACTGCCTAAGGGTGTTCCGTCGCAGCTTAATTCACCATTGGCAAAGACCCTACCGCCATCAATATAATAAGGTACGGGTGTGGCATCGGTATCTATCTTCTGATACCAAGAGATAACGGACTGGTCGCCGTTCAGCAGGTAGCAGAGCTCACCGCTTTCCGCGGGGCTTTCAGTAGTCCAGTCCGTGTAGATTCCCTGGCCGATATCCTCCATACCCTCCATCTCCTGCATGCCGCTGATGTCATAGCAGTTGGTAAGCGTCAGTGTGTTGGGCTCGTAGCGGATCAGGTTGCACAGGTAGCCGAACTTTCCGCCCGAGTTGTCTATGCCGTTGATGATACCTGAATTTACACAGTTTGTGATAGAGCTGCCGCCAGCATTCAGCCAAGAGCATAAAGCCGTAGCTGGAGTACCGGTAATCTCACCGGTATTCAGGCAGTTAACCATCTTCATGGAAGGATAGGCACTCAGTCCTGCACCAACAATGCCACCAGTGGCACCGGTTCCATAAACGGTAGCTTCATTAACGCAGTTCTCAATAGTGAGCGGAGTATTCCCATTGGTTTGAACACCACCAATAAGACCGCCTACACGACCGTTACCGCTAATTTCACAACTTTTGTCGATGATAAGGTTGCGGATGACTGTTCCACCACGGACATAGCCGAAGAAACCTACGCCATCCTGGGGCATGTTAAGAACCATGTTTTTGATGCGGTGCCCTTGACCATCGAAGATACCATTGTACTTGTAGGTGGTATTAGGTCCTATGGGGCTGTGCGCATTCTCCACACCGCCGAAGTCTATGTCTGCCACCAGCTTGCCGTTGATAGTGGTAAGATGCGCATCTCCCACCATTGCGCCGAACCATCTGACATCGGCCGCCGAAGCCAAGGGCAGGAAACCGTCGGCATCAGGTGTGATATGGTCTTGCAGCAGGCTGCCGCAGACTGTACACCAACCGTCCACATCATTATGCTGCGGGGTAGGAGAGGTGTTCTCGTTAGAGTAGGTCAGCTCGCCGTCCAGCACCGTGCCGTCGCAGCGCTTGTTACCGATACCATACACTTCCTTATGTGTGCTGAAGGGAACCGGATAATCATCCTGGTCTAATGTCTGATAGAAAACCGTACTGCCTGCACCCTTGTTCAACAGGTAGCACAATTCGCCCGTCGGAAGAACAGAAGCGTTGATGTAGGTAGTGCCGTTAGGAGCTGTACCGCCATCTCCATCCTGTTCAAAGGCATAGCAGTTGCTGGTAGTGACCTTGTTCTGCGGGTTGCAGAAACTAAAGGCGTAGGGCTGTTCAGCCTCTATGATAGAGATACAGTTGCGGGCCTCGACGGATCCTGCGCTATTCACCCATCCGCAGAAGCCCATGTTATAGGAGTCTGTTCCGGTGAACTTTACGGCTGTGACGCAGTTGTTGATGCTGGTGGCACCGTTCACGTAGCCTATGAGTGCTGCGTTTGAGGCATTGGCACCGCAATTGGAATTGACAGTGGTCAGAACCACCACATTCTCGAATGTGCCAAACCCCGTTCCGCCTAAGACTGCGGAGTTCTTGTACGTAGCGTTGATAGTGCCGTCCAGAATCAGGTTCTTTACCGTACCCTTGAATTTCACGAACATGGCTGTCTGTTCGCCGCGGAAATCATAGTTGACCGTAACAGTATGCCCGTCACCGTCGAATGTTCCGGTGAAATCACTTACGGTAGCCATTCTGAAGTCCAGGTCGGGGATGTCTGCTGTCAGCTTGACATCTGTCCGCTCGTAGCCGGTGACCTTGGTCCATGCCTGAAGGTCGGCCTTGCTGCCAATCAGATACGCACCGTTTCCGTCTGTTTGCAGCGTTTGTGCAAAGACGTTGGTTCCTAATAGCCACATGATGGCAATTTGGAACAAAAAGCGTAGTTTTGTCTTCATTGTTAATTTGTTGGGGTTAGAATGTTATTAATTTATATGGTATCTTTGAATTAAAGGATGATATACTTCTTTCCTCTCATCATGTATATGCCAGGATGTATGGGGCGGGTGGGGAGCCTACGGCCGGACAGGTCATATACATCCTCTCTATTTTGAATCTTGGATTTTGGATTTTGAATCCTGGATTGATTTAATCCGTCCGCTTCATCCTTATTTGTCTCCACTTCCTCGATGCGGAAGTAATCCACACGGAACTTGCCTGTGCGGTCCGTTCCCGAAGCCAGTTTGCCATCACCCTTGCGACAGCCTGAGCGGATGCCCAGGGTCAGGTCCTCGCCCTCGGCTACGGTAACCAGTACGCTCAGTTCCTGCATGGCGGCAGCGGATATTCCCACGCCGTCAGTGTAGGAGGCAAAGGTGGCTTCTTCGCCCTCCGTCTGGTTGTTCAGGTAGGAACTTGGCGTACTGAAGTACTGCACCTGGTCATTGGCAAAGAGGCGGCCCTGTCCCTCCAGTCCTTTCTCGCTCCAGAACAGGCAGCTCACCCTGTAGGTGGTTCCCGCCTTCAGCCGGCTGGCAGGGATGGTCTGGTACAGGCAGAAATCCTCGGGGATGGGACGGTAGCCGCTGGGCGTAAAGGCACAATGGTTGTTGCCGTGCATCCCCTCACTCTTGCCGTATATGCCTGACGTGGTCATGGTGTAGTTGCCTGTGAAGGACATCTGCCATCCGTAAGGGACTGCGTTCAGAACGTTCTTGCCATCGGCTAATTCATCAGCGTCCTTGTATTCAAAGTCGGGGTTTACCAACAGCTCCTCTGTCAGCGAGTCTGGATTGGCTGCGGGAAGGTCGGCTAAGCGCCGGATAGTGAAGTGATCGGTTTTGAACCATCCCGTCTCGTCCGTCTGAGTGCCGGCATTGCTGATGCAGCTTGTCCTGATACCCAAGCGGAGGTCTTCACCTTCCTGTACCTTCAGCACCACACGCATAGGGTGCATGATAGTGTGCGTCTCGTATCCTGCCTTATATCCGGCAAAGGTGTTTACCTCGTTGTCTTTGAGAATCTTGTCATAATCATGCTTGTAGGCATAGTACTGAACCTGGTTGTTGGCAAACAGGCGGCAGCTGCCTCTCTTGCCGGACTGTACCCACAGCCAGCATCCTACTTCGTAGATGCCCGGTGTCAGCTTCTCGGCAGGTATGGTCTGGTACAGCTCGCAGTCCTCGGGCATGGGTTTTGACTTAATCCAGCACAGATTGCTGTCATCGCCCTTGATGGATGCGTCCTTGTTGATACCATACGAGTTGCCGGTGAGCGTTCCTTTCAGCGTCCATCCGTAGGGGATGCCGCGGCGAATGGAACCATCGGTATTGGTCAGGATGCTGCTGCCGCTCTTGTACTGTTCAAAGTCGGGATTCACCATCAGTTTCGGAGCCAGGTTGTCTTCTTCTGCGGCGTCCGTCTGGCGGTACATAATCTGACTGATGACAAGGGCCGGATTCATAGCGTAGATACGCAACTGATAGTCCTTCTCGCTGGCAGCCTTATAGGTAAAGCGTGCTTCTGAGTATCCGTACATTACGTTGTCGCTCCACACGTTTGTCTCGGCATTGCACTTGATGCTGGCTGTTGTAATAGAGCCTGAACCCATAGCCATTCCCACGACTAAATCATTGCCGGTGGTGATGGGGAAGGTGGGTAGGCAACGTACCACTATCTGGTAGGTGCCCTTCTTCAGGGGCAGGGTATATTCCAGATACGGCCCCTTGCTGCGGGCTGTTGCGACAGTGTATTTGGTATAGTCAATGGGCCATACCGTCATGCTGCTGTCGCTGACACCCAGATTAGGCAGCAGTTGCCAGTTGCCCCGGCTGTTGCTGCAGGCTGATGCGGCTATGAGTGTCATGTCGTCTGTGAACATCTCACCTTTAACATCGTTCACTTCGGCAGTAGTGGCAGCATATACGGGGCCGAACTGGCTGGTAAGGCTGGCATTGGGACGCATGCTCATGATACCGTTCCATTTTCCGCCTGCCAGTACACCGTTGAAATAATCCGTCATACATACTATATTATCATAACTGGTACGCGACAGGGCAGCATAATACAGGCTTCTCTGGCGGTCACCCATGCCAGCNNNATGTTCATGTCTGCGGTGGCAACAATGGGATAGGTGAACAGCTCGTAGTATGCATCCTTCAGGCGGGTGGGGATGGCGGACTCCAACTGCCGCACCCTCCGGCTCAGTTGCTGATAGTCCCGGATACGCTGTATCATCTCCTCATGTGTGAAAACCACCTCGCGTACCGTCTCGGGCTTGCTTTGTGCCGATAGCCGGTAGTGCTCCTGCCGGATAGCGGCCATTTCGTCGGCCAGATCCTCGCCGAAGGTCTTGGCTGCCCACCATCGGCTGAACTGCCATGCCTTCTCAGGCGTCCAGCTCCTGACGTTCCATGCCAGTTCCATGCAGAACTCAAATTCCACCTCGGCAGGCTTGATATCCCCCACGTTAATCATCCAAAAGCGCTGCATGCCGTTCTCGTAGGCCTTGCACAGCTCATAGCTTATCAGCGAGGGGGAAATGGTGCTGAGCCAGATGTAGGAGCAGGGGTTGCCCAGGTAGGACAGATGGTAGTATATGCCGTTGCCGCCGCTGCGTCTCTGTTCTGCCGCAGTAGGCAGCTGGCGGATGTAGGCATAATTGTCATCCACCCAGCACAGGGTTACATCGTCAGGTATCTTCAGCCCCGCATTGTACAGGGTCAGGGCCTCTTTGTAAGGAATGTATATCTGCGGTACCTTGGTGGGGTCGCCGCCCAGCGAGTCTGTGATAATCTTGCGCTGGCATGCTATGATATCCTTCAGACCGGCCAGCTGGGCTTCCTGGCCTTCATAGCCCAAAAGCGCAACATCCTGCAGGCCGCGCATGCCTATGTCATAGATGCCTTCGTACTCCCTGGCCTCGCCGGCACGCTTGGCCCAGTAGTCAGCACAGCCCTCGGGATTGTAGGCAAAGCTGAAGTTGCTGCTGTTGTTGCCGCTCTTGAAGCGCGGCCATTCCCACAGGTTGTCACGCAGCATACTGTCCCCGCTGCTCATCACCATCGCCCACTTCTTTATGAGGCGCTTGTTCTCCTCCAGCGCCCAGAACGCCTTGGAGCTGCCGTGCTTGGCAGGCCACAGACAGTTGGCACGCAGGCGCAGCAACAGTTCCATTACCTTATTATATGTATTGGGCCCTATATTATTGCAACTGGCATCTATGGTCTTCTTCGCCCAGGGCAGCAGGGCCCAGTCCTCATCGTTGATAAACAGCCCCCTGTACTTTACCGACGGCGCCTCCACCTCCGTCCGGTCGCCGCTGGCATAAATAGCTGACATGGGGGCCGGGGTAACATCAGCCCACCAGATATAGGGCGAGACGCCTATGCGCCGGCTGATCTCAAACAGTCCGTATGCCGTGCCTCTGGGTGTTCCGCCTAATACTACCAGGGCCTCCTCTACCCCTTCGGCAGGATTCTTTATGAGCTGCAGCGTGTAGGCTTCCCATTGTCCCGTAACGCCGGTGGTATCTACCTTTCCGGCATCCAGCAGGCTGGCTATCAGTCCTGACTGTCCTAATGTGCCGGCAATAATGGGATAGTCGCCGCTCTTACATCCGTTCTGTAGCTGCAGGGTCTTGCCTGTTACGGCCTTAATGTCCTCTATCACGCAGTTGGCAACGGTTCTTACCACTTCCTCGTCATTGGCATCCACCACCAGGACGGCATTCCTGTTACCACCTACAATGGGGAATCCGTTTGCCGCCCTCTCGCTAAAGGTAATGTCAGCCCTGCCGGTAAGGGCAAAGCACAGCATCACGGGCAGTAATGTTCTGTACATTAAACCTTGTAAATATGAACTTTTCTTTGTCATTTTCTTGGTATTTGTTTGCAAAAATAGCAAACATTTTATTATCTGCAAACAAAATTGTGCAAAAATGTGCAAAATATTGCAGATTCTTTTGCAAGTTATGCTCTCTTTGGCGGATAGCAGCCTCACTCCAATCATTCTGATGAAGAAGGACCCTTTCTCTGATTTAAACCTGAAAACTTCTTTAGGGCAACTTAAATGGAGTGGGAAAAAGATTTATTTCCCCAAAATGTTAAAGAAGCAGAAAAAACATGGGGTATGTATATGTTCTAACATATTCTTTAGTATATTTGATGCCGGAAACATATAAAAGAAACAGAAATACACAACTTGAAAACTGAAATAAGAATTTAACGATACCTTTTAGATTAAATTGAACCTATGAATAAGAAACTGATTCTCATTATTTCTTTCTTTGCTGTTCTGCTTGGCGAGATGAATGCGCAGCAGAAACAGGGGAGGGTACATAGGCCGTTACCAGCTGATTACGGTATGAAAAAACCAACAATAATAGGTAATAGTAGAATAAGAATAAAATATGCTTTTCAGCCGAAGGATATACATGATCCCGAGACGTGGATTGATTGTGGGCAGTTGCTTGCGGATAAAGGGTTGACCCTCTATACCAGTTATTTTGTGGCACAAAATGATTCGGCATTGAGAGCGTGGCTTAAGGCCAACCCTAATAAAAGCTATTATCCAAACCGTTTGTGCCTTCATGGGCGGGAATTTGCTTTTTGGACGGAGTATCAGTATGGTTACTTCTATGTCAGTGAGAATGAGTTGACAGAGTGGGCTATTATGCCATTTCCTGAAATAACACACTATCGCTATAGTGAACCATGGCCTTCGATGAAGTGGCAACTGGAAGATGAGCGACAGGTTGTATGTGGATATCAGTGCCAAAAAGCCACGTGTCATTGGCGTGGCCGTGATTTCGTGGCTTGGTTCACCTCTCGGATACCTCTGAAATCGGGACCATGGAAATTCGGTGGCTTACCTGGTCTTATTATGAAAGTATATGATTCCAGACGCGCTTATACCTGGGAGGCTGTGTCAGTAGAGAACGGGTCCTTCCCTATCTATCAGCCTGATAGTCATATGTACAAGAAGAGTACTTGCGAAAAAGTATGGAAGATGCAGAACGAGTGGAATAGACGACACAATGAGCTCGCTGGAGTGCTTGACTTCAACTACCAACCCAAAACAAAACGCTACCCATACGACCAGTTGGAATTAGAATAAACATGCTTAAATATATTATTGCTTTTTTCTCTGCTATTCTTGCCTTGTACACTCAGGCCCAAACTGTCATAGAGGGTAGTGTGCTGAATGCTAAAGGAATGGCAGCGGATGCATTTGTGACGGTTGCACCAAAAAATTCAGGAAACATCTTAGGTTATGCCGATACCGATGAGAAGGGATATTACAGACTGGAATTCCGTTCTACCGCTGACTCTGTAACTGTTACTGCGGCAGGCATGGGAATAGGCAACTATGTAAAGGTTGTGAAGAACAGTTCTCAGCGCGTGGATTTTCAGGTCATAGAGCAGTCGGTTCAGTTGGAGGAAGTTTCGGTTCGTGCGAAAAAGATACTTCAGAGTGGTGATACATTAAGTTACCTTGTTGGAGCCTACCGCCAGCAGGGCGACCGTGTCATTGGAGATGTGCTGAAACGTATGCCTGGCATTGAGGTGTCAGACAATGGTGCCATCAAGTATAACGGCAAAGCCATCAAGAAATTCTACGTTGAGGAGATGGACTTGCTGCAAGGACGTTATGGCATAGCCACCAACAATATCAACGCCCAGGATGTGGCCACCGTGCAGGTACTGGAGAACCACCAGCCCGTGAAGATGCTACAGGGTAAAACTCTTACTGATGATGTCGCCATCAACCTGAAACTGAAGAATTCTGCCAAAGGAACAGTGGCCGTCAATACCATGTTGGGAGGCGGTGCACAGCAAGTGCAGACCATAGGCCGGAACCCGTTGTGGACAGCTGAGGTGGTGGGTATGTACTTTGCCAAGCGCCGTCAGAATATGACATTATATAAAGGTAATAACACAGGCGAAGATGTGTCAAAAGAGCTAACACAGCATTACTCTGCTATCAATAGCGTCAACCTCTATCCTTTCTGTCCTACTGGCGTTATTATGCCCAGCGGATCGGGGCTGCCGCAGAATCGCACTTTTGACAACCACAGCCATATTGCCACATTGAACCACCTTGAGAGGTTGAATAAGGATAAGGAGGTGGGACTGAATATTGCCTATTATAACGACTGCATCCGCAGGGAAGGAGATAGCCGGAGTGATATCTTTGTGAACGAAGAAGACCGCTTGCTCACCCATGAGACGCTAATCAGCGAGACTAAGGTGAACAACCTGAATGTTCAGAGCCGTTATACCTGGAATGCGGATAAGGGTTTTGTTACCAATGTGCTGAAGTTTGATACTGAATGGAACAGCGACCGTGTGGACGGCATGCTCTCTTCGGAGAGTACAGGTTCAGCCACCGTTAACTATGGAAACGAGAACATACGTCAGCACTTCAATCGTCCGCAACTCTCCGTCTCAAATACCTTCAATACCATCCGCAACATCGGCAAGAATACCTTTGACCTTCATTTCTCTGCAGGATATGCACACCGCCCCAATACCCTCTGCATAGGGATAGACTCCTTAAATAACGGATCAGTAATCCAGAACTCACAGTCGTATCAGCAGGATGTAAACTCACACCATATTGCCGCACGCTTTAACACCCATTATAATATCCGCGTGGGAGACCACTTTCAATTCAGCTATGGCATCAATACTTCAGCCAACTTGCATGGTATTGTTACCGACTTAAGCGGCATAGTCAACACTCAGCAACCGAGTCCCGGCATTCAGCTGAATAACGACCTCTGGTACAATACCTACAATGTTGCCCTATGGCAAAGCTACAAGTACGACACGCATCACTTTGATGTCACCCTTGCTATGCCCTTAGAGCTCTATACCCAGACGTTGGATGACCGCATCCGCCAGGACAGGAACTGCTACACCCATCTGCTCTTCTCCCCCTCGCTTTCTACGAACTGGATTATCACCAACGAGCTCTGGGCCAATGCAAGTGCTCACTATTCTAAGTCCGTAGGCAACCCGGATGGTATCTATAGCGGTTTTATTATGTCAAATTACCGTGCCTTCCAACGCAGCTACGTAGATCAGCTCTCCGAGACCAAGAACTGCGGCGGCAACGTAGGGATACGCTATCGTAGCGCCATCCGATCACTCTTTGCAAACATAGGGTTTAATTACAACCGTACCCACGATAACCAGATTTATGGCTACACCTATAAAGGTGCTACTTGCGTGGTGCAGGCTATTGACCGGCCTACTGTTGCACAGACTTACAGCATCAGTGGTGATGTCAGCAAGGGATTTGACTTCCTGCGCTCCACTATACGCGTCTTCTGCGGCTACAGTATCTCTGATAGTGAGCGCCTCATTGAACAAAGCCTATACCAATTCGATAGCCGGAACCTCAGCTTCGGCGGCAGTCTCTCATTCTCTCCAATCGAGTGGATGGGCGTTATGTTCAGCAGTGGATTCAGCCATAGGCGAAGTAAGACCAGGGGAGATTCCAATGTTGCGGGGTGGGAAGGGACTAACGTACGAAGCAATACACAGCGTCTCTCTATGAGCTTATATCCAACCAAGACACTTACGTTGACTATGGCAGCCGAGGATAACTACAATAACATAACTGCTAAGAACCGCCATGTGTGGTTTGGCGATGTGTCTGCCAAGTTGAAACTGAAAAATGTGGACTTGGAACTGAAGTTCAACAATATCTTTGACCAACGTCAATACACCCGCGTAACGTATAGCGGTCTGGACATCCATACCCAGCTATCGGAGTTGCGACCTCGCAACGCCATCTTAACTGCAAGGTTTAAATTGCTATAACTATAAATAGCACAAAATCAGATTCCAGATAGCAGGAATTGATAAAGTCCCATATAGCGGATGCCCTTTTGGTCGGTGTATTCTGCAATATCTTGGCCGACGATTACAATCTTGCGGTAACTGTCATCAATCTTCAGCAGCGATTTCAGTTCTTGCTGACGCTTCTCCTCATCGTCAATGGCAAAGGCCGACTGGATATAGAATTTTTCTGTTCCGTTGTTTGCGATAAAATCTATCTCATACTGGATGTACTCCATATTACCATTGCGCATCTCGCGACTCTCTACCAGACCAACATCCACGGTATATCCTCGCACACGCAGCTCATTGTAGATGACGTTTTCCATAATATGCGTGATTTCCTGCTGGCGGAAATTGATTTTGGCATTTCTTAGCCCGACATCTACGACATAATATTTCTTGATACTCTCAAAATACCTGTTACCTTTGATATTATAGCGTTTGGCACCTTCAAACAGGAAAGCCTCCTCCAGGTAACCAATATAGTTGGAAATCGTTTCCGAGTTAATCTTCAGGTTTTGCTTACTCCCAAGTACATTGCTTATACGGTTAGGATTCGTAAGAGACCCTATAGACGAGCATAGTGCGTCAGCGAGAGCAGAAAGCGCTTCACGATTCTTTATGTGGTGACGCTCTACAACATCGTCCAGGTATGTTTTATTCCATAGCCGTTGCAGATAAGCCACTTTTTGTTCAGGAGTATTCTGCT
>CACYMI010000050.1:20769-42297 GCA_902775385.1 uncultured Bacteroidales bacterium
TTCCACAACTCGCTTACAGGCTCTGTACGTCCGGTACAGAACTCTTTAAAAGAAAGAGGATAAACCCTTACCTCATCACCTCTTCCGCGAAATATTGTATTAATGTCTGATGAGAGAAAATGTGAATTGCTGCCCGTTATGTAAACGTCGATATTGTCTTTTGCATTCAAACCGTTCACCAACTTCTCAAAACCCTCTACTTCCTGTACTTCATCAAGGATAATATAATAAGGTGTACTGGCAGAGGTAATGCGACTATAGAGATACGACTTTAGTGTCTGACGATTGGTCAGATCGCCATTCTCCTCTTCATCCATATCAAAGGACACAATGATGATATTATCCTCAGGAATACCTGTTTGTAGCAGGTAGTCTTTGTAAATTCTGCTTAACAGCCATGATTTTCCGCATCGTCTGGGACCGGTTATAATCTTAACCTCACCATTATCTTTTCGGTTTATCAGTTGCTGAAGATAAGTCTCTCTCTGAATGTATTGTGCCATTTTACCCGGATTTTTCTGCAAAATTACAATAAATTCCGATTTGAAGCAATAGTTTATCCGAAATTTACTGTAAAATTACAATAAATTCCGATTTGGAGTAGCATTCTATCCGAAATTTACTGCAAAATTGCAATAAATTCCGGTTTGGAACCATAAAAACTTGCTTGTAAGCCCTCTTGCCTGCAAGCGCGAGAATCTTTATATTTATAGGTTGAGAATTATGAATCAGGGTGGCTGCCAATTTATTTCTGAAAATCATTCTCTTATGCGCGAGGTGATGCAACTTCTTAAAAAAAAGTGGGGCAGATGTGCCAATATATTAGAATAATGTATATCTTTGCAGCGTCGGAAGACATGTTAAACCGGTTAAATCTATCAGAATATGGGAAACAAAAGGCTTATCCTTTGTGCTGTCTTAGCTGTTTGTCTGACTTGGGCCAGGGCGCAGTCGTGGATGACGGTAGGTCCGTACCTGCAGGAGCTGACTACCGATGGGGTGACTGTAGTGTTTGAGCATGACATCCCTTCGATTTCGTGGCTTGAGGTGAGGGAGAAGGGCAGTACGGAGGTGATGGAGTTCTATCAGACGGTGAACGGTAGGGTGAAGGCTTACAGTCAGATTCTGGGAATGAAGAACCCGGCCGTGCCTGTTCAGAACTTTGCTATCAGGGCCGAGGGGCTGAAGCCTGCCACAACATACGAGTACCGTGTCAGGGCGCATAAGGTGGTGTCGGAGAATTCAAACGGTGTGTCGGCCAATACTGCTTTCTCGAGCATATATAACGGTACGTGGTATCAGTTTACTACGCAGGATCCTCAGCAGAAGGAGCATCATATCTTCATTACCAGCGATATGCATAACCGCCCTGATACGCTGGAGGCGCTGCTGAAGTATCTGGATTACCAGACGTGTGACCGTATTATCTACAATGGAGATATGATTAACTACATGCAGAACGGTTCGCAGGAACCTTACACGGGTTTTATCAATACCAGTGTGAATCTGTTTGCCAGGAATAAGCCTTTCGAATACTTACGCGGCAACCACGAGACACGTGGTGATATGTCACGTCATATCATGGATTACTTCCCCCGTAAGAGCGGACAACTCTATAACGCATACCGGTGGGGCGATATGGAGATTATATTGCTGGATTGCGGAGAGGATAAGATTGATACTGCCGAAGAGTATTTCGGTATGGCCTCGTTCTTCAGTTATCGTGAGGAGATGGCCCGATGGTTCCAGGAGCTTATCCGGACAGACGAGTTCCGCACGGCCAAGTACCGCATTATCATCTGCCACTTCACTATGCTGCTGAACAATGATAAGCCTACGGATAAATTCGGCGGTGAGCCGCATCTTATCACTTTGCTCACTCCCTTGCTTAAACAATGTGATATAGATATGCTTATCAGCGGACACTATCATCCGGATACTTATACCTATATGGATAAGAACTATAATAATAAGGGTAATCAGTTTGAGGAGTATAACATCGGTAACCACAGCGCTATGCGTATAGACATTGCCGACGGTAAGTTTAACCTGAAGATTGTCTCCTCGAAGGGTGTTGTCCTGCTGGACAAGCAGGTGAAGGATGCCAAGTCGGGCCGGAAACTTGTGTACATTACCACTAAGATGGAGAATTAGATGATAGTTGACAGTTAAAGGCTGCGATTGAGCTATCCGGAGCGTGAGCAGGCTCGATGCGCAGGTCAAGTTTAATAAGTTTAATATTCCCTCCCTCGGGAGGGTTAGAGAGGGGTTGCTAAATATGTTCAAAGTCAAATATTCAATAACCGTTGCCTTGCTGATGATGGCGGGCCGGGTTTGGGCGCAGGAACCCATTCCTGACGGATATTACACCATCGGGGCATTTGCCCAGGAGAAGGAGGGCTATCTGTATTCCTATGATACGGATGCGCTCAGGAGTGTTTACGGCAATGCGGCCGATTACCTTCATCCGCTGGGCAAGAATGGCGAGTATGCCTATCTGTACAGTATAAGCACTACGTCATCCAATATGACGAACAGGGCTTTCTATCTGAGTGCCAATGCGGATGGCAGCTATACGATACAGAGCTGTTCAGGCGAGGCTTATTCCTACCTGGATGTGGCTGGTTATGACCGGCACCTGGTGGTGCACAGTGCCAGGCCGGGACAACGCTTCTACCTGAGGACCGAGGATGACACATCGGCCTGGCCGGAGGATCATTATATCATGCAGCAGTTTATGAAGGCGGCCCTCTTTGATTCCCTGGCTGCCAGGGCGCACGGGATGGATGCTTTGCAGGTACTTACGCCCATGGATGAGGATAAGATTACGCCTGCCATCCGTATCCGCCGGGCTTTGGGTAATGCACGGGGTGCGCTGGCGCTCTATCCCAGCGGGGACAATCCCGGACAGGTGACGCCTCTGCTGAGCAGTACGCTGCGGGATTGTATAGAAGAGGCGCAGACATTGGCGGATGATAAGAATACTACTCCGGAGCAAGCCGATGACATCATCCTTCGCCTCCAACAGGTTACGCAGGCTTATGAGGAGACGGCTCCTACGGCTGTCACTCCCCTGACGGAAGGGTACTATTGGCTGACAAGTGCCTACAGGGCCTTTGAGCTGCGGCAGAACAAGCGGAAGGTGATACGTACTCAGGAGGCTGACGGCCAGCTGGAGCTCAGGTGGAACGATGCCAGTGTCAATGACGGCTCTACGGCCTTTCACCTGATTCCGGGCCAGGATTGTGTGATAATGCAGGACTACCTGGGGAGGTGGTCGGGCCGTCAGTTGTTCCGCTATGACACGGAGGGGATGTTCACTATTGCCGATGCCGGTGCTCCTGACTGTCTGCTGACGGCTGACGGTTCGTGGACGGGGGAAAAGGGGCTGTACGGCAAACCTGTGGAGGGCCCTGTAACCGCCCGTACTGACGGCTATCTGTATCCTGGCTATTGTGCCTCGTGGATTCTGCAGCGTGCCTATCATCAGGTTACGGTGTCTGTGACGGGATGGGCAGTGCTGAGTGTTTCCTTCCCCGTGGAGGTTCCTGAAGGGGTGGAGGTGTATGGCGTTGGTGAAATGAACGGGGTGTTGTACATGATGCCCTTCAGTCACGATGTCATTCCGGCCCGTACGGCTGTGCTGCTGCATGCGGCCAAGGGTGCTTATACCTTCTGGAGTACCACACAGGATGCTCCTGCAATAGAGAATAATGTGCTGGTGTCCAACTGTGAGGACCGTAAGGATGTGGAGGCTGGCAGTATGGCGCTGCTGAAAGTGAAGAATGGCGAGGTGGGGTTCCAGAAGAGTACCTCCAGGCAGATTGCCGCAGGCTCGGCCTATATTCCGTATGCCGAGGGCCAGGAAGAGTTCAGGGTGCTGCAGGAGGATGAGACGGGTATAAACAGCCTCACTCCTAACCTCTCTCCCGTGGGCGAGGGGAACACTTTGGGTGAGGGCGATTCATACAACCTGGCTGGGCAGAAAGTTCCTGAGACTCATAAGGGTGTTGTCATTGTTAACAATAAAAAAGTGCTGAAAAGATGAAAGCTGTACGATATTACCTGTTTGCCTTTCTGGCAGTTCTGTTGTCAGCAGATGTGTTGGCGGATAATACATGTTTCCGCGGGTCGCCTTATCTGCAGGAGCTCTCGCATGACGGGGTCACGGTGGTATGTGAGAATACGCTGCCCACTTTTGCCTGGGTGGAATTGCGCAAAAAGGGGCAATCTCCGGTAACCAGATATTATCAGGAAGTGAAGGGGCAGCATCAGGTGTATGACTATATCCAGGCACCGTCCGTGGTATTGCCCGTGCAGAACTTTGTGATACGTATCAGTGGCCTGGCTGCATCTACGGAGTATGAGTACCGTATCTGCTCTCAGAAGATTGACGAGTTGAAGCCGTACGCTGCCACGTTCACTACTCAGTACGCATCGGACTGGTATAGCTTCCGTACATTGGATGACAAAGCCACGTCGCACAGCCTGCTGGTGCTGAGTGATATGCATAACCGCCCGGCTGTGCTGGAGCAGTTCCTTCAGCAGCTGAATCCTATGACGGCGGATCATATTATCTATGCCGGCGACATGATGGACAATATGCAGGTGGGTAAGCCTGCGAGCAGCGCGCTGAGTGCCGAAGAGCCTTACGCCTCTTTCATCAATGTCAGTTCCGCCAGTTTTGCCATGCGGAAGGATTTCTGTATGTTGCGCGGTGACCACGAGACGAAGGGCGATGCGGCCGATTACTTTGAAAGGTTCTTCCCTCACCAGAGCGGCAATTTGTACAATGCTTATCGATGGGGTGACCTGGAGGTGGTGCTACTGGATGGCGGAGAGGCTTTGCCTGATGATGATCCTACGGCGCGTACCACTATGCTGGCTGCCTATAACCCTTACCGGCAGGAGGAGGCCCGTTGGCTGCAGCAGCTTATCCGGACGGATGAATACAGGGACGCCAGATACCGTATTGTGTTCAGTCATCTGCCTGTTCCCAACAATAGCGGGGATGAACGGCAGGCAGGGGCCAGGCACTTTGCGGACCTGATGCTGCCTGTTCTGAACCAGGCAAATGTGGATTTGCTGGTGTGCGGACATCTGCACCCTGAGACGTATATCTATATGGAGCCTACGGAGGATGTCCTGTTCCCGACACTGGTGCAAGGCTACAACTCGGCCTTGCGCATTGAGATCGCTGACGGGCATATTGCCGTTAAAGTGGTGGGGGCTGACGGTACGGTTTTCCTGGAAAAGACGTTGTAGGGAATAGGGGGGCCTTTTTTTACTTGCGGTACTTCTCTGCGTCCTTGTCCTCTAACATGGACAGGTAGCTGGTGAAGCGGCTTTGTGCGATGCGGTGTTCCTCAACGGCCTGCCGTACGGCGCAACCGGGTTCATTGGTATGTGTGCAGTCGGCAAAACGGCATTCCTGCCCGATGCGGAATATCTCCCGGAAATAGTGCGAGACCTCGCTCCGCTCCATATCGAAGGTGCCGAACCCCTTGATACCCGGGGTGTCGATGATGTAAGAGGTTAGTGGTAAGAGGTTAGTGGTTAGTGAGGGCAGGGTGTACATCTCGGAGAAAGTGGTGGTGTGCATGCCAGTATTGTGGGCATCGCTGATTTCCGCTGTGCGTAGATTAGCATCAGGTATCAGTCGGTTAATGAGGGTGCTCTTGCCTACGCCGCTATTGCCGCTTAGCAGGGTGGTCTTGCCTTCGAACGTCTGGCGTATGGCTTCGATGCCTTCGCCTGTAGAGGCGCTGCAATGCCGGCAGGTATAGCCGAGTGATTCGTAGAGGGCGGTGATGGCCTGCAGATAACGCAGCTCGTCTTCGGTATAGATGTCCGTCTTATTGAAAACCAGCACTACGGGTACCCGGTATGCTTCGGCACTGGCCAGAAAGCGGTCAATGAAGGTCGTGCTGGTCTCAGGGTGTGAGACGGTAATGACAAGGGCGGCCTGATCCACATTGGCGGCAATGATGTGGCTCTGCTTGCTGAGGTTGCTGGCCTTGCGGATGATGTAGTTCCTGCGGTCCTCAATCTCAGTGATATAGAAGACCTCTTCCTGCCCTATGCTCCCTGTTCCCTGCCCCTTTATCTCAACCCTGTCTCCCACGGCTACGGGATTGGTGCTGCGGATACCTTTCAGGCGGAAGTTGCCCTTTACCTTACAATCAAAAAGCTGGCCGTCGTCAGTCCTGACAACGTACCAGCTTCCTGTATTCCTGATGACTAAGCCTTTCAATGTTCAGCGGGACTTAAACCGTCATGATTTCCTTTTCCTTGGCAGCCATGAGCGCCTCAATCTGCTTGATGTACTTATCGTGCATCTTCTGCAGCTTGTCCTCGGCATCCTTCTCGGCATCTTCTGCCAGACCGTCCTTGATGCCTTTCTTCAGCTTCTCCAGAATGTCCCTGCGGGCATTGCGGATGCTGACCTTGGCCTGTTCCTCCTCCTTGCCGCACTGCTTCACCAGCTGCTTACGGCGCTCCTCGGTCAATGGGGGAATGCTTAGGCGGATAATCTCGCCGTTGTTGTCGGGCATAATGCCTACCTCGCTGTCGATAATGGCCTTCTCGATAACCTTGAACATCGTCTTGTCCCAAGGCTTGATGGCAATGGTACGGGCATCGGGGGTGTTGACGGCAGCCACATTGTTCAGGGGAACAAGACTTCCGTAACTGTCAACACGTATGCCATCCAATATCTTTACGTTGGCCTTTCCCGCACGGATGCGTGCCAGTGAATCGTCCAGATACATTACGGCCTCTTCCATTTTCTCCTCGGCTAATGCCAAAGTCTCCTTAACATCAATCATAATAGGTCTTTATTTACGTAGGTTCTTAATTACTTTGCCACAATTATGAAGCAAAAGTAGGTTAATTATTTGAAAAAAACAAGATGCAGGCCACTGAAATGTATATTTTTTTCTATATTTGTGCCGATTATAGCGTAATATGATGGAAATTGATGCCCGTATCAATGAGTTGTTGCAGCAATTGGAGCCGATAACGCTGGAGCAGATGTCGTGTATCCGCCTGATGAACCGGACGGATACCAAGTTTGTTACCTGTAAGGAGAATCTGGCCCGTCTGCTGGAACTGGCGCAGGGCAAATATTATGCTCAGTATAATAATGACAGCAAGATAGCCGATTACATGACTACTTACTGGGATACGGACGGTCACCGTTTCTTCCTGGAACACCACAACGGGCGGGCTCCCCGCCAGAAGGTGCGTGTCAGGACCTATATGGACAGTAACCAGAGTTTCCTGGAGGTGAAGACCAAGAATAATCACGGCCGTACGAAGAAGAAGCGTATGGAGGTCCCCTCACAGGAGATAGACTGCCAGGGAGCTAACGGCGCATTTGTGGAGGGGCTGGTTCATCAGGGCCTTACCGAGATGCATCCTACCGTCAGGAACCGCTTCCATCGCATTACCCTGGTGAACTACGGTAAGACGGAGCGTCTGACCATTGACTATGATGTGCGCTTCCATAATATGGAGACGGGAAACGATGCTGAAACAGGGCCGCTGGTCATCATTGAGCTGAAGCGTGACGGCAATGTGTATAGCCCTGTGCTGGAGATTCTGCGTACGGTACGTTGCGCATCAAGCCATCAGGGTTCAGTAAGTATTGCATAGGCAGTGTGATGACCAACAGGAGCCTGAAGCGGAACATCTTCAAGGAGAAGATGATTACCCTTAGCAAGTTGGCTCATACAATAATCAACTAAAATAATCAACTAAAACAACCAACTTTAAAATATGGATTTCTTTAACGACATTAATTATCAACTGGGCAACCTGATTGGGTTGACGCTCTTTGACCCCCAGCATTTCATCTCGTTGGTGATGCGTTTCTTCATCAACTTGGCAGTAGTATGTGTCATTGCACGCTGCTTCTACTTCCCCCGCAGCCAGCGCCGCGATTATATGTTCATCTTTATCCTGATGTCCGCCAGTATCTTCCTGCTGGTCAGCCTGATGGAGGGCGATGGCATGAATCTGGGTGCCGCAATGGGCTTGTTTGCTATCTTCGGTATTATGCGTTTCCGTACCGAGGCAGTTCCTATCCGCGAGATGACATACCTGTTCATGCTGATTGCCGTCAGTGTGGTGAACGCATTGGGCAGGGCCGAGTACCATCCCAAGGCCGACTATTGGGACGGCTTCGGACTGGTGACCATTGTCTTCGTGAACCTGATATTCGTAGGCATGGCATGGCTGTTCGAGAGCAGCAAGCTGGTAAGCACGCTGTGCAGCAAGTATATCAAGTATGATAACGTGGACCTGATTGCCCCGGACAAGCGTGAGGAGCTGAAGGCCGACCTGGAGAAACGTACCGGCCTGAAGATTCTGCGTATAGAGGTGGGGATGATAGACTATCTGAAGGACAGCTGCCTGATCCGCATCTATTACGATGAGCCTAAGGACCGCGGCAATAGCATAGAAGGTGTAATGAAAATGCCCCGTTGACAGTATGAAAAAGATTCTTCTGATTGCAACATTGCTTCTTCCAGCCGTGCTGAATGCACAATGGACTGATGAGTATGGAACCTGGATAAGTGTGGGTGCCAAGAAGAGTCTGGGTACCCAATGGAGCCTGGGCCTGGAGGCCGAGTACCGTGCCCAGGACAATTCCCGCTGGGCCGTAGGCCTGGATGCCGGATACAAGCTGAACAAATATATCAAGTTCGGTGCCGGCTATACCTTATTATATAATAGGAAGGGCAGAAAGGAAGGCAACTCCTATCTGACCCCCGCCTATGCTTATCCCCGCCACCGGTTCATCGTCGAGGCCACGGCCGACAAGCGGTTCTGGAAGTGGCTGCGTATCTCCCTGCGTGAGCGTTATCAGTTGACGTACCGTCCCGAGCATACGCATGACAGGTATGCCAAGATCTATGATTTTGACGAGGACTGGAATCCGATAGAATACTGGTCTGACGAGGCGGAGCCTAAGACCAAGGCGTCCACCACCACGCAGCTGCTGCGCAGCCGTCTGAAACTGGAGGTGGATAAGAAGGGATGGAAGTTTGCTCCCTTTGCCTCGGCAGAGCTCTGCAACAGCGTACGTGTAGGCGACCGTTTTGACGTAGATAAAGTAAGAACAACGGTCGGGACCAGCTACAAGCTCAATAAGCAGCATGAGTTCACGTTAGGTTATGTCCTGACCTTCGTCTTTAACGACGATGATGAGAAGGCCGAAGACAACAACCGCATCCATGCCGTAAGCGTGGGATATAATTTTAAATTCTGACAATATAATAACATTAAATAGATTATGAAGAAGTATGTTTTAGCAGCCATGATGATGATGGCATGCGCCACAACATGGGCCGACAAGTACAATTTCCTTACCGTATCAACAACTGGTGAAGAATATATATCGCTTCCTGCCATCCAGAAGATTACCTTTGCCGATGGCAATTGTGTGGTTACCACCACAACAGGCGATTATACCTACCCCCTGAGTGAGATCAGGAAGATGTACTTCTCTGTGGATGACCCCACAGCCATCGAAGCCCTTCCCCAGGAGGCCGATAACCTGCAGTACAGGGACGGCAAGCTGAAGGTGGACGGCGACGGTATGCTGCGCATCTACAGCTCTGACGGCGCAATGGTGCGGATGGCCAATGTGAAGAAGGGAGCCAACATCAGTCTGGACAGCCTGAAGCCCGGCCTGTACATCGTCAATATGGGTGACAAGACCATTAAGCTGACAAAGTAACCCGTTAGAATAGTTGGACAGGTGAAGAAACTGTTTTCTCTTTTATTGCTTTGGGCCGCATGTACCATGTTACCTGCCCAGGAGTATATGCGTATCTGGCAGGGGGGCGAGAACACCAGGGTTCCCCTGACAGAGGTTACGTATGCCAGTGACGGTGCCTTTTTCACGGCAGATGGTGTCACTTACCAGACCAGTCAGGTGGACAGCATCACCTTTGTGCATATCATCACCGTAACCTGGGACGGAACACAGGCCACCATTGAGAAGGGTAACGTGCTGGATGTGGAGACTTCCGTGTCCGGAGGCGACGTGGTTATCAACAGCACCAATACGCATAACGAGCTGGAGTTCGTGCTGCAGGGAGCCTGTTCCGACGGCTCGCTTACCTATACGGGCAGTTACAAGTGCAAGTTCTATCTGAACGGACTGAACCTGACGTCGCAGAAGGGCGCAGCCCTGGAGATCCTGTGCGGTAAGCGTATAGACCTGATTCTGAACGACGGTACGGAGAATGTACTGGCAGATGCACCCGGTGGCGAGCAGAAGGCTGCCCTCTACTGCAAAGGTCATCTCGAGATTGAAGGCAGCGGCAGTCTTACCGTAACGGGTAATGCGCGTCATGGCATCTGCACCAAGGAATATTTGCAACTGAAAAGGAGTACTGGTAGCATCACTGTTAATAGTGCCCCCAGCGATGGTATTCATGTCGGCCAGTATTTTCTGATGAACGGAGGAACCGTCACCGTCAGCGGACAGCAGGGCGACGGCATCCAGACGGAAGTCCTGACCCTGGATGATGATGTCACCCCTAATCCCGAGAAGGAATACAACGGACAGCTATTCATAAATGGCGGAACCGTTAACGTTACCGTAGCCGGCGATGACAAGAAGGGCATCAAGAGTGCCGATAAGATGACCGTCACGGGCGGTACCTTTACCATCGTGGCTTCTGGTAAGGGCAGCAAGGGAATCTCTGTGGCCCGTCATCTGCTTATCAATGAAGACAACGGTACCACAACAATGCAGATCCGTGCTACGGGCGGCGTCTATGAGGATGAGGCAACCGAGGACGAATCCCGCTGTATGGGTATCAAGGTTACCCAGAACATGGCCGTTATGGCAGGAAATATTAAGGTGTCCAATACAGGATCCAAATCCCGTGGCATCAAGGTTGACGGACTCTATTACCAGGCCCTCGGTGCTACCGTACAAGCAGATAAGAAGAAGGTTACCGAAAGCACTACTATACCCCCAATGGACTGATGAGAAAGTATCTGTTTTTTCTTTTAGCGGCTATAATGCTTGCACTATCAAGTGTAAGCCTGGTATCATGCGGTAAGGACGATGTAACGTATGACCATGAAATAGTCTATAGTCTGGAAGGCGCATGGTCAAAGCTGTTGCCGGACAATACCACGCATTTCGGCTGCCGTTTCGATGCCAATGGCGACGCCTACTTTGCCACGTGGACGGTTACTCCCAGTTGGGAAAACCCGGTTAGGTGGATAGTCAGCGGCAATGAGCTTACCGTAAAGTCGGCCGAAGGCGATGTCATCCTTACCTGCAATTTCCTGGTGGATGTAGAGGGTAAGAACATCCGCTTCACCAATCTTCAGATAGCTTCGCAATGGCAGTTCCTCACGGACTTGGAGGGCGTACTTGACAGAATGAGAATCAAGGAGACTATCCTGGATAATTAAGCATTATCCGTTTTTTCGGAGACTGATAGAGCTCAAGAGCCTCACATCTGCCAACGCGGAAGCCGCTTGGCAAGCACCCCGAAAGGAAACTACTGGCCTTTCGGGGTGCTTTTATCTGATAATCACGAAACGGCATATTGCTGTGCTAAGGCCTGATATTTGCAGCCTCAGGAGTCTGCACGTGTTAACCCCAGGAGTCTGCACGTGCAGGCTCGAGGAGGGTACAAATGTTGGTCTTGGGAGTGTGACTTTATTCCTCCTATGAAGTGAGGATGTTCAAATACCGTAGGGATAGTATGCGAATAGTGCGGGAATCCCCCGAGGTATGTGAAAAGGTGAAATAAAGACACTATGAAAAACGGAATAGATAAAAAAAGTTTTGCTTTTGGGGAACAATATTTCTATTTTTGCGTCTTAATAGCAGAAACTTGAATAAAAAGAGAGTACATAAGCATAATGGAAAGAGAGGAATTCTGTACACTGGCCCGCCGGCTGAGAGAGAGCGTAATGGCGCTTAGCAGGCGTTTCCTGAAGGATGAGGCCGAGGCGGAAGACAATGTGCAGGATACGTTGCTCAGGCTGTGGACCATCCGCGAGAAACTGGATGAGGTGCACTCCGTTCAGGCTCTTTCCTACGCCATCTGCAGGAATCTGTGTGTGACGAAACTCCGCCAGAGAAGGATTATCCCTATGGAGCTGAACGAGGAGATAAAGCTCATCAGCGCACATGACTCGCAATGGATGCTGGAAGAGAAAGAGAATGCCCAGTGGCTGGAGGAAAGGATAGCGGAGCTTCCGTCTTCCCAGATGCAGATACTGAGGATGAGCCAGCAGGACGGGCTGGAGAACGGCGAGATTGCTGAAATCCTGGGCATCAGCGAGGTGACCGTCCGTACGGCTCTCTGCAAGGCGAGAAAAAGTCTCTTAGAGAAGTTAAGAGTGAAGAATGAAGAGTGAAGAATGAAGAATGAGAGTTACAAAAGGTTATCGTTAATAAAATAAATGTTCAATAATATGAAACGGGTGACATCAGAAAACGTACAAGAGTATCTGGCCCGCTACATGGAGGGAGATAGTACGCAGGAGGAGCTGCGACTGCTGAAGGAATACTTTGGCAATACCAAAGACCTGCCTGCCGAGCTTCGCCCCTATGCCCAAATGTTTGCTGTGCTGGAAGATAAACCGCAGACACCGTCTGTGGAGGCCCTGAACCGTTTTGCCGGTGGGCAGGTTCCTGCACGTCGCCAACGAGTCAGGCTTTGGCCTCTGGTGGCAGCAGCCTGCATAGCGGCCTTTGCTGTTATCTTCCTGACGCCACCCAAGCATGAGGAGAACATGGCTATAGCATACGTGGACGGTAAGATGATTACCAATCAGGCGCAGGCCATGCAGATGGGGCAGGAGGCCTTGCAGGAGATTTTCAGCAACGGAAGCGAAGAAGAGCAACTTACAGATTTATTCAACGCAAAATGAACAGAACAATGTTTTACAGAACAATAACAACAATAGTAGTGATGATGTGCGTAGCCCTGTGTGCCTTTGCACAGAAAGGGCTCTGTATCAATGATGTCTTTGAGGGTAAGGTGGTTCTGAAAAACCAAATGCAGGAGAGCCTCATCAAGGGTGAAAACCTGGCCTCCTATAAACTGAAGGTGTTGCATACAGCCAGATTCACCACTCATAACAACAATCGCGAGGAAGTGGAAAAGCTTTTCTATGAGGATATGAAGAGCCGCCTTTCTGACGATGACGAGAATATGGAGATGGAGAGCCGTAACGGGCACCTCTATTATGCCATTGTGCAACTGACAGACAGTGAGAAGGGTGCACACCGCTTTATCTGTTATCAGTGCAAGGATAATGACCGGCGTTATGACATTACCTTAGTATATATGGAGGGCAGCGCCTCGCTTGCAGACTTGAGAAAAACATTCAAGAAGAAATAGATTATAGGTTATAGTTTATCGGTTGTAGATTAGGATAAAAAGTAAAAATATGAAAAGTACGAAAAAGATTATTGCCGGCATTTTGTTGGCAACATTAGGAGTTTCAACAGTAGTAGCTGACGACAACAACCCAGGCGGATGGGATTTTGAAATACCAGGACTGAGAGTGAGTAAGGCTGCCAATTCTAAGACAACGGTCAAATACTCTGTCAGTTCTAGCTTCTCGTTTGGTTTTATCGGCGGGGTCAGCCAGGATCCCGGTGTTGGCATAAATATGGGCCAGTCGTTCGAAATAGAATGGGGTGATGTTATCAATGGTGAGATACGCGTGGGCAGAAAGGATTTCCTGCGTCTGGGAATGGGCTTTGACTGGCGCAATTACAGAATGACGGACAGAATGTTCGTAAAGGAACCGGACGGAAAGATTCTAACATGCGACTATCCCGCCGGCACGGAGCCTAAGTTCAGCCGTATTCACACCTTCAGCCTTTCCTTCCCCCTGAAGTATTACCATTACTTCAACAAGAAAATGTTTTTTGCCATTGGCCCTGAACTGTACATCACCCCTTGGGCTTCGCTCAAGACCAAGTATTACGAGAATGGAGAGGAAAAGAAAATAACCGCCGGCAACATACATGAGAATACCGTTTCTCTGGGCATAGGTGCCGAGATTAACATTCACCACATTGGTATCTACTATAAGTACAATCCCTTTAATGTGTTGAGCAGCAGCTTCGGCCCCGGGTTCGCCAGCATGACAACGGGTATTAAGATTGCTTTCTGAGGGTGGCGCTTATAGCTTAAGCATAAAAAATCTCCCCAGTTAGGAAAAAGATGTTGCCTGACTGGGGAGATTTTATCGGTTATGCGGTTCTCAGTTGTGAACCAGGGTGCCGATTTCCTCGCCGTCCAGTACTTTCTTCAGGTTGCCTACGATGTCCATGTTGAAGACGTAGATGGGCAGGTTGTTCTGCATGCACATGGCGGTGGCGGTGATGTCCATTACCTTCAGGCCGCGTGCAATGACGTCGGAGTAGGTGATGTCATGGAACTTGGTGGCGGTGGGGTCCTTCTCGGGGTCGGCGGTATAGATGCCGTCAACACGGGTGCCCTTGAGCATCACGTCGGCCTCTATCTCAATACCACGCAGGGATGAGCCTGTATCGGTGGTGAAGTAGGGGCTGCCGGTTCCGGCGCTCATGATAACTACCTCGCCCTGCTCCATGGCCTCGATAGCCTTCCATTTGTTGTAGAACTCGCCGATGGGCTCCATACGGATGGCGGTGAGCACACGGTTCTTCTGGCCGATAGCCCCAAGGGCGCTGCTCAGGGCCAGCGAGTTGATGACGGTGGCGCACATACCCATCTGGTCACCCTTCACACGGTCGAAGCCCTTGCCGGCTCCTGTCAGTCCGCGGAAGATGTTGCCGCCGCCTATTACAATACCAATCTGCACACCCATCCGGGCTGCTTCCTTAATCTGTTGGGCATACTCGTTCAGACGCTTTACGTCTATTCCGTAGCCTTGTTCACCCATCAGGCTCTCGCCTGACAGCTTGAGTAGAATTCTTTTGAATCTTGCCATATTTTATTTGTTTATTTGTTTACTGTTCTCCAATTATGAGTTTATCAACTTTGAATTAAAAAACTTACTTCCTTGAAATCGTATCGCCTTTGTTCGCCGTTCTGACATTCCAGCACAAGGTGACCTGTGGGCTCCACATCAATAATCCGCGCCTGAAAGGTGCCTGTGGCATCAGCATAGGGGTGCAGGGCATTCCTGCGATAGAGATGTTGCATATAGCGGTTGTGTAGTTCAGAGAACTGTTCCCGCTCCATCATCCCGTAATAATGATTGAACTGCAGAAGGATACTGTTCAGTACCTGATTGCGCTCCACTGCCTTGCCCAATATCTGCGCCAGAGAAACCGGGTTGGGTGCATCGCTGAGGAAGCGTGTCTGGTTGATATCCACTCCCACGCCAATAATGGAGCGGTGAACCCACTTCCCTTGCAAATCATTCTCTATGAGCATGCCTGAAATCTTCTTGTCGTTATAATAGATATCGTTGGGCCATTTTATCTGAAATCCCGGTGTGTAGCTGCTGAGGGTATCGCGTATGGCCAGAGCGGTGACTTCCGAGAGGGCAAACATCTGGTTGGCCAGCAATCCCTTGGGGTAGGAGATGAGGCTGAAGAGCAGGTTCTGACTGCGTTCGGACTCCCACCTGTTGGTCCCCGCGCCGCGTCCTGCCGTCTGGAACTCGGCTGTAACCAGGGTTAGCCCGTGATTCTGGTCCTCGGGCAGTTCCCTGGCATACCTGTTGGTAGAAACTGTTTCGTCTAAAGATATTCTTTTCATGTTCAACCTTTAACCCTTTAACCCTTTAACTTTTTAACCTTTTAACCTTTCACCCTCCAATCACCTGTACCATACCGGTGAGCGGAAGGCATCCTCGATGTGGTTGACAACATCACCGCTGCTGAGGACGGAAATGATGTCGAATCGGACGGGAAGGTCTATGCGGTTATATCGGATATAGGCATCGGCCGCCAGAACGGTGTTCCGGATCTTGGAGGGGGTGACGGCTTCCTCGGGATTGCCGTAGCGGTTGCTCTTGCGGCTCTTGACCTCAATGACTACTAATATGCCGTCTTTCTCGGCTACAATGTCCAGTTCCTTACGGCCGCTTTTCCAGTTGCGGTCCAGGATGGTGTAGCCTTCCCTGACAAGGTAGTCTGCGGCTTTGTTCTCGCCCTCAATGCCAAATTCGTTATGCGCTGCCATTTTCGCTCTTCAATTTGTCTGCAAATTTATGAAAAAATCGTAATTTTGCATGCAAAAGCATTGAACAATCTTTATGGCGGACGATATTTTCTACATGAAACAGGCGCTTCAGGAAGCCAGATGCGCCTTTGACGAGGACGAAATCCCTGTAGGGGCCGTTGTGGTATGCCGTGACCGTATCATTGCCCGTGCCCATAACCTGACGGAGCGGCTGTCGGATGTGACGGCTCATGCCGAGATGCAGGCCATTACGGCAGCGTCTGAATATCTGGGCGGCAAGTACTTGAACGAATGTACCCTGTATGTGACGGTGGAGCCTTGTATCATGTGTGCCGGAGCCCTTGGCTGGTCGCAGATAGCCAGGGTGGTGTATGGGGCCGGTGACGAGAAACGGGGATTCCGGCGCTTTGCCCCTGAGGCCCTGCATCCCAGGACGGAACTGGTATCTGGGGTGATGGAGGAGGAATGCGCTCAGCTGATGAAGGAGTTCTTCCAGCGGAAGCGCTAACCTAAAAAATGTGAAAACGCTTGACGTTACAGGGAAAATCCCTAACTTTGTACACAATAACGCAAAATCGTAAACAATAAAAACATAAAAACTATGGCAAATTCAATTAAGGAATTGGATCCCCAGATTATCTGGAGGAACTTCTATCTGCTTACCCAGGTGCCCCGTCCCAGCGGACATTTGGAGAAAATCCAGCAGTTTCTGCTGGACTGGTCTAAGGAGCATGGCATTGAGGCCTTCAAGGACAATGCCGGCAACATCGTAATGCGCAAGCCCGCCACCCCGGGTATGGAGGGGCATAAGACTGCCGTCCTGCAGGCTCATATGGATATGGTTCCCCAGAAGACGGACGAGAGCAATCATAACTTTGAGACCGATCCCATAGAGACCTACATTGACGGTGAGTGGGTAAAGGCCAAAGGTACTACATTAGGTTCGGACGACGGTATGGGTGTGGCTGCCATTATGGCTGTTATGGAAAGCACAGACTTGGTGCATGGTCCTCTGGAGGCCCTTATTACTGCCGATGAGGAGAGCACTATGTATGGTGTTAACAACCTGGCTGCCGATACACTGAAAGGTGACATTCTGCTGAACATCGACAACGAGACGATGGGTGAGTTTGTCATCGGCTCTGCCGGTGGTGTTAACATCTCCGCCACCATGCAGTACAAGGAGGTGGCTCCCGAAGAGGGTGACATTGCAGTCAAGGTTATGCTGAAGAACCTTCGTGGCGGTCACAGCGGTCTGGAAATCAACGAGGGACGTGCCAATGCCAATAAACTGATGGCCCGTTTCGTCCGTCAGGCTATTGCCGATGATGAGGCCCGCCTGTGTACTTGGAACGGCGGCAACATGCGTAATGCCATCCCACGTACGGCAACTGTAGTCCTGAGTCTTCCCAAGGAGAATCTGGAGGACCTGAAGGATCTGGCCCAGTATTGCGAGAAGACCTTCCAGGATGAATACCGTGGGGTGGAAGAGGGTATCTCCCTGACCGTTGAAACAACAGCATTGCCTGCCGGACAGGTCCCCGTAGAGATTCAGGACAACCTGGTGGATGCTATCATGGCTTGCCATGACGGTGTGCTGCGTAACATTCCCAGCATCCCCTCGGTAGTGGAGACCAGCAGTAACCTGGGTATCATCAATATAGGTAATGGTGAGGCCAGCATCCTTATCCTGGCACGTTCCAGCAGTGAGACGATGATGGAGTACATTCAGGAGATGCAGGAGAGCTGCTTCTCGATGGCTGGCATGAAGGTGGAATACAGCGGTCAGTATGGCGCTTGGCAGCCCAATTTCGACAGTCCTATCGTAGCAACGATGGTGAAGGTGTACAAGGACATCTTCAACGAGGATGCCAACGTTCAGGTTTGTCATGCCGGTCTGGAGTGCAGCATCATAGGTGGTGTATATCCCAAGATGGATCTGGTAAGCTTCGGTCCTACCTTGCGTAGCCCCCATACGCCTGACGAGCGTTGTAACATCCCCAGCGTAGCTAAGTTCTGGGAGTTCCTGAAGGCATTGCTGAAGGCAATCTAAAGTGAAGAGAAAAAGAATGAATTTGGATAATTTCTATAAGGCGAGGTATGTGCTGAACCAGGTGATCCGGCGTACGGACCTGGTGCAGGCTCCCCGCCTGAATCCAGCGGCCGACATCTACCTGAAGCCTGAGAACCTGCAGGTGACGGGTTCCTTCAAGGTTCGTGGCGCCTGTTATAAGATTTCGCAGCTGACGGATGAGGAGAAGGCACGCGGTGTTATCGCCTGCTCGGCCGGTAACCATGCCCAGGGCGTGGCCCTTGGTGCCAGTTTCAATAAGATAAAGAGCCTGATCTGTCTGCCCGACGGCGCTCCTATCAGCAAGGTGGAGGCTACACGTCGTTACGGCGCCGATATCTGTCTGGTGTCAGGTGTCTATGACGATGCCTACCAGAAGGCTATCCAGTTAAGGGACGAGCATGGCTATACCTTTGTACATCCCTTTGATGATGAGAATGTGATAGCCGGACAGGGTACTATCGGTTTGGAACTGCTGGAGCAGTTGCCGGGTGTGGAGGTAGTGCTGGTTCCCATCGGTGGCGGCGGTTTGGCCTCGGGCGTGGCGTTTGCCATCAAGAGCCTGAATCCCAAGGTTCAGGTATGGGGCGTGCAGGCCGCCGGTGCTCCCAGTATGTACCAGAGTCTGGTGGACCATCAGATTCTCCGTCTGAGTGCGGTGAATACCATTGCCGACGGTATTGCTGTGAAGGAGCCGGGCGTATTGACCTACGATGTCTGCGAGAAATATCTGGACGGTGTGGTTACCGTTACGGAGGATGAGATCTGTGCCGCTATCCTGGCGCTGATAGAACAGCAGAAGATGGTAGCCGAAGGCGCGGGTGCTGTGAGTGTGGCAGCTGCCATGTTCAACAAGGTGCCTGTGGCCGGAAAGAAGACCATCTGTATTGTCAGCGGCGGAAACATTGACGTAACTATCCTGAACCGTGTGATCAACCGCGGTCTCTTCAAGAGCGGCCGGACCTACACGTTTGTGGTGGAACTGGATGATAAGCCCGGTCAGCTGGTGGGCGTGAGCCAGATTGTTGCCAGCCTGGGCGGCAACGTTATCAGCGTGCGCCACGAGCGTAACGATGATGCCGAGAGGGTTACAGCCTGTCAGTTGCGGCTGAAGGTGGAGACCCGTGACGAGGAACAGATTAACGAGATAAGAAAAGCATTGAAGAAGAATCATTATAAATTAGTATAGGAAAATGAAAGTCATCAGTACAACAAAGGCTCCCGCAGCCATCGGCCCCTATAGTCAGGCCATAGAAGTGAACGGTTTTGTATATGCCAGCGGTCAGATACCCATTGACCCTGCCACAGGTCAGTTTGTGGAGGGCGGTATCAAAGAGCAGACCCGCCAGTCACTGACCAATGCCCAGAATATCCTCAAGGAGGCCGGTACAGACCTCTCTCATGTAGTGAAGACCACGGTGTTCCTGAGTGACATTGCCAACTTCGCTCCCATGAACGAGGTGTATGCCGAGTTCTTCACCGAGCCTTATCCTGCCCGCAGTGCTGTGGCCGTGAAGGATCTGCCCAAGGGCGCTTTGGTGGAGATAGAGGTAGTAGCTGTAAAATAAGCTGTTAACAAATACAATGTAATGATATGAAGAAGACACATTTCTTCTTTCTTGTGATGATGGCGGCAGTTAGTCTGTCGGGCTATGCTCAGAAGGTGATAACGGCCAAGAGCCCAGACGGACAGGTAAGCGTGAGTGTCACGCTCTCGGACCGCATCTATTATGATGTTGTAAGTCATAATGAGACGCTACTGAAGCAGAGTATAATCGGCATGCGACTCTCTGACAGGACGTTAGGTGCCAACCCTGTGCTTAAGAAGAAGAGCGTGCGAACGGTCAGTGAGACCGTAAAACCCCTTCTGCCGCTGAAGTTCAGCGAGGTGGAGAACAACTATACGTTACTCACCCTGGATATGAAAGGCGGCTATGCCGTTGACTTCCGGCTCTACGATGATGGCGTGGCCTTCCGTATGAGAACTTCCCTCCCCGGTGAGATAGAGGTAATGCAGGAGAACACAGTGTTCCAGTTGGCCGGCGACTGTGACCTGGTGCTGCAGCAGCCCGGCGGTTTCAAGACAAGCTGCGAGGAGAACTACTCCTTTGTCAAGAGCAACGAATGGAAGACGGAAGACCGGATGTCTGAACTGCCCGTCCTCATCATGGGCAAGAACCAGAAGATTCTGCTCAGCGAGTTCGACCTTGTCAGCTATCCAGCTTTCTTCCTGAAGGGTAATGCTGATAACAGCCTCTCTGTTATCCAGCCCAAGTGCCCGATAGAGTATGAGGATAAGGGCGACCGCAGCCATCGTATCCTGAAGGAGGCTGACTATATTGCCAAGACAAAGGGCACACGCACCTTCCCCTGGCGCTATATGCTCATTACTCAGGAGGACGGGCGTCTGGCGGAGAATACGATGCCTGTGCGTCTGGCACAGAAGTGTCAGATTGAGGATACCAGCTGGATCAAGCCCGGTCTGACCTGCTGGGACTGGCTGAACGGTATTCCCTACGGCGAGGATGTTACCTTCGAGGGCGGCATCAATCTGGATACTTATAAGTACTTTGTGGACTTTGCCTCCCGCAACGGTGTACCTTATATAATAATGGACGAGGGCTGGGCACTGGATACCCGCGACCCCTTCCGTACCAATCCCGAGGTGAACCTGCCTGAGCTGATCCGTTATGCCAAGAGCAAGAACGTAGGCATCTGGGTATGGCTGCCCTGGCTGACAGTTGAGCACCACATGGATCTCTTCGGGAAATTCGAGGAGTGGGGCATTGTGGGTACCAAGATTGACTTTATGGACCGTCAGGACCAGTGGATGGTAGATTTCTATGACCGTGTGGCAAAGGAAGCTGCCAAGCATCACATCATGGTTGACTTCCACGGAGCCTTCCATCCCAGCGGTCTGGAATACCGCTATCCCAACATCCTGACTTACGAGGGTGTGCGCGGTATGGAGTATAATGGCGGCTGTACGCCCAAGAACAGCATCTGGTTCCCTTTCCTGCGTAATGCAGTAGGTCCTATGGACTATACCCCCGGCTCTATGCTCTGCTACCAGCCTGAGAGCCATCACGGCAACCGTCCTATCTGTGCCGGTGTGGGCACCAAGGCTTACCACATGGCAGTCTTCGTAATCTTCGAGACGAACCTGCAGATGCTGATGGACAATCCCTGCCGTTATGACAAGTGGCCTGACTGCCGTGACTTCATAACCGCTGTTCCCGTGAACTGGGACGAGACACGTGTGCTGGCTGCCGAGGCCGG
>CACYMI010000051.1 GCA_902775385.1 uncultured Bacteroidales bacterium
GTATCGCGCAGGCTATCGTTGCTTAATGGATTACTACGTGTTGATATCGTAAACGAAGAACCGCCGTATGCGGAACCGCATGTACGGTGGTGTGAGAGGCCGGAAAATGAAAGTAGGAGGAAAACTACTTCATTTTCCTCCTACTCGATTATATTTTACTTCAGGAATCCTTCCGCAGTGTAGTAAGCGCTCTTGCTGGTGGGTTCGATGCTGCCGAACTTGCTCCAGTCGGCATCGGCCTTGAACTGTTCTACGAAGGCGTCCGGGACGTAGAGGGTGCACTGCTTGTTAGGCTGGCAGTTCTTGGGCATGGGGTAGAACTCGGTGGTGAGAAGATAAACCTTGCGGAGCTTCTCGGGGTTGGGGAACATGCCGAACATGCGGTTCTTGAAATCGTTGGGGATGCTGAGTTCTTCCATGGAGGTGCAGCCTTCGAAGGCTCCGTCCTCCAGTTTGCTCATGGTGTCGGCCAGGATGAGTTTCTTCAGGTTCTTGCAGCCGAAGAAGGCGCCGACGCGGATCCAGTAGGCGTGCTCGCCCAGGATGACGCTCTGCAGTGAGGTGCAGCCTTTGAAACCGTCAATTCCTACGGTATAGACGTCGCCCTTCAGTTCCTGCAGCGAGGTACAGCCGGTGAAGGCGCCGTCATTGATTACGGGCAGGGGGCCTGCCAGGTGTATCTTCTTGAGGTTGGTACAGTTCTCGAATGCGCCGTTGGCGATATGCTGTACCTGTTCGCCTATCCAGATTTCCTCCATGACGGTATTGCCGGCAAACTCGTTGGTGTTGATGCTGGCCAGCTTCTTGCTGATGAGTACCTTGGCCTTGTCCGGCTGGGTGTTGCTGCGCCTGTGCTCTCCGGTGTAGATGAATACATCACCGGTGGGCTGGTCGGCCTCTACCTTCTTCCCGGCAGTTTCCTGGGCGTCGGCGGTATCACTCTGTTTCTTTTCTCCTGAACATGCTGTGAGCAGGCCTATTACGGCCATGCTGAGCAGATAATACTTTAGTTTCATGTTGTTTGTTTATTTTGTTTGTGGTTTGCTTCTTCTGTCAGGCCTGCGGGGGCTGTATTTGCTTTTTCCCAAGGCAAAGATAAAGAAAAAATGGTTTACATTGTTTATATTTTATAAAATATCACGGGGAAAAGACAGTTTTTTTGTAACTTTGCGGGCAAAAGTGGATTTTTCAGATGATTTCTATCGATAATTTGTGCGTTGAATTCAGTGCCCGCCCACTGTTCAGGAATGTGAGCTATGTCATTAATGACAGGGACCGGATTGCCCTGGTGGGCAAGAACGGAGCGGGCAAGAGTACGATGCTGAAGATTATAGCCGGACTGCAGGAGCCTACCGACGGGGTGGTTTCCGTTCCGCGTGACACTACGATTGCCTATCTTCCTCAGGTGATGATCCTCTCGGACGAGTGTACGGTGAGGGAGGAGACGGAGAAGGCCTTTGCGAATATACATGAGATGCAGGCTGAGATTACGCGCCTGAACAATCTGATGTCGGAAAGAACGGATTACGAGAGTGCCGAATATATGCATCTGGTGGAGTGTTTTACGCACCTGAACGAGCATTTCCAACTGATGGGCGGTATGAACTATCACGCTGAGATGGAGCGTACGCTGCAGGGCCTGGGTTTCAGGCGTGAGGACTTTGACCGGCCTACGAGTGAGTTCTCGGGGGGCTGGCGTATGCGCATTGAGCTGGCGAAGCTGCTACTGCAGCATCCTGACGTACTGTTACTGGACGAGCCGACCAACCACCTGGACATTGAGAGTATCCAATGGCTGGAGCAGTTCCTGAGTACGAGGGCGGGAGCCGTGGTACTGGTGAGCCATGACCGTGCCTTTATCAATAATGTTACGAACCGGACGCTGGAGATCAGTTGCGGCAAGGTGTATGACTATAAGGTAAAGTACGATGAGTATGTGGCGTTGAGGGCCGAGCGGCGTGAGCAACAGCTGCGAGCCTATGAGAACCAGCAGAAGGAGATTGAGGATATCAAGGCTTTTATCGAGCGTTTCCGCTATCAGGCCACAAAGGCTATCCAGGTGCAGAGCCGTATCAAGCAGTTGGAGAAGATTGTGCCCATTGAGGTGGATGAGGTGGATACCTCGGCGCTGAGGCTGAAGTTCAAGTGCTCGGTGCGCAGCGGTGACTATCCGGTTACCTGCGAGGATGTGGCCAAGCGGTTTGACGAGCATCTGGTGTTCAGCGGTGTGAACCTGACCATCAAGCGGGGTGAGAAGGTGGCCTTTGTGGGACGTAACGGCGAGGGTAAGACCACGCTGGTGAAGTGTATCATGGGACAGATTCCGTATGACGGGAAACTGACTGTGGGGCATAATGTGCAGATTGGTTATTTCGCGCAGAACCAGGCCCAGCTTCTGGACGGCGAGATAACCGTGTTCGACACCATTGACCGCGTGGCAAAGGGTGATATGCGACTGAAGATACGTGATATTCTGGGTGCCTTTATGTTTGGCGGTGAGGCCGGTGAGAAGAAGGTGAAGTTCCTCTCAGGCGGTGAGCGTACCCGTCTGGCGATGATTAAGCTGCTGCTGGAACCGGTGAACTGCCTGATTTTGGACGAGCCTACCAACCATCTGGATATGCGCAGTAAGGATGTGCTGAAGGAGGCGATACGTGACTTTGAGGGTACGGTTATCCTGGTAAGCCATGACCGCGAGTTCCTGGACGGGCTGGTTGAGAAAGTGTATGAGTTCGGCGACGGCAAGGTGCGCGAGCACTTAGGCGGTATTTATGATTTCCTGAAGACCAAACAGATAGCTGAGCTTTCGGAACTTAATACTTCAAACACCTCGCTTCGCAATGTCGCGACTGTGAATGTTGCGGCTGAGGTTCCCCGGCAGAAAGAGGCATCCCTGTCGTATGAGCAGCAGAAGGCTGCATCGCGTCTGAGAAAAAAACTGGAGAAGGCGGTGCAGGAGGCTGAGGAGCATGTGACCCAGCTGGAGGCTGCGGTGAAGATTGTGGAGGCGCAGCTTGCTACCCCTGAGGGCAGTACGGATATGAGTCTGTATGAGAAGCACGGGCGTCTGAAGGCGCAGCTTTCCGCTGCTGAGCAGGAGTGGGAGAAGGCGATGGAGGAATTAGTTTAAAAAAAGCATATGAAAAGGAATAGCATTATTACATTTGCGTTACTGGCAGCGATGACATCGGCCTGCACGGGTAACAGAGAGTTGAACTCAGGTATAAGTCTGGCTAATCTGGACAGTACTTACCAGGTGGGAACGGACTTTTATATGTTTGCGACCGGCGGCTGGCAGAAGGCGAATCCGCTAACGGCTGAGTATAGCAGGTTCGGTAGCTTTGATGTGCTGCGTGAGAACAATATCAAGCAGCTGCAGGGTATCATTGACAGTGTTTCCGCACAGAAGGATTTGCAGCCTGGCAGCATAGAGCAGAAAATTGCGGACCTGTACAATTCGGCTATGGACAGCGTGGAGCTGAACGAGCATTGGTGGGGAGCCTTTGAGGAATTCCTGCTGTGCGACGGTTATCAGAACTCTGCCGAGATTACACAGAACTGGCTCTCAGAGGTGTGGCCCCGTATGCAGCGTCAGGGCGTAAGGGGTATGTTCAGCATGTGGATCGGTGCTGACGAGAAGGACAGCAAGAATAATATCGTGAGCATCATGCAGGGCGGCTTGTCGCTGGGTCAGAAGGATTACTATGTGGAGAATGACGAGGCCACGCTGAAGATTCGTGAGGCTTACAGGAAGTGTATTGTGGATATGTGTGTGCATGACGGCTTCTCGGAGAAGGACGCACAACGTATCATGCAGGATGTGATGCGCATTGAGACGCGCATTGCTGTGGCCAGCAAGAGCATGACGGAACTGCGTGATCCCGAGGCTAACTATAATAAGATGTCATACGATGAGCTGAAGACGCAGTTCGCGGGTATTGACTGGGATGGCTACTTTGCCAACTTCGATATTAAGAAGGGGGAGGTGAAGAACGTGATTGTAGGCCAGCCGGATGCTATCCATGAGGTGGAGAAGATTCTGAAGGAGGAGACTCCTGAGGCTATCCAGAACCTGTATCTGTGGCATGCGATGGATTTGGCGGCTTCGTACATTGATGATAAGGCCCGTGCCATTGAGTTTGCCTTCAGCGGTGTGGTGCTGAGCGGCAAGACGGAGGACCATCCCCGCTGGAAGCGTGCCGTGGAGAGTGTGGAGGACGGACTGGGTGAGGCGCTGGGCCAGCTGTATGTGGCCAAGTACTTCCCGCCTGCTGCGAAAGAGCGTATGGAGAAGCTGATACGTAACCTTCAGATAGCCCTGGGCGAGCGTATTGATGTTCAGGACTGGATGAGCGATGAGACGAAGAAAGTTGCCCGTGAGAAGCTGGATGCCTTCTATGTGAAGGTTGGCTATCCTGACAAGTGGAAGGATTACAGTGACCTGGAGATTGGCAGCTGTTACCTGCGTAATATGCTGGCTATCAATGAGTGGGCTATCAAGGATATGATTAAGACCAAACTGAACAAGCCTGTTGACAGGGATGAGTGGTATATGACACCGCAGACTGTGAATGCGTATTACAATCCTACTACCAATGAGATTTGTTTCCCTGCGGGTATTCTGCAGCCGCCATTCTTTGATATGAATGCGGATGATGCGTTCAACTACGGCGCCATAGGTGTGGTTATCGGTCATGAGATGACACACGGGTTTGATGATCAGGGAAGCAAGTATGATAAGGATGGAAACCTGAAGACGTGGTGGAGCGAGGAGGATACCAAGCGCTTTGAGGAGCGTATTGGCGTGATGCGTGAGTACCATAATAAAATTGAGGTGCTGCCCGGCCTGAATGCGAACGGTTCGCTGACACTGGGTGAGAATATGGCTGACCATGGTGGTCTGATGGTGAGCTTCCAGGCATTCCGGAATGCTACGGCACAGGCTCCGCTGAAGGAGATTGACGGATTTTCGCCTGAGCAGCGCTTCTTCCTGGCTTATGCTAATGTGTGGGCGCAGAACATCAGGGATGAGGAAATCCGTAAGCGTGTGAAGTCTGATCCCCACCAGTTGGGTATGTGGCGTGTGAACGGTCAGTTGCCGCATATTGATGCCTGGTATGATGCTTTCGGTATCACGGAGAAGGATCCTATGTTCGTTCCTAAGGCAGAGAGGGTTACTATCTGGTAATTCTGTTTACTAACCCCAACCCCCTAACCTCTAACATTTCAATTATAACAGATGCCATTAAGACTTCCTGATAAGTTGCCGGCCATAGATTTGCTTAAGGATGAGAATATCTTTGTGCTGGCGGATTCGAGGGCGAATACGCAGGATATCCGTCCGCTGCGGATTGTTATACTGAACCTGATGCCCCTGAAGATTACCACTGAGACGGACCTGATCAGAATCCTCTCTAACAGTCCCCTTCAGCTGGAGATTCAGTTTATGAAGGTGAAGGCGCATACGAGCAAGAATACACCTATTGAGCACATGAAAGCCTTCTACCGTGACTTTGAGCTCATGCGCGATGAGAAGTTTGACGGAATGATTATTACAGGGGCTCCGGTGGAGCACCTGGAGTATCAGGATGTGAATTACTGGGATGAGATAAGCGATATCTTCGCATGGGCCCGTACCCATGTTACCAGTACCTTGTATATATGCTGGGCAGCTCAGGCAGGCCTGTATTACCATTATGGTGTGCCCAAGCATCCCCTGCCGCAGAAGATGTTCGGCATCTTCCCCCAGTATCCCCTGGACAAGAAGCTGCCCATCTTCCGTGGCTGTGATGACGTGTTCTATATGCCTCACAGCCGTCATACCGAGATCCGTAAGGAGGATATCCTGAATGTGCCGGAATTGAGTCTGATTGCGGAGAGCCCGATGAGCGGCGTGTCGATGGTGATGGCGCGCGAGGGTAGGGAGATATTCATTACGGGGCACTCGGAGTACTCGCCCTATACGCTGGATACGGAGTACAAGCGTGACCTGGACAAGGGACTTCCGATTCAGATGCCATATAATTATTATAGGGATGATGACCCTGCCAAGGAGCCGCTGGTTACGTGGAGGGCTCATGGTAATCTTCTGTTCCAGAACTGGCTGAACTATTATGTGTATCAGGAAACGCCGTACAATATAGATGACATCCATTGAGCTGCTTTCACCTGCCCGGAACCTGGAATGCGGCATTGCAGCCGTAGATCACGGAGCCGACGCCGTATATATAGGTGCCGCGCGGTTCGGCGCGCGTGCCTTGGCGGGTAACAGTGTGCAGGATATCGCGCGGCTGTGTGCGTATGCCCATCCCTTTGGGGTGAAGGTGTATGTGACGGTGAATACTATCTTGTATGATGAGGAGCTGCGGGATACGCAGAAGCTGATTTGGGAATTGTACCGGGCGGGTGCGGATGCGCTGATTGTGCAGGACATGTCACTGTTGCGGATGGATCTGCCGCCTATTCCCTTGCATGCCAGTACGCAGATGGATAACCGTTCGCCTGAGAAGGTGCGGGCGCTCAGGGACCTGGGATATGAGCAGGTGGTACTGGCCCGGGAGCTTTCCCTGAGTGAGATTCGCGCTATCCATGAGGCTGTGCCGGATGTGTTTTTGGAGGCTTTCGTTCACGGCGCCTTGTGTGTGTCCTACAGTGGCAGATGCTATGCCTCGGAGTTCTGTTTCGGCCGTTCGGCCAACAGGGGCGAGTGTGCGCAGTTCTGCCGTTTGCCTTTTACGCTGGAGGATAGTAATGGGGAGCCGGTTGTGGAGGATAAATACCTGCTGTCACTAAGGGATATGAACCGGAGCCGTTATCTGGAGGAGATGATGGATGCGGGGGTGAGGAGCTTTAAGATTGAGGGCCGGCTTAAGAGTGTCTCGTATGTTAAGAATATAACGGCATATTACCGTCAGCGTATTGATGCTATCCTGCACCGCAGGCCGGAATACATGCGGTCATCGGCGGGGAAGGAGGAGTTCTTCTTTACGCCTGATCCTGAACGTAGTTTCTCGCGTGGATTTACCGATTACTTCCTGCACGGACGGACGGATGATTTGGCTTCGCCTGATACGCCTAAGAGCAGGGGGCAGCTGGCGGGCCGTGTGAAGGAGGTGCGGTGCGGCTGCGTCATTGTGGCGGGGACTACGCCTTTCTGTAATGGCGACGGGCTGTGTTTCCTGGACGGCCAGGGCAAATTGCAGGGCTTCAGGGTGAACAGGGTTGAGGGTAATCATCTGTACCCGGCTGAGATGCCTGATGTGAGGAAGGGTGATATGCTGTGGCGTAACTATGACCAGCAGTGGGAGAAGCTGATGGCGGGTAAGACAGCTGAGCGCCGGATTCCTGTTACGCTGTCTTTATGTGAGGTGGAAACTGGCTTTATGCTGAAGGCTACGTTGCCGGATGGTAAGGAAATTACTCTGTCATTTAACGCAGAACATCAGTTAGCCCGGACGGATCAGCGGGCGGGTATTACTGAGGTGTTGAGCAAACTGGGGGATACGATATTCTATGCTGAGGAGGTGAGGATTGACTTTTCGCAGCCTTGGTTTATACCGCGCAGCCTGCTGGCTGAATGGCGCAGGAAGTTGGTGGATGGGCTGATGGCCGAACTGAAAAAAGAACGGGTGCGGGCGGCTTTGAACCATAAGAGGGCCGATGTCCCGCTATCCTACTTTGACTTTAATATCAGTAACCGTCTGTCCTGCGAATTTGTGGCCGTTCAGGGCGGTGCACAAAGGATAAATGCCCTGGAGGTGACGGGCCGGCTGAACGAGGGACAGGCGCTGATGACGTGCCGATACTGCCTGCGGTATCAATTGGGGTGGTGTCCGCGTCAGCGTGGTGCCAGGAGCCCGTACCAGGAACCATATTATCTGTGTTCAAGAGACGGCAGGAGGTTCCGTCTTGAATTTGATTGTAAAAACTGTGAAATGAAGGTGCTGCATGCGTAGGTTAATGGTCTTTCTTCTGCCCTTGCTGGTGCTCTCGGCCTGTTACTATCCGGCTGAGGAGTCCACCCTATACACGGTGAATGATAACTTTCTGCTGTCGGTGGATTCTATCTCGCTGCAGCGGCAGGAGCCTTTCCATAATATGCCTGTTGATACGCTGTCGGACAGTATTGTACTTTATTATAATGATGCTCTTGTGGTGGCGCAGATTATGGTGATTCCGGAGGATTCCGTGGACAGTGTTTGGGTGAAGGTGGCGCGTGACCAGTTCTCGCAGGGATGGATTCATCAGAGTTCGTTTTTGAGCAGTGTGGTGCCGGATGATCCTATATCAGAGTTTATTTATCTGTTCAGTCAGCGTCATCTGTGGTACTTCCTTGCTATGGTTTTTACCGTAGGGGTGCTGCTGGTGTGGAGGCAGACCAAACGGTGGCACTTCTATATGATCTTTGTGCGTGACGTCAGCTCTTTCTATCCTACGCTTCTGACGCTCACACTTTCCGGATCGGCTGTCCTGTATGCCAGTATACAGCGTCTGATTCCTGACACGTGGGTGCTATATTACTATCATCCTACGCTGAATCCGTTTGATTTGCCGCTGATCTTAGGGCTGTTCATTGCGAGTATCTGGCTGCTGGTGGTGCTGATTATAGCTACGCTGGATGAGGTGTTCAGCCTGCTTCCTGTTCCTGAGGCGATGCTGTACCTGTTCTCTCTGTCAGGTGTATGTGTGGCTTGCTATATGATATTCTCGCTCTCTGTCTTGGGCTGGGTGGGGTATGTGCTGTACGGATTTCTTGCGGTTGTCTTCGTGTGGCGTTACCTGCGCTGCTTCAGTGCTCATTGTGTATGTGGAAAATGCGGTGCCCGGATGCACTCCAAAGGTCGCTGCACCAGATGTAAAACAGTAAATGTCTAATTCGGAATGTATGCTTTTGCTATTTGTCCCTTTTCCTCAAAAAATACTCTCCTCTCGGGGAGAGCAGAGGGCTTAACCTATGACCACAAACCTCTAAAATAAATATATAACAATGTTTAACTATTCACGTAACCTAATTTCTTTTATCCTGCTGTACCTGTGTATGGGGACGGCAGCGATGGCTTTTGAGGACGGGCAGGTGATTCGCCTTATGAGAGGCGGGCGCTCGTTGTTAGTAGAGAACTCTTCGCTGGATGCCGGAAAGAATGCGCTTCTGTGGACTGAAACGAATACACACTCGCAGCGCTGGATGCTGGAGGCAAGGACGAACGGTACTTTCTATCTGAAGAATGTGTACTCGCAGCTTTACCTGGGCGGTGTCTCGTCGGCTGCGAATAAGGCTGTGGTGGGACAGATTGCCAAGTCGAATGCCAATGCCCGCGGTACATGGGAGCTGGTTCCTGTGGAGGGGGCTGAGGGTAAGTACAATATTTTTATTGGTACGGCCAGGAAGTATGCGCTTTCTTCGGTTGAGGATATTGCTGATGGTACGGGTGTGACGCTGTTGACGGTTTCGACGGCTGATCCTGCGCTGATAGAATGGACGGTGGAGGTGGATGAGGGGGCCGAGCCTTACGGCTTCTCAAAATCCATGCGTGATGATATGATGAATAAGTTTGTCTCGCGCCATTACAAGAAGCAGAATACGGGCTACAGTATCGACAACGGTGGCTGGTGGGGCGATGCTGAGATGTTCGAGACGATTCTGGATGCCTATGAGACCACCGGTAAGGAAGAGTATGCCACAATGTTCGAGAATCTGTACACTAACTTTATAGCCCGTAACAAGAGTACCTGGTATCAGAAGGGTGTGGACGGCTATAATGAATTCAATGATGATATTGCGTGGATGTGTATCGCCTGTACACGTGCCTATCTGCTGACGGGTACGACTAAGTATCTGACAACGGCGAAGACGAACTTCAACGGTATGTTCAAGCGGGCTGACTGCTATGGAAATGACTTGCTGCAGTGGAAGCATGGCTCGGGACAGGGTACGAATGCGTGTATCAACGGGCCGGCGGCTGTATGCGCCTGCTATCTGGCTATCGCTACGGCGGATATGTCTTATTACGAGAAAGCGCGTAAGACGTATATGGCTAACCGTGCCCTGCTGTATGAGTTCTCGGGCGGCAATCCTACGGGTAAGGTGTGGGACTCTTACGATCAGGCTTCCAAGAATTATAACTACTGGGCTTCAACCTATAATCAGGGTACGAGCCTGGGGGCTGCCATTATGCTGTATGATTACTATGGGGATCCTATGTTCAAGTCGGATGCGGATGCTATCATCAAGTGGACGGTGAAGGATATGGCGGACAGTCATGGGATTATCAAGGTGTGTCAGACGGTGCGGGGTGACCTGTGCGGATTCAAGGGTATTCTGATGCGGTATATCCGCAAGTATGCCGAGGATATGGAGCAGCCGGAATACTATGAATGGCTGGCCCGGAATGCGTACCATGCGTGGAATAACCGTAACTCGGGTGGTATCACTTCTTCTGCCTGGCTGACGAAGGCGGAGGAGGACTTCCGGCATAAGGAAGGGGATGAGTACAAGACGTTTGAGTCCTTCGGCAATAGTACTTGCCTGTCAGCTGCCTTCAATGCCCACCTGGGTGTAGTGGAGCGGCATAATGCATTTGAGACCATTCAGGTGGAGGACTTTAATTTTATCAAGAATGCCTATATCATGGACAGCGGTAACCCGGATGACGCTACGGGTATGGCTTATAATATGCGCAACACCAATAATGTGGGTTACAAGAATGTGGATTTCAGCACTCGCTTTGCCAATAAGATTACTGTCAGGGCCAATTTGCTGCGTGCTTCGGCCCGGTTGAATGTGTATGCGGATGCTCCTGATGCGAAGAAGGGAACACTGCTGTGTACGCTTATAGGGACAGCGGATGACGTGAAGCTGAATGAATGGGTTACATATACAAGGATGCTGAACGTCCCTGTGACTGGTAACCGTAGGATTTACCTGGTAGCTACAGGTACTTCAAATACGAATCTGCTCTCTGCCAATTGGTTCAGGTTTGACTCCGACCTCTCTGTCTATGGTGATTTGACCAATAATGGCGGTACGCTCTCTTCTTCTCTGAATATTACCGACGGTACGCTTGAGGATGTGGCGGATGATGACTTACTGACGGGCTTTACTGGTACGGCTGATGAAGCATCGGATGTGTTTGTGCAGTACCGTTCTTCGGCTCCGATTCTGTTAAAGGGTTATTCACTGTGTGCGGGTCTTGAGGCGAACGATCCTGCGGGATGGACGCTTATGGGTTCTAATGACGGTAAGGACTGGACGGTTCTTCATACTGTGGAGGAGGTGTCTGTTGAGTCGCGTGCCCAGCAGATGCGCTATGATGTGGACTCTCGTATACCTTATATATATTATAGGCTGAACTTTACTCTTCCTGAGGGGAACGGCGGAAAGCTTTCGCTCTCTGAGTGGCAGCTTCTAGGCCGCGGTATCTCGGCCTCTGACATTACGGCTGACGGCGGTACTGTTACGGAGGGGCTGGAGGCACTGACGGACCATGTGGGCCAGACGGCTACGGCTGCGCCCTTTACGGCTGTCTATAATTCTAATGGCAACTATGCCCTTACGGCCTATTCTGTTACAAGTACTATGGGCCAGGCTCCTTCTGGCTGGACGCTGGAGGGTTCGGTGAACGGCACTACCTGGAAGGTGATTGATCAGCAGGCTGACGTGCGTTTCCCTTATCCAGGCAGTACCGTTGTATGCCGGTTAAAGAATGTGCCTGCCTACCTGCATTATCGTTTGAAGGTACTGGAGGAGGGTACTGAGGTGGCTCAGTGGCAGCTGTTCGGCGGCTATGACTATGGTACCTTCTATGCCGATGTCACTTCCTTCCCCATCATATCCGACCAGAAAAATCTTACGGATAACAGGGGCGATACCTATTCTACCGTTCAAGGTCCCTTCATGCAGTGGGATTTCCTGATGCCTGTTCCTGTGAAGGTGGTTGGATTCAGTATGCTGAGTGCTGATGATGCTGCCCTGGATCCTGCCAATGTCTCCCTTTACGGTATTGATGAGGAAGGGAACAAATCGCTGATTTCCACCCGTAATGTCACCTTTAGTGCTAGGGCGGGCAGGGCTACGGCTACGATTGCCTCAACTCAGGTTTTCCGCCAGTTCCAACTGGTGGTGAACGAGACAGCCTCCGGCGGTAATGTGTGCCGCCTGGCTGAGTTTGAACTCTTCGGTACGGCTATTGAGGATGGCTTGGAGAGGGGTATGCTGATGCTCCCGGCTGCTGTTACGGCTTCTGCCGATGCGCTATCGACTTCTGAGGCTGTCGAGAAGATTTCGGACCGGAGCAGGACTACCCGCTATCGTGCCAGTTTCACGGAACCTGTCTCCATCACTTATTCATACGATTCTCCTGTCCCTATTAACTGTTATACCATTACTGCGGCTAAGGACGGTGTCACCAACGATCCAAAGGATTGGGTGCTGGAGGCCGGCAATGACGGTGCCGGATGGGAGGTGCTGGACCGACGTGCTGGTGAGGTGTTCTCTAACCGCTATGCTACACAAGTGTATGTGCTATCTGAACAGGCTGAACCTAAGGCTTACAGTCAGTATCGCCTTACGGTCAGTGCAGTGAATGGCGGTTCGCAGTTCCACATTGGCGAGTTGCAGCTGCTGAACCTGGAGCCCTGTGAGGATGATGAAATGCCTGTCGTAGATTTGGTTGAGCAGAAGAATTCGTCCGCTGAAGGTGTTTACAGTCTGTCCGGACAACTGATGGGGGTATCACTTAAGCAGGTGTTTGACCGCTTGCCGAGGGGTATTTATATTGTAGGCGGTAAAAAAATACAAAAAAAGTAGCCGGTAATTTGGCAGTTTCGCGGAAAGTACGTACCTTTGCAGCGCTTTAAGACCAAAAGCCTCTCGGATGAGAGTTCGGAGAGATGGTAGAGTGGTCGATTACACCGGTCTTGAAAACCGGCGTGCTGAGAGGCACCGGGGGTTCGAATCCCTCTCTCTCCGCTAACAGAAAACTGGATGAGTAATTTTTCTCATCCAGTTTTTTGTTCGTCCAGCACGAACGTATTCTAATGGGTGAAAGTCCCAAACGCGCCCTTATAGCGGGAAGCGTACAGTCGGAGGCAAGGGTGTCTATCGCG
>CACYMI010000052.1 GCA_902775385.1 uncultured Bacteroidales bacterium
TTCTCGCCGAAGAGGGCTACGGCGCCCAGCTTCTTGGCTTCCTCAATGGGAGTGTCGCGATATTCCTGCAAGGGCAAGTTCTCGCGGATGCGCTCGTTGACAAGGTGCTCTACCTCGCGGATCTGCTCGGGTGTCACCTTCTCGAAGTGTGAGAAGTCGAAGCGCAGGTAGTCAGGTGTTACCAGTGAGCCCTTCTGCTCTACATGGCTGCCGAGGACTTCCTTCAGGGCCTCGTCCAGTAAGTGAGTACAAGAATGGTTGGCCTCGATGGCACGGCGGCGGTCCACATCCACGCAAGCCATAAACTCAGCCTCGGGGTTGGTGGGGATGCGCTCCAGCAAGTGTATGCTGACGCCGTTCTCCTTCTTGGTGTCTATAACCTTGATGGTCTCTGTCTCGTTTACCAATACGCCGGTATCGCCGACCTCACCGCCCATCTCGCCATAGAAGGGAGTCTGGTCCAGGATGGCTTCATAGACAACACCTTTCTTCTGCTTGACCTCGCGGTACTTCACGATGTGGCAGCTGTATTCTGTGTAATCGTATCCTACAAACTTGGATATCTCTCCCTCGCCTTGGGAGAGGGCTGGGGAGAGGTTTACCCAGTCGCCCATCTCCACCTGTGCGGCATTACGGGCACGTGCCTTCTGCTTCTCCATCTCGACGTTGAAGCCTGCCTCGTCAACGGTAAGGCCGTTCTCGCGGCAGATAAGCTCTGTAAGGTCGAGGGGGAATCCGTATGTATCGAAGAGGGTGAAGGCCTTCTCGCCTGCAATCTCTGTCTTGCCGGCGGCCTTGGTCTCCTTCATGACGCCGTCCAGCAGGCGGATGCCGGTCTCCAGGGTGCGCAGGAAGCTGTCTTCCTCTTCCTTCATGACCTTGGTGATCAGCTCACGCTGAGCCTCCAGCTCGGGGTAGGTGGCACCCATCTCCTGAATGAGGACGGGCAGCAGACGGTACATGAAGGCCTCTTTCTGACCCAGGAACGTGTAGGCATAGCGAACGGCACGGCGCAGGATGCGGCGGATGACGTAGCCGGCCTTAGCGTTGCCGGGCAACTGACCGTCGGCAATACTGAAGGCGATGGTACGCAGGTGGTCGGCAATGACGCGCATGGCCACATCGGTCTCTTCTTTGTCGCCATATTTATAGCCGCTGAGGTCTCCGATAGCCTTGATGATGGGCTGGAACACGTCGGTATCGTAGTTGGAGTGCTTGCCCTGGATGGCACGTACCAGTCGCTCGAATCCCATACCGGTATCGATGACGTTCATGCCCAGGGGCTCCAGATGTCCGTCGGCCTTGCGCTCGTACTGCATGAATACGATGTTCCATATCTCAATGACCTGCGGGTCATCCTTGTTTACCAGCTCGCGTCCGGGCACCTTGGCTTTCTCCTCGGGAGTACGGCTGTCCAGATGTATTTCGGAGCAGGGTCCGCAGGGTCCTGTATCGCCCATTTCCCAGAAGTTGTCATGCTTGTTGCCGTTGATGATGTGGTCAGCAGGAACATGCTTCAGCCAGTAACCGGCAGCCTCATCGTCACGGACGAGGTTCTCCTCAGCCGAACCCTCGAATACTGTTACGTACAGGTCCTTGGGGTCCAACTTGAGCACATCCACCAGGTATTCCCATGCCATGTCTATGGCGCCTTCCTTGAAGTAGTCGCCGAAGGACCAGTTGCCCAGCATCTCGAACATGGTGTGGTGGTAGGTGTCGTGTCCTACCTCCTCCAGGTCATTGTGCTTGCCGCTTACGCGCAGGCACTTCTGGCTGTCGGCACGGCGGCGCGGTTCGGGGTCGCGGGTTCCCAGGATGATGTCCTTCCACTGGTTCATACCGGCATTGGTGAACATCAGGGTAGGGTCGTCCTTCACTACCATAGGGGCAGAGGGCACAATCTGATGTCCCTTGGACTCAAAGAATTTCTTGAATGAGTCTCTGATTTCGTTAGCTGTCATCATATTTCTTGCTGTTTTGTAGATTTTCCTGTTTGCTTAATTTCCAATTTATTATGTATAAATCCTCAAAAATCTTGCAAAGGTAATTTATTTTGCCTATTTTTGCAAAGAATTTGATTACAAAAGGAAGTAATATCTGTAATTATGCCTTATAATCCGAATAAAGAGCTGAAGAAGTTTTATTCCATTAGCGAGGTTGCCGCCAAATTCAATGTGGCAGAGTCGCTCTTGCGCTATTGGGAGAAGGAGTTCCCTAATATCAAGCCTAAGAAGACGGAGGGCCGCGGTGTGCGTAAGTACACGGCTGAGGATATTGCTGAAATCCAACTGGTTTACAACCTGCTGAAGGTGAGGGGCATGAAAATCGGCGCCGCCAAGCAGGTGCTGGCCAAGAACCATGAGGGCGCCAGTAACACAGCGGAGGTGCTGGGTTACCTGCAGTCCGTCAGGGAGGAGCTGATCGCTATCAGCAATGAGCTGAAGGATTTGTAGTCAGAAGCGCTTCACGTCTTTTATCTCCTTTATTTTCTTGAGATTCTTGCAGATGGACCGGATGTCGTTGACATCATGTACGCCCAGCTGTATTTCCGCATGGAAGATGCCGTCGTGTGAGTTGATGGTAAGATTGTTGATGTTCGCATTCAGCTGTTGTGACAGCACACCGGTTATCTGGTGCAGCACACCTATATGGTCTATACCCTCCACATGCAGCGTGGCCGGGAACGAGAGTTGCTTGTGCGTGTCCCATTTAGCCGCCAGGATGTGGTTGCCGTCGCTGGCTTTCAGCTTGGCCGCAACCGGGCACTGACGCTTGTGGATGGTGATGCTGCTGACGCCGTCAAAGTATCCCAGCACATCATCGCCCGGGATGGGGTGGCAGGTCTGGCAGATGTCATAATGGGCCATGGTCTCCTCGTTCAGGATCAGCGGTTTCTTCTTGTCGATCTTCAGCGGAGTGACATTGACGTCGGCACCCGGTTCCTGATTCTTGGCCGAATGTTTCTTGAAGAAGGGAATATAACGGCCCCATCCCTTCTTGTTGGGCAGCTTATCCAGGATGGTCGCCTCGTCATTGTCGCCAAGGTTGATGCGCTTTTCGCCCACAGCCACCAGAAGCTCCTCCCGGGTCTTCATATTGTGCAGGCGGCACAGCTTGTCTATGTTGATGCTGTTTGGCTCCTTCTCAATCTTCCGGAAGAACTCGTTCAGGAGTTCTTCGCCTTCCTTCTGCTTTTCCCTGTCCTCGCGGCGCAGCAGGGCCTGAATCTTGCCCTTGGCCTTGGCAGTGGTGGCAAACTGCATCCATTCACGCTCCACCTTCTGGGTCTTGGAGGTAAGGATCTCTATCTGGTCGCCGCTTTGCAGCACGTGGCTGATAGGTACCAGATGATGGTTGACCTTGGCACCGATACAATGGGTGCCCAGGAAGGTATGGATATTGAAGGCAAAGTCCAGTACCGTACTGTTGGCAGGCATTGTCTTGAACTCTCCCTTGGGGGTGACAACGAAGATCTCGCTGGCGAAGAGGTTCAGCTTGATGGTGTCCAGGAAGTCGATGGCATTGGGCTGGGGGTCGTCCAGTATCTCCTTGATGGTAAGGAGCCATTTGTCCAGCTCGTTCTCGCTGTCCTTGGTGGTCTTGCTGCCCTCCTTGTATTTCCAATGGGCGGCAAATCCCTGCTCCGCCATGTCGTCCATGCGGCGGCTTCGGATCTGTACCTCCACCCACTGGCCGTTCTTGCTCATAAGGGTGGTGTGAAGGGCCTGGTAGCCGTTGGCCTTGGGGTGCGAGAGCCAGTCGCGCAGTCTCTCGGGGTGCGGCTTGTAGATGCCGCTGCAGATGGCGTATATCTGGAAGCATTCGCCGATTTCCTTGCTCAGGTCCTCGCAGTCGAAGATGATGCGGACGGCCAGGATGTCATAGATTTCCTCGAAGGTCACGTGCTTGGTCTGCATCTTGCTCCAGATGCTGTAGGGGGCCTTGATACGGGCCTTTATCTCGTATTTGATGCCGGCGGCATCCAGTTTCTCGCGCAAGGGGGCGGTAAACTGGTCGAAGATGTCGGTAAGGTGTTGCTTTATTCCTGCCAGCTTGGCCTTGATGGCCCGGTATTCCTCGGGGTGCTCGTAGCTGAAGCTGAGATCCTCCAGTTCCTCCTTCACCTTGTTCAGTCCCAGTCGGTTGGCCAGCGGAGCATAGATGTAGAGGGTCTCGCCGGCAATCTTGTACTGCTTGTTGGGCAGCTGGCTGCCCAGGGTGCGCATGTTGTGCAGACGGTCCGAGATCTTCACCAGTATCACGCGGATGTCGTCGCTCATGGTCAGCAGCAGTTTCTTGAAAGACTCGGCCTGCGCGGATGCCTTGTCGCCGAAGATGCCGCCGGAGATTTTGGTCAGGCCGTCCACAATCTCGGCAATCTTGGGACCGAAGATATTGCTGATATCCTCTACGGTATAGTCGGTATCCTCTACCACGTCATGCAGAAGGGCGGCGCAGATGCTGGTGCTGCCCAGACCTATCTCCTCGCAGGCAATCTGCGCTACGGCGATGGGGTGCATGATATAGGGCTCGCCTGAGAGGCGGCGTACACCCTTGTGGGCTTCCTTGGCAAAGTTGAAAGCCTTGTCGATGATCTCAACGTGCTTACGGTGCCTGGAGTTCAGGTATGTCTGTACAAGATGCTGATAAGCCTCGCTTACCATCTTCTCGTCCTGGGATTCAGTATTTGTCAGTTCTTCCATAGCAAAGTCCTTTTACATTATATATATGGTATGCCGCCTCACTTGACTTTCAGCTTCTGCCCGATGGATATCATATCGCCTCTCAGGCCGTTGGCTTTCTTCAGGGCGCTGACGGAGATCTTGTTGCGTCTGGCAATGTCACTCAGGGTGTCCCCCTTCTTTACTGTGACGGTACGGCCGGATGACCTGCCGCGTCTGGAGCGTGACTTACCCGACTTACCGCTGTCCTCATCGGTGAGGACTGTCTCTCTGATGGCGGCGGTGTAGGCGGGCTTCGCGTAGATAGAGTCGCCGGCATCTATGAAGGCATTGATCTTCTCGGCGGGCATTCGCAGGATGCAGTCATGCGAGTCGCCGGGGATCAGTGTCGTGCGGTACTGGGGGTTGAGGGCACGGAGCTCCTCTATGGTGATGTCACATGTGGCGGCTATCTGCTCCATCCTGACGTTCTTCTTCAGCAGCAGCGTGTCTGTGGCCTGAGGCAGGTTGGTTCCTACGGGACAGATGTTATGGTCGCAGTAGTAGCTCATTACGTAGTTGGCGGCGATGAAAGCCGGTACGTAGCCCCGTGTCTCAGCGGGCAGATAGGGATAGATTTCCCAGAAGTCCTTCTTGCCGCCGGAACGGCGGATGGCCTTGCTGACATTGCCGGGGCCGCAGTTGTAGGCGGCGATGGCAAGGGTCCAGTCCCCGAAGATCTCATACAGGTCCTTCAGCATGTGGGCAGCTGCGTAGCTGGCCTTTACGGGGTCCTTCCGCTCGTCGATGAGGCTTGTGACCTCCAGTCCGTAGCGCTTGGCGGTCCCGATCATGAACTGCCAGAGTCCCACGGCTCCCGCCCGACTGACCGCATTGGGATGGAGGGCACTCTCGATGATGGGCAGGTTGCGCAGTTCCAGGGGAACCTGATAGCTCTCCAGCGCTTCCTCAAAGATGGGGTTGTAGAAGTTGCACGCACCCAGCATGATGCTGATGGAGGGGCGAAGGCGCTCGCAGTAGCGGTCAATGTACTTGCGCACTGTCTCGTTGTAAGGCATGGCAATTACATTGGGCAGGCGGCTGAGGCGCTGGGCGTAGGTCTCGTGGTCGAACACGGGGTTCACGCCGGTTGACAGGCAGTTCTCCACATTGGTCAGGTAGTTCCTGGTCATCCAGTCATTCAGGAGGCTGTCCAGCTCGTACAGCTGCATACCCTCGGGCAGCAGGGCCTCGTCCGTGTCGTTGGTATCTGAGTATTCCTGGGCATGAACGGTCAGTGCCAGGAGTAATGTGCAGGTAAGTGTAAACAATCTTGTCTTCATATCTTCTTGTATGGCTTTTTCTAATAGGATAGGGTGAATTTTACGCCCGGAACGACCTCGCGGCCCAGCGTCTTGGCCGACTGGGTCTGAATGACGGTGGGTTCCAGGTGCAGACTTAGGTCATCGCTGATGTCGAAGGTAGAGAGCTCGGCATCCACGTAGGCATCGATGACTGCCAGCAGATAGACGCCGGCGAAGGCGAAGATGCTGAGGTCGCGGTTCCGGCGGAAGAAGTTCTTCTTGTTCTTGAATATGGTCTTGAAGCGTTCCTCTCTGCCTGAAATGTCATAGCCTATGGGCAGCATCTTCTCATAGCTCTTGGTATTGGGGTCTGTGTCCATGATGTCCAGATAGGCCTGTGAGTAGTCATGGAGCATCTGGTTGTTCCAGGTGAGGGCATATACACAGCCCAGGAATCCTCCGTAGATGATGGGGAGTTTCCAGTATTTGCGGTTGTAGATTTGTCCGGCTCCGGGGAATACCAGTCCTAACCACATGGAACGGATGGGATCGGGGATGAAACGCTCCCGGCTTAGGGAGGCGTTGACAGCGGCTGTGACCAGGCTGTCTGAGACGGCTGCCATACGTACGCTGTCCGCCAGCACTAACCGGTCGGCAGAGTCGGGAAGTGCTATTTCCTGCTCCTGGGCGAAAAGGCCAAGGGCTCCGCAGCACCATGCCGCGAAGCAGATTAGGAAGGTACGTATGCTATATGTCAGTTCCTGTTTTGTCAACTTCTCAGTTTGTCTATAATGGCGATGATATGTTCTAGTTCTTCCTCGTTGGCAAAGGGGATGGTGATTTTCCCCTTTCCGTTCTCGGCGCAGGTAAGCTGCACCTTCGTCTGGAAGAATTTGCTCAGACTGGTGCGCAGGGCGCCGTATTCGCTGCTCAGGTTAGAGCCTTTCTGACGGATACGCTTTCCCTCCTTGTTCTTGACGCTTCCGCCCTGACTCAGTTCCTTCACCATTTCCTCTATCTTGCGGACGCTGATCTTGTCTTTCTTGAATTCATTGAACACCTCCAGCTGTGCCTGCGGATCATTCAGGGCCAGAAGGGCACGGGCATGTCCCATATCCATCTCCTTTTTCTTGAGGGCCATCTGGATGGGGGCGGGCAGTTTCAGCAGGCGCAGGTAGTTGGCTACGGTGGCACGGTTCTTGCCCACCTTGTCGCTCAGTTGTTCCTGCGTCAGGTCGTACTGTTCCATGAGGTGCTGGTAGGCCAGGGCAATCTCCAGGGCCGAGAGGTCCTGGCGCTGGATGTTCTCCACCAGGGCCATTTCCATCATATTCTCGTCATCTACCGTCCTGATGTAGGCGGGAATGTGTGTCAGTCCGGCCCGCTGGCTGGCTCTCCAACGTCTCTCGCCGGCAATGATAATGTAGGTTCCGTCACCCATGTCGCGCAGGGTGATGGGCTGGATGATGCCTATCTGCCGGATGCTGTTGGCCAGCTCCTGCAGACTGTCATCGTCAAAGTCCCGTCGGGGCTGGTTGGGGTTGGGCTGGATCTTCTCGATGCTCACCTCGCTGATGTTGGACGAACCGGCGGTCTGAACCTCCTCGTCGGTATTCAAAAGGGCGTCAAGGCCTCTGCCTAAGGCCTGACCCTGATATTTCTTACGTATGGCCATATTTTTTTAAATTAAAAGTGAAAAGTGAAGAGTGAAGAATTTGCTGCCGCTGTGTTCGCTAACCTCTAACCACTAACCTCTAACCACTAATCGAATTCTTCTCAATAATCTCCTCCGCCAGTTTCAGGTGTACCTTGGCACCTATGGCGTCCGCATCGTACAGGATGGCCGGCATTCCGTGGCTGGGAGCCTCGCTCAGCTTCACATTACGCGGGATGACGGTCTTGAAGACGAGCTCGCGGAAGTGGCGTTTCACCTCCTCGTAAATCTGGTTGGCCAGGCGCAGGCGGCTGTCATACATGGTCAGCAGGAATCCCTCAATCTCCAGCGCGGGGTTCATCCTGGACTTTACAATCTTGATGGTGTTCAGCAGTTTGCTGATGCCCTCCAGGGCAAAGTACTCGCACTGTACGGGGATGATGACACTGTCGGCGGCTGTCAGAGCATTCACGGTGATAAGGCCGAGGCTGGGGCTGCAGTCAATGAGCAGGTAGTCATACTCGTCCGAGATGGCGGATAGCAGTCTCTTCATCACCTGCTCCTGGTGCTTAACGTTCAGCAGCTCTATCTCGGCCCCCACCAGATTGATATGTGAGGGTATGATGTCCAGCCCGTTGATGTCGGTAGTGTAGATGACATCCCGGATGTCCGTCTCGCCAAGCAGCGCATTGTATATGGAACCGTCAATCTTGTTGACATCCACACCCAATCCGCTGGACGCGTTGGCCTGAGGGTCTGCGTCAATCAGCAGAACTTTCTTCTCCAGGGCTGCCAGGGAGGCTGCCAGGTTCATGCTGGTGGTCGTCTTCCCCACACCGCCTTTTTGGTTTGCTATCGCAATGATTTTGCTCATCTGTTTCTGTTTTCGTTCCTAAATTAGGTGCGAAGATATGATTTTCTTTTGGAATATGGGGCAGAATCGGCACTTTTTTATTACTTTTGCATAGCAAATGAAACAAAGACATGCTAAAACAGCCCTTGATATTAATAACAAATGACGACGGATTGGGCGCACAGGGCATTTCCGTGCTGACCCGCTGTATGCTGAAGTTGGGCCAGGTCATCGTGGTTGCACCGAATGGTGCACGCTCCGGTGCGTCCTGCTCCATTACCCCTATTGTGCCGGTAAGGCTGAAGTTGGAGCGCCAGGAGCAGAACCTGCGTGTTTACTCCTGCACCGGAACGCCTGCCGACTGTGTGAAACTGGCCCTGGAGAAGGTGGTCCCCCGCCAGCCCGACCTTGTCGTATCGGGTATCAATCACGGCGACAATGCCAGTTGCAGTGTGCATTACAGCGGCACAATGGGAGCCGTCATTGAGGGGTGCATGAAGGGTGTTCCCTCCATCGGCTACAGTCTGCGTACCCGTAAGCAGGAATGCGACTTCCGGCCTTACCTGGATGCGGTGGAGAAGGTAGCGGCCCATGTTCTGAAAAACGGACTTCCCGAGGATGTGTGCCTAAATGTGAACTTCCCCGAGGTACCGGCCCTGAAGGGTGTCTCGGTGTGCCGGATGGCCCGGGGCGTGTGGCAGTCGGAGTGGAAGGAGACGGAAACGCCTGACGTATATGCTCTGACCGGACATTACACCAATCTGGAGCCCGATGCCGAGGATACGGACTACTGGGCGCTGGATCACGGGATGGCATCTGTGACGCCCTTGTGCCTGGATATGACGTACCGCCCCTATTTTAAGAATCTGGAATCATTACAGAAATGAAGTACTACCTCATAGCGGGAGAGGCCAGTGGCGACCTTCACGCCAGTCACTTGATGGCAGCCTTGAAGGAGGAGGATGCGCAGGCCGAGTTCCGTTTCTTCGGCGGTGATAAGATGCTGTCACAGGGCGGGACGCTGGTCAGCCATTACCGCGACCTCGCCTATATGGGCTTCATAGATGTGGCCCTGCATCTGCATGTTATCCTAAAGGGCATGCGAAAGTGCAGGCAGGATATCGTCCGCTGGAATCCCGATGTGGTGATACTGGTGGACTATCCGGGTTTCAACCTGAAGATTGCTCGCTTCCTGCATGACCATACCCGGATTCCCGTCTTCTATTATATCTCTCCCAAGATATGGGCCTGGAAGGAGGGACGGATCAGGGATATCCGCAGGAATGTAAATGAAATGTTCAGCATACTCCCCTTCGAAGTGGATTTCTTCGGGAACAAACATCATTACCCCGTACATTACGTGGGCAACCCTACGGTGGACGAGGTGGATGCTTTCCTGAAGGCTCATCCCCGGGATGCCGAAGGCTTCAGGCACGAGGCCGGTTTGGACGGCCGTCCCATTATTGCCCTGCTGGCCGGAAGCCGCAAGCAGGAGATTCGGGACAATCTGCCCCGCATGGTTCAGGCCGCTCAGCCCCTCACCGCCGCATATCAGCTGGTCCTTGCCGCAGCTCCCGGCATAGACAAGGACTATTATGCCCAGTTCCTTCAGGATACCGGTGTCAAGGTGCTGTACGGACAGACATACCATATTCTGCGTTACGCTACGGCGGCCCTTGTCACCAGCGGTACGGCAACGCTCGAGGCGGCCCTCTTCCGTGTTCCCCAGGTGGTTTGCTATTACATGAAAACGGGGCGTTTCGCTTCCTTTGTGCGTAAACTGATACTGAAAATCCCTTATATCTCGCTGGTAAACCTCGTGGCCGACAAAGAGGTGGTCCCTGAACTGGTAGCGCATCAGATGACAGTAGAGAACACCCGGAAGCATTTGCTTGGTATTCTGCCTGGCAGTGAGGCCAGGGAACAGCAGCTGGCAGGCTATGAGCTTATGGCACAGCGTCTGGGCGAGCCCGGCGCTCCCAAACGAGCTGCCCGCCAGATGGTGCGGATACTGCGCCGGTCAAATGCCTGAAGGTGAGTTTGAGTTCAATATCCTTGCTTTGTTAACAAAGGATAAATAGGCGGAAAGTTTTGTTCCTTTAGGAAAATGTTTGTATCTTTGTGGCATAACAACACTAAAAATAACCTAAACTCAACACTTATGAACAAAATTTTACGTTTTTTGTTTGTAGTCCTGATGGCTACATTCGTTGGATCTGCAAGTGCAGATGAAGTTACCATGAAATATACTGGTACTACAACAAAGAATATGACGGGAGGTAATGATGCCGCTCTGATGAATCTGGATGATGAGGCATGGTCTGTGGTGGGAGCCAAAGGGTCTGCTAACAACTTTCCCGGTCTGAACCAGGCGGGAGATTTACGCTTGTATTATCATGCAAATGGCGGAAATACTGTAACGGTTACGTCATTAACCGGTGTACTCATTAAAACCATTAAACTTACTTTTACGGGAGATACTTATAGCAAAGTGTCAGTGACTGTTGATGACAACAAGGTTGACGCTGACGAGGGCGTGTACAGAATCAACAGCACGTCATTTGTGCTTGGCAACGCTAACACGTCCAATGTTCAGGTTAGAATAAAGGATATTGTGATAGAGTTTACTACTGGCGGCGGTGATGTGAAGACGCTCACTAACATTGAGCTTTCTGATGACTATGTTACCAGGTTCACCACTGGCAAGGATGGTGATGAGACTCCGTTGCCCACAGCTACCGTAAAGGTGGGTTCCGAAAATCTCGCTGGCGCCGAAGCTAAATGGTCGCTGAAGATGGGCGACAACTGGGTAATGGGCGAGGAAGAGCCCAGTATCGGTAATGGCATGGTATATATTCCGTCTGGCAGTCATGGTAATCTTGTCCTGTCGGCAAAGTATGCAGGCGATGATACATACGAGTCCAGCAGTAAGAGCTATACCCTGAAGGTATATAAGGGATATCTGAACATTCAGGACGTTCTGGAACAGTACCCCACAGTGGGCGGTGATTCTTGGGTAACCAAGGAGGCTGCATGGACCAAGGGCTATCAGGCCTCTTACTGGCAGGTGGATATGCCAGAGGGCGGAGAGCCCAAGGGTAAGGAGGCGCTGGTTACCTATGCCAACGGTACCTATACTTACATCAAGGACGACTATGGAACTCTTCTGCTCTATGGTAGCAACCTTGGCTTCAAGCAGGGTGATATCATCTCCGGTGATTTGGGCGAAGGTAAGATTGGCGCTATCTACGGTACGCTTAAGGCGTATAATGGCTTGCTGGAGATGGCGGTTAATAAGGAGGATGTGGAATTCGTGGTGAAGTCCGGTGGCAATGCTGTTGAGCCTAAGACCATCGTTTTCAGTGAACTCAACCAGACCAACATGAACGAGTATCTGAGGATTGAAAAGGCTGTGTTCGTAGAAGCTAATAACAAGAACCTGACCTTCAAGGTGGGCGAAGAGACACTGCCTGTTTATAACCAGTGGAGTATTGATGTTACAACCTTGGAGCCGGGCGTAGAATATACGCTCGAAGGAATGGGCTGCATATATTATAAGAGCGGAGTGCTTACCAACCAGCTTTATCTGACAAGTTTCGCCAGTGTTAAGCCTGCTGCTACTGTTGAGTTGGCAGAGGGTTATCAGACACGCTTCACTACAGGCAAGGATGGCGACGAGGCTCCGTTACCCGCTGCTACAGTGAAGGGCGGCGATGCAGTGATAGATGGTGCTACCGTTACGTGGTCGCTGAAGATGGGCGACAACTGGGCAATGGGCGAGGAAGAGCCCAGTATCGGCGATGGTAAGGTATATATCCCCCAACACAGTTATGGCGATCTTATCCTGACTGCCAGATATGCCGGTGACGCCACTTACGAGGCTGGCAGCAAGAGCTATACCCTCAAGGTCTATAAGGGCTACATGAACATTCAGGATGTCCTGGAGCAATTCCCCGAAGTGGGTGGCGGTTCTTGGGCAACCAAGGAGGCTGAATGGACCAAGGGCTATCAGGCTTCTTACTGGCAGGTGGATATGCCGGAGGGTGGAGCACCCAAGGGTAAGGAAGCTGTGGTTACCTATACCAATGGCTCTTACACTTACATCAGGGATGATTTCGGATCTCTGTTGCTCTATGGTGGTGGCTTAGGCTTCAAGAAGGGTGATATCATCTCCGGTGATTTGGGCGACGATAAGGGCTATGGCGGTATCTATGGTACACTGAAGTCTTACAACGGTCTGCTGGAGTTGGTAGTGGCAAAGGCTGATGTCGAGTTTGTCGTGAAGTCCAGCGGCAATACAGTTGAGCCTAAGACCATCTCAGTTGATGAGCTTAACCAGTCCAACGTGAGCGAGTTCCTGAGAATCGAGAGGGCAGTCTTCGTTGGTGCCGACAAGCAGAACCAGAAGAAGCTTACCTTCATGGTAGATAAGAAGGAATTCCTGGTGTTCAATCAGTGGGGTGTTAATGTGGCAGCTCTGACGGCTGGCAAGGAATACACTCTGGAGGGAATGGGTTCTATGGAATATAAGGAAGGTGAGCTAAGCAACCG
>CACYMI010000053.1 GCA_902775385.1 uncultured Bacteroidales bacterium
ACACTAGTCAAAAATACAAAATTATCCGTTTTTAGCCAAGTTAGGGAACAACTTATTTGCATTTTCCCATATTATCTGTTTCAGGTTCTCAACTGGGATTCCTTTTATCTGTGCCACCTCTTTATAAAGAGGCGCTATGGGGGCAGGGGTATCATCTGTTTCAAGAAACATTCTGTCCAGAGGGCAGAGGAGCAGGCTATCCTGATTATAGTGCAATCCGAAGGATACATATATGCCCGCAGAGAGGAGTGACTGCAACTGCTGGGGTTTTCCCCTGAAGCCGTGCATGACCCAGGGCTGGGCGGGCTTCATATCCCGGCGGATACGCAGGATATGTTCTAAAGTCCTTACACAATGAATCACCAGCGGCTTACCTGTGCGTTCGCTTTCCTGTACATGCTGGCGAAAGTCGGCCTCCTGTCGGGGCAGGGGGATGTCCCAGCGGCAATCCATACCGTATTCCTCACCGCCCAGGGATAACTCGTCCTGACTAACAGGATGATGCGTATGAAAGTTGATGTAGGGGATAGTTTTCATGGTACAGGGTCATAGCCGTAGCCGCCCCAGGGGTGGCAACGCAGGATTCTGCGTACAGCCAGGTACGTTCCCTTAAAGGGGCCGTGCTTACGCAATGCCTCTATGGCATATTGGCTGCAGGTGGGGGTGAAACGGCATGATGGGGGTGTAAGGGGTGAGATGAATTTCTGATAGAACCGTATGGGCAGTATCAGTATCCATACCAGGAAATCAGTCAGCGGACGGAGTATCTGCAACGGTTTCATTGATTTTGGATAAGAGGGTCTGCATTTTCTCCATTACCTTGGCTGAGGGAAGAAGCTCGTTACTGTTCCATAGGAAGGCAATATTGAGTCCCCCTTCTGCCGGTTGCAGGATGTGTTTGTTCAGGCGGTAGGCTTCACGCAACTGGCGCTTGATGCGGTTGCGCTTGACGGCTCGCTTAAAAAAGCGTTTAGAGACAGAAACCATGATGCGGATTCCTGTCTCTTCAGTTTTCTGGAACACTGCCCTTACGGGGTAGGCCAGAATGGATTTGCTACCGCCTCCGAAGAGTGCCTCCAATGCCTTACGGCTGCAGAGGCGCTCTTGCTTGGATAGCGTAAAACGTTCTTTAGTCAATTCCATTTACCTTCTTCACATACGCGGCGATGGCGGCGGTGATGCTGGGGTATTCAGGCGATGGTGCCTCCAGGTCGAGGCGGAGTCCGGCATCGCGGACAGCCTTGGCAGTTGCCGGACCGAATGTACCGATGGAGATGTCTCCCTGCTTGAAGTCGGGGAAATTCTTCAGCAAGGCCTGGATTCCGCTGGGGCTGAAGAAGATGAGCAGGTCATAGTCAAAGGGATCACCTTCGGTAAAGTCGTTGCTGACCGTACGGTACATGACACCCTCTGAGTGGAAGAGCTTCTTGGCGTCCAGCATCTCGCCGAACTGACTGGTATGTACGTCGCTGGTGGGGATGAAGTACTTCTCGTTCTTGTGCTTGGCCATCAGGGGGACGAGGTCATCAATCTTACCTGTCTCGCCGAAGAATATCTTACGCTTGCGGTACTGTACGTACTTCTGAATATAGAGTGCTACTGTCTCGGTGATGCAGAAGTACTTCATGTCCTCGGGTATGACCACGCGCATCTCCTTACACAGGGTAAAGAAATGGTCAATGGCATGCCTGGAGGTAAAGACTACTGCCGTATGCTCCAGAATGGAAATCTTCTGGGCCCGGAACTCCTTGGGCGTGATACCCTGTACCTTAATGAAAGGGCGGAATACAATCTCCACATTCATACGCTCTGCGATGTCGTAATAGGGAGACTTTTCTGAAGAGGGCTTTGGCTGTGAAACCAGAATCTTCTTTATCATAACTGTCCTATAATTTTACCATCATTAAATCATTCACTCTTATCAGTGACGTGAAAACTGCCAACAAAGGCATTATTTCAAGGGTGCAAAAGTACACAATTAAATGCAAAATGCCATAATATTTAGGGAAAAAGATTAGAAAAGTTTTGTAAAGGTGTAAGATTTTAATAACCGCCCCTAACACAAAGGCTATCCACAGGGGGATATGAGGAGGGAGGTTTAAATATATGGTGATAATTATCAGGGGGAAAAAAATCAGGGATTCAGCGGTAAAAAGGAAAAACTCGGATTTTTTCCAGATTTGCCTTTTCCTTTTGTCAAAAAAAATCCAATTAAGGAATCCTGACATGACAATCTTAAGCATGAAGTACAGGACCCAGATTCCGGTATAGACTCCGATAAGCAGGTAAGGTGTTGCATGACCCGGCAGGAGACTCTGCTGGCTCTGGGTGTACATATATACGGCCAGGCCGCCCATGATACTCAGCAGCATCATCATGAACCAGGGTATGAACTGCCCGCCATCGATTTTACGTTTTTCCTTCTTGGAAAAGTTCTTGGAGGGGAGGAAGAATTCCTTGGCCTGAGAGACTACATAACGCCTGATCCTCTTCTGTATGAGTGAGAGCAGGACAAAGCAGAGCAGGACAAAGAGTGTTACCCAGTCATCATGCAGCAGGCGATAGGGCCTGAGTATGCCGTCAAATCCCGTCTGAACGAACCTTATCTCGGGGTGCAGGAGGGAATCGCCCTGAAAGAACCCCATGTCCTCATAGAAAGGAGGCGGGGTTTCCGGCTGAGGAACTGTATCCGCGGCCAGGATGCCAAGGGTATCACATGAGGGGGCTGTCATATGGCTGCGAATCGGCGTATATTTGTATCCCACAGGGGTGTTTCCAGGACGAGCTGAAGAGCTTCCCGGGGCGTATGAGCCACACGCCAGATGGCGGTATGCTGCTCGCGCATGAAGTGCTGGTCGACAGCCTGCTGCAGGGCCAGCAGCATGTGGTCGTAGTATCCGTTGGTGTTGAGGATGACAATGGGTTTGAGGTAGAGGCCTAACTGCTTCCAGGTGATGAGTTCCATCATTTCAGCGAAGGTGCCGCAACCGCCGGGCAGAATAATGGCGGCATCACTTTCCTCGGCCATCCGCTGCTGACGGAGGTGCATGTCGGGGGTTTCGATTATCTGTGTCATGCCCTGGTGACACCACCCTTCCTTTATCATGAAGGTGGGGATGATGCCTATAGCCTGGCCTCCGGCCTGCATACAACCGTCGGCAGAGGCTTGCATCAGTCCCATATTGCCGGCTCCGTTGACTACGGCAATTCCCTGTTCTGCCATCAGCTGCCCGAGATGACGGGCATCACGGAAGTAACACTCGTCAATCTTGGTGCTGCTGGAGCAGTAGAGGCATATTCGTTTTACTTCTGGCATATCCCGAAGGCTTCCTGTATCTTCTGTACGTAATCCAGTTTCTCCCAGGTGAAGAGTTCTACCGTAACCTCCTTAGACTCGTGGTACAGGGACTCATAGCGCTTGGTGACAAATTTAGGCTCACGACCCATGTGTCCGTAAGCTGCAGTCTCCTCATAGATGGGGTTACGCAGTTTCAGACGCTGCTCTATGGCATAAGGACGGAGGTCGAACAGCTCCTTAATCTTCCGGGCAATCTCTCCGTCGGTGAAGGGAACTTTGCTCCTGCCGTAGGTATCCACATAGATGCTGACGGGCTCTGCCACACCGATGGCGTAGCTGATTTGCACCAGCATCTCGTCGGCTACGCCGGCCGCTACCATATTCTTGGCAATATGGCGGGCGGCATAGGCAGCCGACCGGTCAACCTTGGAAGGATCCTTGCCGCTGAAAGCTCCGCCACCGTGAGCGCCCTTACCGCCATAGGTGTCAACAATAATCTTTCTTCCTGTCAGACCGGTATCTCCGTGAGGGCCGCCGATAACAAATTTGCCGGTGGGGTTCACATGATAGGTAATCTGACCATTGAAGAGGCTGCGGATATTCTGGTTCTTGATACCCTCCAACATACGGGGAATCAGGATTTCCTTCACATCCTTGGCAATACGCTGCTGCATGGCTTCATCGGTATCGAACTCGTCATGCTGGGTACTGATGACGATGGTGTCAATACGCTGGGGAATGCCCTCATCGCTATACTCTATGGTCACCTGGCTCTTGGCATCCGGACGGAGATAGGTCATTACCTTTCCCTCACGTCGGATAACGGCAAGTTCCATAAGCAGTCGGTGTGCCAGATCCAGGCTCAGGGGCATGTAGTTGTCCGTCTCGTTGGTGGCATAGCCGAACATCATACCCTGGTCGCCGGCACCCTGATTCTCAGGGTCTTTACGTTCAACACCTCTGTTGATGTCGGCGCTCTGCTCATGAATGGCACTCAGCACTCCACAGCTGTTGCCCTCGAACATATACTCGCTCTTGGTGTAGCCGATACGGTTAATGACTTCACGGGCAATACGCTGCAGGTCAACGTAGGCCTCCGTCTTGATTTCACCTGCCAGAATAACCTGTCCGGTGGTAACGAGTGTCTCGCAAGCTACCTTTGACTGAGGGTCGAAAGCCAGCAGTTTGTCTAACACAGCATCGCTGATCTGATCGGCCACCTTATCAGGATGGCCTTCTGAAACTGATTCGGATGTAAATAAGTATCCCATAATACATTTATATATATAATTAATAATGTAATGGGGAGAGAAGTCGGGCAGAAATGCATGAGAAACAATGTATTCAGCTTCTCGTTTTAGCATTTTTTACTGTGGTTGCAAGCAGCCCAAATCTATCCACATTTGTTTTCGGCTGCAAAGTTATGAAAATAATTGGACATTGGACATTGAACATTGAACATTTTTTCAATATCTCGTCATTTCGATATCTCGATAATTAACTTTTCTCTTTTAATTATAATCTTTTATCTCGCTCAACGGTATCATCACGAAGTCACGTTCCTGCATACGGGGATGAGGGAGTACCAGTTCGGGAGTGTTCATCTCCAAATCGTCATACATCAGAAGGTCCAAATCGATGGGGCGGTCATGATACTGCCCATTTACACTCTTCTGTGTGCGGCCCAGCAGACGCTCTATTTCCTGCGTCTCACTCAGGCATTGCATAGGACTGAGGGATGTATCCACCAGGCAGGCAGCGTTCAGGAAGGTGTTGTCGCTCTGAAATCCCCAAGGTTCCGTCTCGATGAAGGAAGAGGTACGCAACACCGAGCCAATGCGCTCGTTGATGAGTTCAATGGCCCGGTGTAGCAACTCCTCCTTATCACCCAGGTTTGAACCTAGGCCTATATAGAGTTTATGCATTAATCCTGCAGGATTAGCATGGCGTCGCCATAGGTACCGAAACGATAGCGGTTCTCGGGGTCGTTCTCGTTGTACTTGAGAGCTTCCTTATATGCCATCATTACCAGATCATATCCGCCGTAGGCACAGGTAAGCATCAGCAGGGTGCTGTAGGGCAGATAGAAGTTGGCTATCATGGCATCTGCCAGGGCGAAGTCGTAGGGAGGGAAGATGAACTTGTTGGTCCATCCGTCATACTCCTTCAGTTTGCCGTCGGCGCTGACTGCTGATTCCAGCACACGCTGTACGGTAGTTCCTACGGCTACAATCTTACGCCCTTCCTCCTTGGCCTTGTTGATAATCTCACAGGCCTGGGCATCCACATGCATCTCCTCGCTGTCCATCTTGTGCTTGGTAAGATCCTCCACATCTATCTCGCGGAAGTTGCCCAGGCCGCAATGCAGGGTTACGTAGGCAAAGTCTATTCCCTTAATCTCCATCATCTTCATCAGCTGGGGTGAGAAGTGCAGACCTGCTGTAGGAGCGGTGACAGCCCCCTCCTTCTTGGCAAAGATGCACTGGAAGTTCTCCTCGTCCTCGGGCAGGTTGGGTCGCTTGATGATATGCTTGGGTATGGGAGCCTCGCCCAGGGCATAGAGGGCGCGCTTGAATTCCTCGTGAGGTCCGTCATACAGGAAGCGGAGCGTACGGCCGCGACTGGTGGTATTGTCAATTACCTCGGCCACCATTGACTCGTCCTGACCAAAGTACAGTTTGTTGCCGATACGGATCTTACGGGCAGGGTCAACCAGAACGTCCCATAGTCTCATCTCCTTGTTCAGCTCACGCAGCAGGAACACCTCAATACGGGCACCGGTCTTTTCCTTATTGCCATACAGACGGGCCGGGAAAACCTTGGTGTCATTGAAAACAAAGACGTCCTTCTCGTTGAAGAACTCCAGTACGTCACGGAATGATTTCCTGTGCTCAATGTATTTACTCTTGGCATGAACCACCATCAGCTTGCAGTCATCGCGGAAGGGGGTTGGTTCCTGTGCGATACGATCGTCAGTTAGTTTGTACTTGAATTGTGATAGCTTCATGAGATTAATTTCTTTTTAAACGTTATCTGACTCTGTTTCTATTTCCTGTTTCTCCAGCCAGGGTTCGAAGTCCTCCATCTTCATGCAGTCCTCCACACGGATCTCTCCCACTCTGGTTCTGCGTAGCGCTATCAGATGAGCACCACTCTGAAGGGCCTCGCCGATGTCACGGGCCAGTGCCCTGATGTATGTTCCCTTGCTACAGACCACCCTGATGGTCATCTGCATGGATGAGGGGCTGCAATCCAGCAGTTCTATCTCGTCAATGACCAGCAGCTTAGCCTTCAGCTGCACCTCCTTGCCCTTGCGGGCCAGGTCGTATGCCCGGTGCCCGTCCACCTTGCAGGCTGAGAAAGCCGGGGGCACCTGCTCTATCCTTCCCGTAAAACGTGTCAGTACCTGGCGTATCATCTCTTCTGTGATATGCCCGGTAGGGAAGGTGGCATCGACGGCAGTTTCCAAATCGAACGACGGGGTTGTGGCTCCCAGTTGCAACGTAGCCACGTATTCCTTGGTATGAGCCTGCAACTCGTCAATCCGCTTGGTGGCCTTGCCTGTGCATATTGTCACAACGCCTGTGGCCAGGGGGTCTAACGTGCCGGCATGCCCCACCTTCAGTTTTCTGACTCCCAACTTATGGCAAAGCGCGCTGCGCACCTTGGCCACCAGATTGAAGCTCGTCCAGTGGAGCGGCTTGTCAAAGTATAATATCTCTCCTGCCTGAAAGTTCATTTAGTCAACCATCACTAATGAGTGACCGCTCCACAGGAGGGCCAAGATGATGACACCCACGATGATGCGGTAAACCCCGAATGCCTTGAATCCGTATTTGGCCAGGAAATCAACAAACCACTTCATGGCCAGCAGGGCTACTATGAATGCAACCACACAGCCCAATGCCAGCATCAGCAGGTTATCTGTCGTGGCCCAACTGGCATCAGCCTCATCGCCGAAGAACAGTTGCAGGACATCCAGGGCCGTGGCTGCCGCCATCGTAGGAACGGCCAGGAAAAAGGAGAACTCGGCTGCGGCACGGCGTGTAAGCTTCTGCGCCATACCACCTACTATCGTTGCCATAGAGCGTGAAACGCCCGGAATCATAGCGATACACTGGAACAGGCCGATGCCGAAGGCACGTCTTTCCGTAAGGGCCGTCTGCTCACTGCCCTTGTTGAAAAGGCGGTCGCAAAAGAGCATGAAGATTCCGCCCAGCACCAGCATGACGGCTACAACCTCTACGTTCTCCAGGAAGCGGTCAATAAGGCCTGACATTTTACCTAAGAGTCCGATGATGACGGCGGGGATGAAGGCTACCAGCAGTTTCCAGTAGAAATCCCACTTGTACAGGAAGGCCTGCAGCCAAGTGCTGCCGGCGGGGGCCGGTGTGCGGTTCAGTCGGAAGAAGCGGTTCCAGTACAGACATACCACGGACAGGATGGCACCGAACTGGATGATGATGGTAAAGGCCTTGACAAAAGGCGTACTCTCCACTCCCAGCAGGTTCTGCGTGATAATCATGTGGCCGGTGGAGGATACGGGCAGAAACTCTGTCAGCCCCTCCACAATGGCAATGATGATAGTTTCTAATACAGACATAGTTATGCCTCCTTACTTGTTTCGATGTTCTTTCTCTCAGCCTTCGACTTGTACATGATGGCTACCATAATGAAGACAAAACCGGCCAGGCTGACCAGCGGAGCCACTTTAATCCTACGGGCACTGAAGATGTCGGCATTGAAGACACCCTCGTGACTGCCCTCGCCGGCCATCAGTATCAAGCCTATGATGACAATGGCCATTCCTATGGCCAGCAGGATGTAATTCGTCTTTGTGAATGCAAAATTACCCATATCATTATTTTAATTCAAAATTCAAAAATTCAAAATTACAGGTTGAAAGTTAGCGGGCAGTTTTAATACAGCCGCTCGGCCCGCTTGTACAGTTGCCTGGTAACCGACACATAGGTGCACACTACGGTAATGAGCAGCCCTACAGCCAGCACGCTGCCGGCCATGATAAGCATATTGCGCTCCGTTACGTACTGCAGGACCGCCTCGTCATACCGGGCAGCCCACATCACCAGCCCCAGCAGGATTCCGTCAGCCAGAACGGCTGATGCCATTCCAATCCAGAAGCTGCTGATCAGGAAAGGCCTGCGTATGTAGCCCCATTCGGCCCCTATCAGCTTCATGGTATGGATGACGAACCTGTGGTTATATACGTTCAGCTTGACAGTGGAGTTGATCAGGCTCAGCGACACTATCACCAGCAGCGCCGCTATGCCCAGCAGTATCAGCGAGGCGCGTGTCAGGTTGCGGTTCAGATTCCTGACCAGGTCCTTCTGATAAGTCACCTCGCTTACCGGCTTCATCTCCTCCAGTTCCTTCTCTATCCACAGCAGGCTGTCGTTATTGGAGTAGTCGGCCTTCATGCTCAACTCCATTGAGATGGAGAAAGGATTGGCCTCCAGGAACTCAGACGGATCGATACCCATACTCTCCACATGCTCCTTCAGCGCCTGTTCCTTGCTCACATACTCTATGCTGTTCACATAAGGCTTGGCACACAGCTGCTTCTGCAGCTTCTGCGCCTCCCCGGTGGAGACATCTTCCTGCAGCACGACCGTCACCACCAGGTTCTCCCTGACCGAGTCGCCTATCACGTGGGCAGTCAGCATCAGCAAGACTACCATGCCCAACAGAATCAGCACCATTGTAGTACTGATAGTATTGGTAAATGCCTGCATTCTCCAGGACGATGTCTTTCTTCTCTTTCTATTCATTGTCCAATACCTTCCCTTTCAGCGTAGCGCTACTGCTGTCCGTAATCTCCACCCTTACTGTTTCACCTATATGATGCTGACCGCGGTCCACAATCACCACCTTGTTCTGTCCCGTTCTGCCGAACAGCTGGTCACGGCTGCGCTTGCTCACACCCTCCAACAGCACATCGTATTCCTGACCCACACAACGTCTGTTACTCTCGGCCGAGAGCTCGTTCTGCAGGGCAATGAGCTCGTTCAGTCGGCGCACCTTCACCTCCTCAGAGATATCGTCAGGCAGATGCTTGCTGGCATAGGTGCCCGGCCGCTCGCTATACTTGAACATGAAGGCGCTGTCATACCCGCACTCCCTCATCAGGCTCAGGCTCTGCTGGTGGTCCTCCTCAGTTTCGCTACAGTAACCCACAAAGATGTCCGTACTGATGGCGCAGTCAGGTATAATCCTGCGGATGGCAGCCACACGGTCCAGATACCACTCACGGGTATATTTGCGGTTCATCAGCTTCAGAATCCTGTTGCTACCGCTCTGCACCGGCAGATGTATGTGATGGCAGATGTTGGGCTCTTCGGCTATTACCTGCAAGGTCTCGTCGCTCATATCCTTAGGATGCGAGGTGGTGAACCTTACCCTCATCTCGGGCACCTCACGGGCCACCTGCCTCAGCAACTCCGGAAATCCGATTACAGATTGCGAGTCAGGAGCTGTGAACTGATATGAATTCACATTCTGCCCCAGCAGGGTCACCTCCTTGAAGCCCCTGTCACGCAGGTCACGGCATTCACGCAGGATGCTTTCCACATCACGGCTCCGCTCCCTGCCTCGGGTATAGGGTACGATGCAGTAATGGCAGAAGTTGTTGCAACCGCGCATAATGGTCACGAAACCGCCTATGTGCGTTCCGCAGATGCGCTGCGGGATAATATCCTTATAAGTCTCGGTAGTGGAGAGCTCCACGTTGATAGCCTTCTGTCCGCACTCTACCTGCGCCACCATGTCGGGCAGCGACATGTAGGCATCCGGACCCACTACTATATCAGCATGATGCTTCTCTATGAGCTCATCCTTCACACGCTCGGCCATACAGCCCAGTACGCCGATAATAATCTTGCGGCCCTTCTTCTGCAGGCTGTACAGAAACTCCAGCCGGCTGATAATCTTCTGTTCGGCATTATCCCTGACGGAACAGGTATTCAGGAATACGGCATCAGCCTCATCCATATTCTCCGTCAGTTCATAACCCGCCATACCCATCACGCTGGCTACAACCTCGCTGTCAGCTACATTCATCTGGCAGCCGTATGTTTCTATCAGTAATTTCTTCATTTAGTACCGAACGCGCTTTTCGCGGTGCAAAGATACGGCTTTTTTGCCACATTTTACCTCTTTTTATTTATAAAAGCCTTTTTGGAGGAAAGAATTGAGTTAAAAAGTGTGAATTAATCATGTTTTCAGGGTCTCATACTTGTGATTTTGCCCAATTATTCCGTATTTTGCACTTACATTAGATTTTTTCATAGTTAAGGTTTAGTTTTAGGAGTAAGGGAGCTGTGAAGTCCCCTTACTTTGGTTATATACCTACCCCGTTATTAAATCACCACCCTGATTTGAAGGGAAAGATCATTCTTCCAGGAACTATAGATGGTTTGATGGCCGGAGCCTGTCTCTGAGCGGTCGAAGTATTTGCAGAGTGAGTATTTACCTTCCAGCATCAGGCGCTTATTAAGACTTGTCCATCGGGCTGTGCAAACCCCGTGAATCCCCCTGCCATAGTATTGTCCCGAAGAGACGCTGCTATAGAGCGAAGGCTCATACAGACAGATGCGGCTGTTGTAGTCGTCTGTACGGAAGTAGGCCGCCATCAGGGCCAGACGGACAGACGGCCGGGGAATGTTGCAGCTGACGGCCTGTTGCATACTCCACCCGTTACTGCCCGAAACCGTATGCCACCAACCTGTTGTCTGCAGCTTCCAGATGGCAGAGGGCGTGCAGGTCCATTGCAACTTGGCACGATGATGAGCCTCCATGATATCGGCCTGCTCCTTGCGTTTCAACTGATAGCGAACCTCGATGGTATTGCCGCTGTTCAGCCGGTGGGTGGCCTGCGCCATAAACTCCTGCCCCATGCTGGCACGTGTCATGCGGTAACGGGGCCAGGGGTTGTGAAAGAAGTCGGCATAGCAGACAAACTGCCACCGCTGCCAGGGCTGGGCCTTCAGGTGAAGCAGCACACCCGTCTCGTTCTGAGCCGAGGAGTTGTCGGCAAAGGCGCCGCTCAGGAAGGAGTAATACTTATAGCCGTAGAAACGCTGGACGGCGGAAAGCGTATATCGTTTGCTGATAATCCATTGCAGGCGGTTCAGGGTTCCGATGCCACCCTTCTCTGCGCTGTAAGCCGTTTCTCCTGCTATGCTGAGACGGTATTTGCTGTAACCATAGAAGAGGCTCCCCACCCCGAAGTTCTGCCCCCTTGGGTAATAACGGCGATAGGCCGCTGTGCCGGGATTCATTACTTTATTATAATGCATATAGTATCCCGTTGCGCCCAGGTGGAAACCTTTATCCTGCCACGTAACAGCCCCTCCGGCTGTTGTTGCCGTAGCGATATTCTTGTTCTTCACTTCCGATGCTGTCCGATGATAGCCCGATGTCTGCAAGGTCTGTATCTCTCCGCTGTTATTCAAGGTGGCATCCTTCTGCCTGTAGGAGGCAAAGGCTGTTACCTCCCACCTCTCCCCCAGCCTCAAGGTAGCTGCCGCGCCACGCAGGAAGTTAATCTCGTCGGTACTGGTAAGGGGTGTGATGCCTGACTGCATCTTACTGGCAGGAGCTGACTTACTGAACCAGCTGCTGCCGCCCAGCGCCACTCCCTCGCCCAATCCTATACGATAATCACCCGCTACGGCAGTCTTCAGGATGCCCACATCCTTCAGCAGGGCAAAGCCGCCATAGGAATCAAAATACCGTTCACCCGCATCTTTCTCTGTATGAAAGCCTGCACGGAAGTGTTTGCTGTTGCCTATCTCGTATCTGATGCGATGGTAAAGGGCATTGCCGGCATATCCGTTGGTGGCGCTATACCCCTTCCTTTTATATAATGGGATATCTGTCCGCGAGGAGAAATCATTCTTCAAGTGACCGAAAAGCGCCTCCTTCTCCCTCTTCTCCGCTTCTCCTGCATACACAAACAGGTGCAGCCAACGATAGGTCTGTGCATCTATAAGGGGCAGCAAAAGCAGTTCGCCAAGGGTCCTCATCTGCCCGTGCAGATAGATATAGGCGTGGATGGACTCTATCTGCTCCTCGTTCAGGAAGGGCAGTTGCTGAAAATCCTCTATGCTGGCTGTATTGATGTTCAACGGATGCTCATGCAGCAATTTCAGTTCCTCCAGGTACACCATTCGGTCTTCCGCCTCTAGCAGCTGTTCATCCCCGGCCGAGAAATCCTCTACAAAGTCATCCCATGAATACAGTTGCTGTGCCGCCACAGGGAGGAATCCCCGGCAGAAAAACAGCATCCACAAAATTATCCTGACAAAATCTCTTTTATTCATTAAGACAAAGGAACACCCTTATAAGTATCAGAAGTTCTCACCCTCCGGAAGGATACCGGCCTTCTCCAGGATAGGCACGATGTGAGAGGCGCGCAGCCGCTTATTCTCCTTCTTCTCAGACATGTACAAGTCATAAAGTTTCTGATTATTCATCAGCCAGACGCGCATCTGCGTATCATTCACAAGCCTGACATTAATGTGACCCTTGTTATCATATGACCCATGACTAACTGTGTAGCAGGAGACATTCCTCATCTGATTAGCATGTACTGCTGCACCGGCTGCTATACCCACGACCACGCCCCCAACGAGAGCGCCGGCAAATGCCGCATTGGACGAATTCCCGCCCCTGTCAATTGAATTGTTGGTAAA
>CACYMI010000054.1 GCA_902775385.1 uncultured Bacteroidales bacterium
TTTGCGTATTTTTGCCAAGAAAGGGCAAAATAAAACCCGCACTCCGATTGCCAGAATGCGGGTCTATGATGTCTTAGAAGTTGAATTTTGTCATCAGCTGCACCTTGTGGTTGGTGACCCAATGCAGGTCGGTCTCGGCCAGTCCGTTGGAGGCCTTCAGGTCCTTGCCGTACTGGGCGGAGGTTATCTCATACTCAGCGCCCAGCTGGAACTTGCCCCATGTGACCAGGATTGTGGGCGAAAGGCGCAGCAGTCGGTTCAGGTTGGTGAAGCTGTTCTTGCTGAAGTAGAAGCCCTGGATGTTGCCGGCGGCATCGGTGGCAAGGGCATCGATGGTGCCGAAGTTGCGGACGTAGCCGGCAAAGAGGATGCCCTTTACCTGCCTGCCATAGGTCATGGAGATCCATGACGAAGAGTTGCGGGTGGGTGTGTATTCCCATGAGCCGTCCTCGCAGATGCGGCTGATGCCGTAGCCGCCGTTCAGGTTCATGTGCTCGCCGGCCTGCGCAAAGACTGTCTTGGCCTTCAGGCTGAAGTCCTTGTGCTTGTATTGCATATACAGGAAGGGCGAGAAGGTTGTTATGCGGTCGCTAACCTTCACCTTCACCTCCTGGCCCTGAGTATTCAGGACCGTACCGGTATGACGGGGTGCGATGCTGAGGATATCCACGCCGGCCCGCAGCAGCACGTTGGTGTTAGGATGGAAGGAGAGGCCCAGGTAGGCCTCAGGGGTATAGGCATACTTCAGGTAGTTGGCCGAGGCTCCCTCGGGACCTGCAGATGTGTACTGCATCTGCCACAGGGCGGAAGCCGTCAGCGTGAAGTATTTGCCCAACTGAGCATCCATCTTAATCTGAGGAGTACGGCTGAAGGGGTTGAAGGGAGCGCCTGAGTTCAGGGAGATGACATCGGGCAGGTCGGCTGCCAGGGGATGCCATGCCTGACCCATCTGCAGGCTGACACGTGCCAGGGCATCGCCGCTCATGCGCAGGCTGTCCCACGAGAGGGTCAGGTAGGCCTGTCTCAGTCGTAGCTGAGCGGTACCCGTACTGCCCGTCAGACCGGCATAGAAATCGGTCTCAATCTTACCGCCGAAGTTGGTCCTGCCCCAACGGTAGCCGCTGATGTCCAGTCCCAGTCGGGTTGTCAGAGAGAGGAAGCGCATGGTGGTCTGGGCGTTCAGGTCCTCGCGTGCCACGCCTGATGCGGCAGCCTCGGCCTCCGTCTGGTTCCAGTTGTTGTCCTTGGGCAGGTAGTTGAACAGGTCGCCCGTTCCGGCTACGTTCTCGCGTGTATCCACCGAGAAGTAGTTGCGTATGAAGCCGTAGGGCTTGAAGTGGTTGCTTATGTGTTCCTTTACCTTCTCTTTTTTGGTCTCTTGTGCCTGTACGGCACTCATACAGGTAAATGCCAGCAGGCAGCAGATAAGTATTCTCTTCATGTTTTTCCTTTTTCCTTAAAAATGCCCGCAAATTTACCCTCTTTTTCGCTTTTAAGCAAATATAACGTTTAGAAATGATGTCATAGCAGGATTATTTCCTATATTTGCAAAGAAATACTCTCTAACCGCTAACTTTTAAATGAAGAATGAAGAGTGAAGAATGAAGAATTTGCTACCGCTGTGTTCGCTAACCGCTAACCGCTAACCGCTAACCACTAACCGCTATTTGTTTCAAGTTTCAAGTTTCAGGTTTCAAGTTTCATGTCGCTAACCGCTAACCACTATTTGTTTCAAGTTTCAGGTTTCAAGTTTCAAGTTTCATGTCGCTAACCGCTAACCGCTAACCGCTAACCACTAACCACTACCCCTCCCCTCGGGGAGGTCGGGAGGGGGTCCCTAACCGCTCATGACATACTACCGTTTATTGGCCCTTACGGCCGTTTTCTGTTTTTCATCTGCTGCCGCCACGCTGGCGCAGACAGTTGGTACACAAATCATTGCCCATCGAGGCGACTGGATGCCGGAGGGCTCTGCCCAGAACTCGCGCACCTCGCTCCGGCGGGCGCTGGACCTGGGTATCTATGGTTCCGAGACAGACATCTGGCTGACGCGCGACGGCCATATCATGGTGAATCACGACCGTACCTTCCAGGGCATTACGCCCGAGGATACCACCTATGCCGCCTGCAAGAAGCTGAGGCTGAGGAACGGGGAGCGTATGCCGCAGCTGAAGGATTTGCTCAGGATACTGAGGAAGAGCAAGAGCCCCACACGCCTGGTGGTGGAGGTGAAGGACCATCGCCTTCCTGAGCGTAGTTGCGAATGTGCGGCAGCTGCCGTGGCTGCCATCCGCAAGTACGGCTTGGAAGGGCGGGTGATGTATATCTCCTTCTCCATCGAGGCATGCAGGGCGCTTCATCAGTTGGCTCCCCAGGCCGATGTGGCCTATCTGTCCGGTGACCGTTCGCCCGCCGAGGTTCACGCCATGGGGCTGACGGGTATCGACTACAATATCAAGGTTTTCCGTCAGCACCCGGAGTGGGTAGCCGAGGCGCATGCCTTAGGGATGAACGTCAACGTCTGGACGGTGGATAATCCCGAGGATATCCGTGCCATGCAGCAGTTGGGCGTGGATTATATTACTACGAATAAGCCCAAACAGCCTCACCCCTAACTTATAAACCTAATATCGTTATTGCATTTCTTTTAGCAATTTATCTACCGTTGTGTTGTTTCGCTGTTTGCCGTCTTTGTCAAAGAGTATGGTAAAGGGTATGCCCGTGAACTGGAACTTCTCCTGCAGATAGCCCCATTCGGAGCGAGTGATATTGATGTGCTCACCCTTGATGTTGTTAGGTTCAAGGAAGGGACGGCATTGCTCTTCCGTATCATCCGTAATATAGAGGTACTTGACAGGCTTGTCCTTGTTGGCCTCCACCTCATCGCGCATATTCAGCATCAAACCACGGCAGGGACCGCATGACATTTCCCAGAAGTCAACATAGAGCACATTGCCCTTGTATGGCTCAATGATGCGTTGGAAGATGCTATCGGCTTTAGTCATTGGCTTCTCTTCCACCACCTTCATTTCGTACTCCTTGATGTGTTCGTTGTATGCAATCACCGCTTGACGCATAATCTCGGGGTGGGATATTACGGAGAATATTTTTGCAGCTTCATCTGCTATATAATCCTTCGTCTTTTCTTTCATTTGAGATTCAAAGACGTTTCGATATTTAAAAGTATAGCCGACAAGTTTATGAAGCAAACTTACTTGCGCACAAAAATTTGTGGGGCTGAGTCTCAACTTATCTTGCAGCTCGTTCATCGCCTCTTTTTCATCGGCACCAAAAATGGAATTCCCATGATTGGCATATAATATGGGACTCAAGAGTTCATACTCAATTCTGTTGAAGAAAGAATGATCGGCACTAATCATCAAAAGAGGATTGTCAAGCATATAACGCTCACGGGGAGCTGCAAAGTTGAAGAACTTTGGCCAAATCTCTCCTGTGTCAAATCCATCCCTTTCATGTCTCAGGTAATAATCGCAGATATGTTCCGTGTATGCCGCTACGATGTATGTGCGGATGATATCCGAAGCCATCGGTGAGCAACCCTCCAGTTCAGGCAAACCGGCGTTTATCTTACAAACCATATTGTCCAAGCGGGCCACCAACTCATCTTTCCGTTTCAGCAGGGAATCAGGAGTTAGTTTGATTTTTTCAGCACTTGGGTTGTAATCCGCAGAGAAATCGCAATATGTATTTCTTATCTTTTGGGTCAGTTTGGATACCTCTCCGCTTAGTCCTGTACCATCAAGGGTGACACCCTCCTCCTTAGTTGGCTTTGTGATGTCAATGGTTACGTCTACCGTATCGCCAGGGCATGCATAAACTTCTGCCATAGGATAGACGAGCAGATACATGGGATAAGGCACTTGCAGGTTCAGGGAGAAGGTGCCGTCCTCCTTGATTTCGAACAATGTGGTCTTCTCTGTGCCTGCAATGTAATTGCGCATGAGTGCAGAGATTCGTCCCTCAAACTGTTTTGCGATTTCCGGGCCACCGGGAATGATACGCCCCTTTATCACCACCTCGCCTCCATGCAGAGGTAGTTGATTCATATCCGCACAGGGATAGTTCAGCAACTGCGGAGCTTTCCCCTTCTTGAGTTTTATCTTTACAGGCTTTTCTGTTTCTTTGTTAGCCAGGACTTTTATCTTCTCCTGGATAGCGTTCCGGTCAAAGTATTTGGCGGCGGCTCCGGGGCTGATGATGCGGAAGGCCATGTCGGGATTGGTAACAGTAGGGGTGCCTGAAAGGCTTGTGAAGCGTGAATCCGCCACGCCGTTCACCATCATGCCGTTCTGGCGGCAGGTGTTGACAACCTTAGCCAGGTCCTTGCTTGCCATCCGTCCCGGCTGGATACAGAAGCTACGGCCGTCACCTGTGAGCATGGGGGTTATCCATTCTGCGCAATAAGATGCGATGGGCATATGGTTGTTATAGACGTTCAGCCACTTCATGATAGCCTTTTCCAATATGGACAGCCAGTTATAGGTACCGTTCTCTCCCGTGCTGAAAATCTGTTTGTCAATCTGCGGGAAGCGGTTGCTGACGCATACCCGGATGGGGTTGCCGTCGGGGTCGAACATATCTATGCGGAATGAGTCAGGGGCCTCCTGGCGGATGATGGACTTGATGAAACCGGGGTACATGCAGGCCATGTCTTTCAGCACGCCAAGGGCATTGGTCTGGATCATGCCTTCCTGTTGAATATCTGCCAATGTGGGGTTGCCGTTGGGGAACAGGCTGATGTCGTATGCTTTTATCTGCGCTCCTTCATCATCAAACACCTCCTTTGTGCTTTCCAGCCAAAGTCTCTCCTCCGGTTTAGCCTGTTTGCAGAGTTGGAAATGGCGTCCCATGGGGGTGCGGCTGCTATAGGTGAGGTCTGTGAAATGGGGCACCAGTCCTTTTTGCTTGCCGTTGCAGAACCCCCTCTTGCTGTCAGCCGAAGCGGGCAGCTGCTCAGCATCCGGCTGGGGATTCAGGATATAGAAGGCGCGTGTCAGGCTGTCCCCGCCCAATGTCAGGATAACGTCTCCCTCGGCCTTCAGTATCCTCATCTCCTTATTACCGAAGATAGGTTCGTTGAAGGTTAGAACCGGGCCTTGGAGGGAGCATTCGCGTGCGAAGTCGCCCTGCTGGGTATAGTTCCATACGAAGTGTGCGGCATCCTTCAGGATGATTCTTTCTACGGGGTCCGCCCCCATGGTGTTCATGGGGTGGTAATCCGAGAACCATCCGTCCCGTACATTACCCCATCTGTCCAGCACCAGCTCTTTCCCGATCAGGTCTTTCCAGTCGGTAGCATGGGCTGTCAAGGAAAATACTAAACTCAGCGTTACGATAATGAATTGAAGTTTACTTTTCATTTTTTTGTGTTGTTAATTTATATTGGTTAATAAAATTTCCTACTCATCAGTTTTTACTACTTTCACTTCCCGGATCTTTATGTGTTCTGAGCATTCGTGTGCCCGGATGGTAATCTTGAACTTGCCTGCATCCACGTGAGGGAGGCTGATATGATGATAGACCCAGGCTTCGTCATCTACGGCGAAACGTATCCAGGATTCCTCATCCTCCTGTTCCAGGTGGGGGAACATCATCTTGTAATCACTCGCGTCTGCCCAGGCGATGGTATTGATGTGCAGACCATCCTCTGAGGGGTGCAGCACGGCCTCCTTCTCCTTGCCGCCGTCCATATAGCTGAAGGTGTAGGTAAGGCCTGCGTCGTACCCTTCCGTGAGCGACATGAACTGGTAGGTACCCTCCTCTGTCAGATTTACCTCTTTCTCGAATACGGCGGAATAGGTTACGTCGTCATACTTGTCCGCATCAAGGCGTATGGCGTAATGCGGAAGACCGCCGAATCCGGTACGGTTCATGAGCATGTATTTGTCCAGGTTGGTCTGCGTCTTTAGCGTCCAGCCTATGGATGACAGCTTCTTGCTGTTCTGGCTGAGTTCCATATCGCGCCACTCCTTATTACGCCATTCATCAATCTTGATGCCTGTTCCTGTTAAGCCTGCTATTCCAAGGCCGATGGCCAGTATCCATACCACAATAAGGGTGGTGGTTACCGTGGAGGAGAGTTTCTTGCCGCCATGCAGCAGGCGTATGATACCGAAAACGGGAAGTGCCGCAACTGTCAACCAGCAAATCAGGGTTATAAGGAACAGGGGCTGGCATGTGTCGACGAAGGAGGAGAACTTCGGGAAGAAATCCATTCCGCCTAATATGTCTGTTACCAGGGACGAGTTGATGCCTGCCACGATGATGACGGCTAAGAGCAGTCCGATGGCCAGCAGGACAAAGGGGAGAAGAATTACTATGGCCAAGACAATCAGCAACGCCTTCAGGCAACCGCCGGCATAATTATTCTGGTTCTGAGGCTGTGTAAGAGGGCGTTTCGACTCGTCCATCACCTGCTGGGCCAGATTCTGCGGATTTACGGGTTTACCCTTCATGAGCAGGCGGTCCTCGGGTGTCCAGGCTGCCGGCATCAGGATGGCCAGTACGACATAGGCGATGATAAGCGCACAACCCCAGAACTCGATGTTGAAGTAAAAGTGATGTCCCGGCCACCACCATAGGAAGTCAAAACGGGATGCGCAGAAGGAGATAAGGATGGCTGCCACATAGCCTATGCGCCACCATATCACGTCACCTCCGAAGTAGGCGGCAAGGCCGGAGAGTACGCCGCTTATCTTCTTGTCGTACGGGTCGCGGTAGAGGCGTTTGGGACCTTTGCCGGAAATGCCGAAGGACTGGGCCTCGCCCGCGAAGTTCCCCTCGCCCATGGGAGAGGGGTTAGGGGTGAGGCCGGGGTCAGGTGAGAGGCTGTCTGCGCCGTCCATCTCCTCGGGCTTGCCCAGTCGCCGGACAATCCCCGTTACATGATCTATGTTGATGGCTACCGCGCCCTGCGCTTTTATCTCGTCCAGCAGTTCTGCGATGCGCGCTTCTATGTCTTCGGCAATCTCTTGGCCGCCTTCGCGTGAGCGGAAATAGTTGCGGAGCGACTGCTCGTAGGTGGAGAGCATCTCGTAAGCGTCCTCGTCCATCTGGAAGAGACGTCCGCAAAGGTTGATGGTGATGTTCTTTTTCATTTTCTATGTAATATGGATGTGTGTGCGTATGATTTTTTACTTGTCAGAATAGCATCCGTGAGAATATGCCGAGGATTGCCATTAAGGGTCCTACGAATAGTAGAGCAAAGACAATAAAGATGACGATGATGAGGGCGATGAGACATCCCTTGTGTGTCTCGCCTCGCGGCATGAGGGCCTTCTGCGACTCCTCCTTGACCTGCAGGGTGATATTCTCGGGGGTGACCTCCCTACCCTGCTGGCGCAGGCGGTCCTCAGGGGTGAGAGCAGCCGGGGTTGCCAGCCACATGACGATGTATATGATGGGAAGGGGAAGTCCTATCAGCAGGATGGTGGCTACAATGCCTCCCAGTCGGATGGGAAGCGGGTCGGCGATATTGAAGTAGGCGGCAGCACCTGAGCATACGCCGCCCAGTATCTTGTCGTCAACACAACGGTAGTACTTGCGGGAGCGTACGTAGTTGCAGCCCCGGTCGTAGGTGTTGCCGGCAAACTTACCTGCCTCGTTGACAAACTGGTTCAGGTCCTCCCTGAAGCTGTCTCCGCTCCCCATGGCCTGCTGACCCGTAGCGGCTGAGCTGTTTCCTTCGCTTCCGCTTTCGCCGGCTATCTGCTCGGCATTCCCGATGGTGTCGATAATCTCCCGGACGGTCTCGATATTGACGGCGTTCATGCCGGCTTCGCGACGCCTCCAGAGGAGTTCGGCTACGCGATGTTCTATGTCATCAGCCACCTCCTCGCCGCTTTCCTGGCGACTGAAATAGCGTTTCATGCTGTCCAGGTAGTTCTCCAGCATGTTGTAGGCATCCTCGTCTATATTGTATAAGGTACCAAACAGGTTGATGCTAATGTTCTTTTTCATTTCTTTTATAGTTTTTACGTTAATTACTCCCTAATCCCTTATCTATCATCTATCATCTATCATCTCTTATCTATCATCTCTTATCTATCATCTATAATCTATCATCTATCATCTATAATCTCCAAATCTATTGTTTCAGAAAGTTTACGGTTCTTGAGATTTCCTGCCAGCTCTCGTTCAACTGGGCGAGCGCCTCCTCGCCCTCGGGCGTCAGCCTGTAGTACTTTCGGGGCGGGCCTTGCGTGCTTTCCTGCCATTCGTAGGCCAGCAGACCGTCCTTCTTCAGGCGTGTCAGCAGCGGGTAAAGAGTTCCCTCCACCACTATCATCTCGGCTTCAAGCAACCGTTGGATGATGTCTGACGCATAGGCCGCCCGCCGCTTCAGGAGCAGGAGAATGCAGTACTCCAGCATTCCCTTACGCATCTGCGATTTAGCATTATTAATGTCCATATTTCCTCCCTTTTAAAAGTTCTGATGCCGCAAAGTAAAGAAGAAATATAATACCTTGCAATACATAGTACCTGAAAAAAGCAAGGAAATAACATAAATTAACAAAAAGAAGAACATGAGTGGCATCGGTAGCCGAAATCATCTCAAAGAACATAGAGAACTCAGCGATATAAATAGATAAGGTTAAGATTTCGGGGGGGGACCAAGAATAATAAGAAAATGTTTTGTATATTTGTCCCCGAAAGCATGTGTATAAATCCAATACCAAAGCATAAGCTAATGAAAATGAAAATGAAACTAACCGTAATGACATTGCTGCTCACGATGACCATAGGTCTGTGGGCACAGAACACCACCCAACGGCTCGTGGTATGGCAGAAAAACGGAGAGAAGGTTTACTTCGACCTTGCTGAGGAACCGAAGACAACCTTTGAAGATGGAAAGCTGGTTATCAAAACCACAAAGACAACCGTGTATTATCACTTGGAGAACGTATTGCGTTACACTTACGAGGGTGAGATACCTAACGTGGACGGCATGAAACTGAAGCCAGGAGAAATACGCTTCTTTCAGGGTAAGGATAAGATGGCTTTCGACGGTCTGCCCAACGGACAGAATATTAGTGTTTATTCCCTCGACGGAAAGTTGCTGAAGACACAGACCTCGCATAGCGGTCAGCAGACCGTCATTTCTCTTGCCAGTTACCCCACGGGTACCTATATTGTGAAAGTCGGTGATGCAACCTATAAATTCCAAAAGCAATGAAGACGATGTATAAGTATATCCTGTCTGCCATATTTATGCTGATGGCAGGACAGACGTTGCAGGCGCAGGAGGCGTTCTACATCTATCGCAACGATGGCGACTTCAACGGCTTCTTCTACGACGAAGTGAAAAGCATGGGTTACTCCAAGTTCGACCTCGACGGCATCGAACACGATGTATATGTAGTACAGGAGATAGAATTGGAAGACACCATCTATCGTATTCCGCTTGCGGCGATTGACTCGGTGGGGTTTGTTCAACCAGACATCATTCTCAACGACCGCTTTGTGGACCTTGGCGTCCGCTATAGCGACCCTGACAATTTCCCTTATGACCCCTACATGGAAATAGAGATTTCCCATCTTGATCCATATGTCATACATTGGCAATGTCAGTATGACTACAGCGGCAAAATATACAACGAGAATCTGCCCCGTGTGGGTGATGTGCTTTACAGACATTATTGGGCGCTGGGCGAGTTCAACGATGAGTACGGCCACTACGAAGGTGGCATAGATGGTCCCTTTGTCGGCAAGGTGCGTGAGGTGATACCCGACCCTGATTACGACGACAATGACTGGCGCTGGCTCATCTATTGCGATCCTGTTGAAGACATTAGCGACGTGTTTGAGCAGTTCATCACCGTCGAGCAACTGAGTAACAGGGATGGGATAGCCAATGTAAGGACGGCAGGTATGCACAAGATACGCCGCCGTGTTGAAGGTAACAAAGAATTGACCATTGTTAACTTGAGCGGACGGTTCCCGTTCTCACGCTCTGAAGACAACTGGGAGATGTCTTTGGGACTCGACCTCTCACTTGCCGTGAAAGCCAGAATGACCTACAAACTCACCCGCGAGGACTTTTATGTGAACGTGAAATTCGAGGAAGATGCCACTGTGGGCACCGACTTCAGTATCAAAGGAACCATCCGTGAGACTACGACATGGCAGATTGGTAAATTCCCGATTTATGTTCCTTCGTTCCTTCCTCTCTTTGAAATCAACCCTGCGCCAGGCTCTTTCTTCAAAACAAGCGCCGACGTGAACATGAAGGTTTCGTCGCCCCATTTCGGTTTCCATGCCGAACAATCGGTGACCATTAACGGTGACGGCGTGACAGGGGGCAGTAGCAGCAATTGTATTCTTGCCGACGACGGCTGGGGATTGGAGCTCTCGCTCAATGGCTCCGTACACACTGGCATGTATTTCCCGTTCAACATCGAGACTAACACTTGGGCCAAAAAGATAGCATGGTGTTCCACAGGCGTGGATCTGTATGTCGGTCCGAAACTCTCATCGTCGTTCACGCTTGACCCTGTAGCATTGGCTCAGAACCAGAATGTTTATAATGCATTCAAGAACACCAAGATTTCACTTACCGGAGCCACGGTGGCTCTTGAGGGAACGGCCAAGTTCAGCGCCAAGGGGAAGAAAGAGACAAGTCACAAAATCTTCGAGGCAGAAACCAACTTCGTGCAACGAGACCTCAATTTGTTTCCCTCTTTCGAACAAACTGATGTAGAAGTGAAAGACAACACCATTTCGAGATTGGTTCCTGCCCAATATGCAGAGAAAACCATCAAGCCGCGAGGATACAGTCTACCGTGGTATGTGGGCGTGGGCGCCTATGACAAAGATGGGAACCTTGTCAGCAAATGGTACAATTATTCCAGCGGCAACGTAGAAGTGAGAGGCAAATATAGTGCCTTCAACCTGTTCACAGAGGCCAACGGAACGCTGCAGCTATACGACGGAGAATACAAGATTGTTCCGCTCGTCGAAGTGATGGGCTACGACGTCCCCGTATGGGATCAGGCCAAGACGGTAACGGCCAAGTTGGGCATCTATGCTGATTGGTATTATGCCGATGGCAGCATGTTTAATACAGTTGGAAGGAGCAACATCGTAACAAACCTGCCCGGCTATGACAATGGATATATCATGCTCTATGGCCTACTGCCTGGTGACCGGGTTTATTGTGAAGCAGAAAGTTATGAGGTTGGAGGTGTTCTTTTCGATGGTAACATGGGTATTTCTTACGATACAGACGGAGAATTCGAAGAAGACCAAGCCCCTCTTCTCTGTCTAAAGATTAAATGGAAATACACCCCCAAAAAGGCCAGCAATGGCAATCAATATCTGGGAGGCACACAACCTACCCTCATCACCGTTTTCCGTGCAAATGGCTCTATGGTGGAATTTAGGAGCAACAAAGCCGAGGTGCATGCTCAAGATTAGAGTAGCAATCATGCACATAAATGACTAAAGTGAACGTAAAGTTGGCAAAATAGGATTTCAAATCCAACATAAGGGGGACCATGGAGGACACAATGCTATATAATAAATAAGGTGAAGTTTTCTTGGGAACCAAGAATAATCAGAAAATGTTTCGTATATTTGTCCCCGGAAGCATGTGTATAAATCCAATACCAAAGCATAAGCTAATGAAAATGAAACTAACCCTAATGACATTGCTGCTTACGATGACCGTCGGACTGTGGGCACAGAACACTACGCCCCGATTGGTGGTATGGCAGAAAAACGGTGAGAAGGTGTACTTCGAACTCAACGAAATGCCGGAAACGACATTCGAGAATGGGTTGCCGGTCAGAAGATCAGCACCTCCGAGAACCGTCTGCCTGCCCTGGCTTGCCTGCCCATCCAGCGCACCTGGTTCTGGAAGGAGAGCATGCCAACTGACCAGCTGAAGGACGTAAACTGGTTAGTTAAGGAGAATATTGTACCTTATAATAATGCCTATTGCAACTTTATCCTGAACGTAGCCCCCAACCGGGACGGTCTGATGGACAATAACGCCCTGGAGGCGCTCCGTCAGATTGGCAGTATGTGGAAGAACGAAGGACCCACGCAGCCCATTCCCGAGTGCGACGCCCCCATCGTCACCACCAATATCGCCAAGCACCAGCCTACAGAATACAGCTGGAGCTATGACTGCATGATAGGCGACTTTGCCAACAATGATGACTTTACTGACTCCTGGGAGTCTCATCCCCTGGTTCAGCAACCATGGTGGGAAGTCACCCTGGACAGCAAAAAGCCCTTCCAACGCATCACCATTCTGGAGCAGCAGGCCGGAGCCATCCAAGAGTACCGCCTGGAATACCTGAACAAGGGCAAGTGGACCACCCTCTTCGAAGGTCCTGCCGCCCCTGGCCGACTGAAACAGCACACCTTCCCCGCCATTAAAGCCGAATAAGGTACGCATCACTATTCTCCGTCGAAAAGGAACGGTAAAGATTGCCGAGGTTGGCGTCTATTAGACAGGGAGTTATAGATATTCCGTAAGCCAAAGGCTTAAGGCTTCCTAAAGTAGTCGTTGTAGATTTTAATGCTGAAGATGATGCAGCTGCAAGTGCAGGTAATCAGGTTGGTAATGAACAGGGACCATATAATATCAGGCTTGTGTATGAGTCCCTGCAGCATAAAGGCAAAGGCACCTATGCCCATCATCAGGAAGGTGGGCAGGGCTATGCCGTCAGTTTTACGGGTACGGATGGTGACAATAGCCTGGGGCAGATAGCCCATTACCATACCGATGGTGGCTACCCAACTGCATATCTCGAATATGATTCCCTGTTCCATGATATAGAGGTTAGTTGATAGTTAAATTTGGGAGTAAAGTTACAAAAAAATCCGACAAGCCGCAAAGCTCGTCGGATTTTTCTATACTGGGGAGGGGATAATTGCTTATTCCTCGTTATTAGCCTTGAAGTTCTCCAGGTCCTCTACACGGAATGCCTTGATGTAAGCGCTCTTACCGATGACATCCTCCTC
>CACYMI010000055.1:0-34902 GCA_902775385.1 uncultured Bacteroidales bacterium
AGCGTCAGGTCAGAGAAGTTGACCAGAATCACCAGTCCCTTCTTGTCGCCGCTGACGGGATTCGACTCGGCTCCCCACTGGGCACGGCGTCTGTTGCCACCCTGAGGCATCACCCCGGGGGCCAGGTTCATGCCGCGCTCCCGGGCACGCTGCAGGCGGTGTCTGTTGCGCCGGGCCAGACGCTCTTTCCAGTCTTCCCGCAACTGGCTGAGGTCCCTTTTTACGAACACGCCCTCTTCATTGCAGGTATAGGCTGTGTTATCGGCATCTACATAGAAGTGCTTATTCTCATCTCCCATGAGCACCACTTCCTTCTTTGTTCCATCGGCAAGTGTAATTGTCTTAGTGATACGCTTGGCAGGCACAGCCATGGCGGTAACGGATACCGTCAGAAGAAGTGCTGCCATAAAATTTGTGATAGATATTTTCATAATCTTAGTCATTTGGCGTGCAAAGATATAAAAAAAAAGACAAACCAAAGATGAAAAATAGAACTTTTATCAGTATTTTTGCAACATAAACGGCAACAATTTCAATAACACGATTATGGAGAATACCGAGAACAAGGAGAAAAAGACGGAGCGCACCTACCGCTGCAATGACTGCGGAAACGTTATCTACAGGCATGAGGTCTTCTGCTCGAAGTGCGGAAAACTGCTGGACCGCTACGACTTTGAGGAGTAACCTGACACATGGCAGGATAAAATACGGATGCTTTTGTGCCAGAATGACGCAGAACAGGCCAATTTGTCTGATAATGAAAGGGTTGCATGTGGTTTGTTGTACTTCTTGTGAAAATAATTAACGAAAAAGAAAGGAGTACGATATGATGACACAGAACAACCAAAACACTTTCCTGCCACAATTTGCCCGCAACCTGGTTGACGAGGCACGTGCAGGTAAACTGGACCCTGTTATCGGCAGGGACGAGGAAATCAGGCGTGTGCTGCAGATCCTTTCCCGCAGAACCAAGAACAATCCTATCCTGATAGGTGAGCCGGGTACAGGTAAGACCGCCATAGTGGAAGGTCTGGCACACAGGATACTCAGAGGGGATGTCCCTGAGAACCTGAAGGAGAAGCAACTGTACAGTCTGGATATGGGCGCTCTGGTAGCCGGAGCCAAATACAAGGGCGAGTTTGAGGAACGTCTGAAGGGCGTTGTGAACGAGGTGGTTCAGAGCGAGGGCAACATCATCCTGTTCATAGATGAGATACACACGCTGGTGGGAGCCGGCAAGAGCGAGGGCGCCATGGATGCCGCCAACATCCTGAAGCCTGCCCTGGCCCGTGGAGAACTGCGCAGCATAGGCGCCACCACACTGGACGAGTACCAGAAGTACTTTGAGGTGGACAAGGCATTGGAGCGAAGGTTCCAGACCGTTATGGTGGACGAGCCCGACCGTCTGGCCAGCATCAGCATCCTGCGTGGTCTGAAGGAACGCTATGAGAACCATCACCATGTACGTATCCAGGACGATGCCATCATAGCCGCCGTAGAGCTGTCCACACGTTATATTACAGAAAGGTTCCTGCCCGACAAGGCCATTGACCTGATGGACGAGGCTGCCGCCAAACTGCGTATGGAACGTGACTCCGTCCCTGAGGAGCTGGATGAGATCAGCCGCCGGCTGAAGCAACTGGAGATAGAGCGTGAGGCCATCAAGCGTGAAGGGGACAAGCCCAAGCTGGAGGCGCTGAACAAGGAAATCAGCGAGCTGCAGGAGCAGGAGAACCACTTCAGGCAGAAGTGGCAGGGCGAGAAGAACCTACTGAACCGCATCCAGCAGAACAAGCAGCAGATTGAGACCCTGAAGTTTGAGGCCGAGAAGGCTGAGCGCGAGGGTAACTATGCCAAGGTTGCCGAGATACGGTACGGCAAGCTGCAACAGCTGGAGAAGGACATAGAGGCTACCCAGCAGCAACTGAAGGAGGCGCAGGGCACAGAGGCCATGCTGAAGGAGGAGGTGACTGCCGACGACATAGCCGATGTGGTAAGCCGCTGGACGGGCATCCCGGTAAGGAAAATGATGCAGAGCGAGCGTGAGAAGCTGCTGCACCTGGAGGAGGAACTGCACAAGCGTGTAATAGGTCAGGACGAGGCCATTCAGGCCGTGAGCGATGCCGTAAGGCGCAGCCGTGCCGGCATGCAGGACCCCAAGCGTCCCATAGGTTCCTTTATCTTCCTGGGTACCACGGGTGTGGGTAAGACGGAACTGGCCAAGGCGCTGGCCGACTACCTGTTCAACGACGAGAGCATGATGACGCGTATAGATATGAGCGAGTATCAGGAGAAGTTCAGCGTGACGCGTCTGATTGGTGCCCCTCCAGGATACGTAGGCTACGACGAGGGCGGTCAGCTGACGGAAGCCGTCAGGAGAAAGCCCTACCAGGTAGTGCTGTTTGATGAGATTGAGAAGGCACACCCCGATGTATTCAATACCCTGCTGCAAGTGCTGGATGACGGTCGTCTGACCGACTCCAAGGGCAGGACGGTGAACTTCAAGAACACCATCATCATCATGACCAGCAACCTGGGCAGCCAGCTCTTTGCCAACGCTCCGACGGAGAAACTGGAGGAGACCAAGCAGCAGGTATTGCAGTTGCTCAGACAGACCATAAGGCCCGAGTTCCTGAACCGTATTGACGAGACGATAGTCTTCCATCCGCTGACGCAGGGCGAGATCAAGCAGGTAGTCAGGCTGCAGATAAACGGCATTGCCAGGATGCTGCAGGAGAACAACGTAAGGCTGAATGTGACGGAAGCTGCCATAGAGCTGCTGGCCAGGGAGGGGTACGATCCCGACTTCGGTGCCCGACCCGTGAAACGTGCCATACAGCGTCTGCTGCTGAACGACCTGAGCAAGGCTATGCTGGGCGGGGCGGTACATTGCAACAGAACATACCCATAGAGGTGGATGCCGAGGACAATCACCTGACATTCCGCAATGCTGTGGGCTGATAAGAACAGATGTTGAGAAAATACATAATACACTACCCCACGCTGCTAAAGCTGGGAATACCCATTATGATAGGCCAGATCGGTACTATCATAATGGGTTTTCTGGATACACTGATGGTGGGTCACTACGGTACGGAGGAACTGGCGGCGGCCGGTTTTGTGAACGGCATCGTAGGACTGATGGCCATATCGGCATTGGGATTCTCATACGGACTGACGCCCGTTGTGGGGGCTCTGCTGGGTGAGAACCAGACCGGAAGCATCGCACAGAAACTGAAGAACAGCCTGGTAGCCAACAATATCCTGGCCGTTACCATGATGGCGCTGCTGGGGCTGATGTACCTGAACCTGCACCGGCTGGGACTTCCGGAGCGGCTGCTCCCCCTGATGCGCCCCTATCTGGTTACGCATATACTGGGCTTCATCCCCATGATGGCGTTCAATGCCTTCAAGCAGTTCTCGGACGGTATTCAGGACACGCGCATGCCTATGTGGATTCTCTTAGGCAGCAATGTGCTGAATGTGGTAGGAAACTGGCTGCTGATATACGGTGTAGGGGGATTCCCGGAGATGGGACTTACGGGCGCCGGCCTGGCTACGATGCTGAGCCGCTATGCCATGTGGGCAGCCTTTGCGGCGGTGTTCCACTTCAGCGGAAGATACAAGCCCTACAGCCAGGACTTCCGGAAGGCCCGTGTATGCCGGGAAGACCTCAGGCAGATGTTCCGCCTGGGTGTTCCCGTCATGCTGCAGATGGGTATGGAGACGGCCAGCTTCAGCCTGAGCGCTTTCTATGTGGCCTGGCTGGGAACTACCGAGCTGGCCGCCCATCAGATAATGCTGACGGTGGCACAGGTATGCTTCATGCTTTATTACGGCATGAGCGCCGCTGTAGCGGTGGAGGTAAGCTATTACAGGGGGGCAGGCCGACTGAGGGAGACACGCCATGTGGCCTTTGCGGGCTTGCATCTGAACTGGATAATGGGTCTGCTGACGGCAGGCCCCATCTTCCTGCTGCGTGAGCAGATAGGGACCTGGTTCACCGGCAACCCCGAGGTAACCCTGCTGGTGGCTGCCGTGGTGATACCCTTATGCATCTACCAGTTCGGTGACGCGCTGCAATGCACTTACTGCAATGCCCTGCGCGGAATGGAGGATGTAAAACCGCTGGTATGGATTGCCTTCATAGCCTACTTTGTGGTATCGCTTCCGCTGGGCTATCTGTTCGGCTTTATACTGAATGGTGGGTTATGGGGCATCTGGATGGCCTTCCCCTTCGGACTGACTACAGCGGGCGTTCTATATATGATCAGATTTCTGAAAAGATGAAAATTATTGCCAAGATACAAACTGACTTTAAGACTAAATTCGGCGTTCCCCGTCAGAGCGGACTGGTCAAGGGCCTGAAGGGACGTATAGTTTTCGAACCGGAGTTCCGCAATGCTGAGGCGCTGAGGGGACTGGAGGGATTCTCGCACATCTGGCTGCTATGGGACTTCTCTGAGGCGCACCGGGACGGCGAGAGCTGGAGCCCCACTGTTCGCCCGCCACGTCTGGGAGGCAACAGGCGCATGGGGGTATGGGCCACCAGGAGTCCGTTCCGCCCTAACAACATAGGCCTATCATCCGTCCGCATCAGCAAAATAGAGCTGCACACACCTGAGGGACCCGTTATAGAAGTGGAGGGGGCCGACCTGATGGACGGCACGCCTATCCTGGACATCAAGCCTTACCTGCCCTTTACGGATTCGCACCCGGATGCACGGGGCGGCTTTGCCGAGGAGCAGAACCGGAAGACGGAACCCCTGAGAGTAGAGATTCCGTCTGATATAGCATGTATGTTTGATGCGGATAAGCTGGATGACTTACGCGGCGTACTGGCTGCCGACCCCAGGCCTCATTACCAGGAGGACCCTGAACGTATCTATGCCATGGAGTTTGCAGATTGGGAAGTAAAGTTCCACGTTAGGGACGGCAACGCGGTTGTTGTAGCGGTTAGCAGCCTCACCCCGGCCCTCTCCAAAGGAGAGGGAGAACCGTTGAGCGATTAGCGAGTTGACGTTGACGTTATCGTTCCCGTTAACGTTAACGGGGTCTTTTAACGGCTCATCAGATAAGCCTTGAAGTCGGCAAAATCCTTACTCATAGGGACGCTCTGCTTAGTGCCCTTCATAAAGGCCTGCAAACGGGCAGGAATCTCTATGTCGGTACCGCATATATCATCCACCACCTGCTTGAACTTGGCAGGATGAGCGGTCTCCAGGAAGAAACCTGCCTCGCCCTCACGCAAGCCCTCCTGCAAGGCACGATAACCGCAGGCTCCGTGAGGATCCAGCTGGTAGCCCGTCTCCTGCAGGCACTCACACATGGTCTGGGCAATCTGCTCATCGGTATAGGTAGCGCCGGAGATATCGGCACAGATGGCAGCATGGTCCTTTCCATAGAGGTCGTAGATACGGGCAAAGTTGCTGGGTGCCCCCACATCCATAGCATTGGCAATGGTCTGAATGCTGGCCTTGGGATTGTATTCGCCGGTCTTCAGGTAATTGAAGAACACATCATTGGCATTATTGGCAGCGATGAAACGGTGGATGGGCAGGCCCATCCGCTTGCCGAAGAGGGCTGAACAGATATTGCCGAAGTTGCCGCTGGGAACGCAAGCCACGACATTGTCGGAAAGCCCCTGTTTCTTGAGTTGTGCATAGGCCCAGAAGTAATAGAAGCTCTGGGGCAGGAAGCGGGCCACATTGATGCTGTTGGCCGAGGTGAGCAGCATGTGCCCGTTCAGCTCATCATCCATGAAGGCGCTCTTGACTAGTGCCTGACAGTCGTCAAAGACACCGTCCACCTCAATGGCGGTGATATTCCGGCCCAGTGTGGTAAACTGGCACTCCTGGATAGGACTGACCTTTCCCTTGGGATACAGGACATATACATGGACACCCTCCACGCCCAGGAACCCGTTGGCTACGGCCGAACCTGTGTCACCGCTGGTGGCCACCAAGACGTTCACTTCCTTATGGTCCTGAAGGTCTTTGATGAAGTACTGCAGCAGACGGGCCATAAAGCGGGCACCCACATCCTTGAAGGCCAGGGTGGGACCGTGGAAGAGCTCTAAGCTGTAGATATTGTCAGTTACCTTTACCATAGGAACATCGAAGGAAAGGGTGTCATAGACAATCCTGCGGAGCGCATCAGGCTCCACGTCCTCGCCAAAGAAGCAAGTGGCTACCTGAAGGGCAATCTCCTGAAAGGAGAGGTCCTGAATCGTATCAAAGAACGACTCTGGAAGGGGATTGATACGCTGGGGCATATACAGGCCCTTATCTTCTGCCAGACCTTTCACAACCGCTTTCTGCAAGGTTGCAAGAGGCGCTTTCCCGTTTGTGCTATAGTATTTCATGATTATAACTCAAAATTCATAAATTCAAAATTAACTAACTCCTAACCACTAACCACTTACCACTAACCACTAACTCCTAACCGCTAACCACTAACCGCTAACCCCTCATAAACTCCCTGATAAAGGCATCGCCTTCAAGACAGCCGTAAGCGCCTTGCTTGGCCGCCACCTCGCTGAAGGTCTGCACACTGTCAGGCTCTATGCCTGGATAACAGATACAGAACGGAACGGGCTCTGCCGTATGCGTACGGTGACTGACAGGCGTAGGATGGTCGGGCAAGAGAGCTATGGCAACGGGCTCGTCAATCGTCGGCAAAGCCTCAAGGATGGGACGTACCAGCCGGTTGTCCAGATTCTCAATGGTCTTCAACTTGAGTTCCAGATCTCCGTCGTGCCCGGCCTCATCACTGGCCTCAACGTGTACATATACAAAGTCGTCACCCTCACGGAGTGCCCGGATAGCAGCCTGGGCCTTACCCTCGTAATTGGTATCCCAGAGTCCTGTGGCTCCTTCCACGTCAATGACACGCAGACCGGCATATTTGCCGATGCCGCGAATCAGATCCACGGCGGTTATCACAGAGCCTTTCCTGATCTGGGGATAAGTGGTGGTAAGCGGTACCATCTTAGGCCGGTATCCCCCACCCCATGGCCAAATACTGTTGGCAGGATCCATGCCACGCTTTTGGCGTTCTATATTCAGAGGATGATTCTTCAGCAACTCCTGACTCTTGAGAATCAGCTCACAGAGCAACTGAGCCGTCTCACTCCCCTCTCCTTCGGAGGAGGCAAGGGGGAGGCTGTTTCTCCAAGGCTGAAGGGGTATGTCATGCGGGGGTGTACAATTCAGCTGCTTGTTGCCCCCCTTGATGACCAGCAGATGACGGTACTGGACACCGGTATAGAAATGTATGCGATCGCTGCCCAACTTCTCCTGGAGGAAACGGATGAGCACATCGCCCTCCTCTGTCTCGAGCCGGCCACAGGAGTGATTCTTCAGCAAGTCGCCCTCCAGACACACCAGATTACAACGCATGGCCAGATCATCGGCATCCAGCTCAACGCCTATGCTGGCAGCTTCCAAGGGGCCACGTCCCTCATAAACAATATGCTGGTCATATCCTAAGATACTGCTGTTGGCCACCTCACTGCCAGGATGGAATCCGTCGGGTATGGTCTTCAGCAGACCGTTCCTGCCATGCCGGGCCAGCCAATCCATGTGGGGCGTAGCAGCATATTCCAGAAGGGTTTTGTTACCCAGCTGGGGTACAGCCCAGTCGGCCATACCATCACCTAATATAATAAGATGTTTCATTCAATATGGATAATGGATAATACGAAAGGGGGCTGTTAAGCCAGACTCATGATGTCGGCAAAGACGCCGGCGGCTGTTACGCTGGCTCCCGCTCCGTATCCCTGAATGAGCATGGGGTACTCGTTGTAACGCTCTGTGGTAAGCAGGACGATGTTATTGGAACCCTCCAGTACGTAGAAGGAGTGGTCACGGTTGAACTCTCCGAGGGATACACTTCCGCGTCCGTTCTCGAACTTGGCCACAAAGCGCCACACCTTGTTCTCCTTCTCCAGGACGGCACGCCGGGCCTCGAAACCGGCATCCAGGGAGGGAAGGTTCTTCCAGAAGTCCTCAATGGTTCCCTCGAAGAAGCTCTCGGGAATGAACAGCTGGGTCTCCACATCCTCCTGGTTAATCTCATATCCTGCCTCACGTGCCAGGATTACAAGCTTGCGGACCACATCCTTACCGCTAAGGTCCACACGGGGATCGGGCTCGCTATAGCCCTCGGCCTTGGCCATCTCAACGGTCTTGCTGAAGGGGATGTCCTTGCTGATGGTGTTGAAGATGAAGTTGAGCGTTCCGCTCAGCACGGCCTCGATACGCAGGATCTTGTCGCCTGAATTGCACAGGTCGTTGATGGTGCGGATAATGGGAAGTCCGGCACCTACGTTGGCCTCGAAGAGGAACTTGACGCCACGCTTCTGGGCGATATGCTTCAGTTCGCTGTAATTGGCATAGTCACTGCTGGCGGCAATCTTGTTGGCTGCCACCACATTGATATTGTGCGTCAGGAAGTCCTTGTACAGTCCTGCCACCTCCTCGCTGGCGGTACAGTCCACAAAGACGCTGTTGAAGATGTTCATCCCTATCACCTCGTCATGCAGACGCTGGATATTGCTGGGGGCTGCCGCCTTCAGATTCTCACGGAAATTCTCCAGTTCCAGTCCTTCCCTGCAGAACATGGCATTATGTCCGCTGGCAATACCCACCACATTGAGTTTCAGGCGCAGCTCACGCATCAGTTTCTCCTGCTGCTGGTGAATCTGCTCTATCAGGCTTCCGCCTACGGTTCCCACGCCGCAGATGAAGATATTCAGTACCTGATACTCGCTCAGGAAGAAGGAGTCATGGATTACATTCAGGGCCTTGCGCAGGTAGTTCTGGTTGATGACGAATGAGATGTTGGTCTCGCTGGCACCCTGGGCACAGGCTATGACGCTGATACCGCTGCGGCCGAGGGTTCCGAACAGTTTACCGGCAATACCGGGCGTATGCTTCATGTTCTCGCCCACAACGGCTACGGTAGCCAGTCCCTTCTCGGCTATCATGGGGAACATGGCACCCTCCTCTATCTCCTTCTGGAACTCCAGGTTGAGCACACGGCAGGCCTCATCGGCATCCACATCCTGCACACCGATACTGGTATTGTTCTCTGAACTGGCCTGGCTAACCATAAAGACGCTGATACCGTTGTCGGCCAGACAAGTAAAGATGCGACGGTTCACGCCTATCACACCTACCATAGAAAGTCCCGATACAGTAATCAGAGAAGTTCCTTTGATACTGCTGATACCCTTAATGCTACGCTTGTCATCCTTCACTACGTCCTTGATAATAGAACCGGGCGCATCGGGATTAAAGGTATTTTTGATAAGTATAGGAATATTCTTAATACATACAGGATAAATGGTGGGAGGATATACTACCTTGGCACCGAAGTTGCAGAGCTCCATAGCCTCAACGTAACTCAGTTCGGGAATCACATAGGCCGAGCTGATGACACGGGGGTCGGCGGTCATGAAGCCGTCCACATCGGTCCAGATCTCCAGCACACTGGCGCCCAGGGCTGCCGCGATGATACTGGCGGTATAGTCGCTGCCGCCGCGTCCCAGGTTGGTGATCTCGCCGCTCTCGGTATCCCGGCTGATGAAGCCGCCTACGATGCTGACTTGGGGAATGTCCTTCCAGGTCTCACGCACCAGCTTGTTGGTAATATCGGTAGCCAGGCACTTCTTGCCCTGCTTGACCTCCGTCTTGATAAACTCACGGCTGTCAAACCAGGCAGCACCCTCAATAAGGGTGGCAACGATGCGGCTGCTGATACGCTCGCCGTAGCTGACGATGGCTGCCTGAGTCTTGGGGCTGAGGTCACGGATCAGATATACGCCCTGGAAGATGCTTCTGAGTTCCTCCAGGCTGCTCTTGACCTCAGCGAGCAGTCCGTCACGCTTTTTACCCGCAGGGATAATGGCGTTTATCATCTCCTCATGGCGCTCCTCCATCTCCCAGAAACTCTTCTGATAGAGCGAGTCGCCCTCTACAGCCATCTGGCTGGTCTTTATAAGTTTGTCGGTAATTCCGCCCAGTGCACTTACGATAACAATGACGGGCTCATTCTGACTTTCAACAATCCTTTTTACATTAAGAATACTTTCTACGGAACCTACGGATGTTCCGCCAAATTTAAGTACTTTCATCCTTTTGGTAAACTTATCTTATACAAAACCTGTGCAAATATAAGAAAAATATTTAAAACAGACGATGAAAAAAAAGAATTATTTGTACTTTTGCTATACATTATAAATGTATGACACAAGAACTTAGCTTAAGAATACTGCCCCGGGAGGCATATAACGAACAGAGTATTATGGCGTACCTTCAGCAGAATGAGGGTATCAGGGCACAGGCCATAAGGGTATTGAAACGCAGTATAGACGCCCGCCAGCGGACTGTATACGTGAACCTGACCGTAAGGGTTTACCTGAACGAGGAGCCGGAGGAACTGCTATATACACCCGTTGAGTACCACGATGTCAGCGACCGCCCGGAGGTGATTGTGGTGGGTGCGGGCCCAGGCGGACTGTTTGCCGCCCTGAGACTGATAGAGCTGGGGCTGCGCCCCATCGTTATAGAGCGCGGAAAGGACGTACATGAGCGGAAGAAGGACCTGGCACGGATACGCCCCGAGCAGAAGGTGGACCCTGAGAGCAACTACTCCTTCGGCGAAGGAGGAGCGGGTGCCTACAGTGACGGCAAGCTGTACACCCGCAGCAAGAAACGCGGCAACGCTGACAGAATCCTGAACATCTTCGTACAGCACGGGGCCAGCCCGAACATTCTGGCGGATGCCCATCCCCACATAGGAACAGACCGTCTGCCCCGCGTGATCGAGAATATGCGCAACACCATCCTGAAATACGGCGGTGAGGTACACTTCCAGACCAGAATGACCGGCCTCGTCATCAGGGACGGCAAGGTCATAGGCATAGAAGCCGTTGACAATTCACAATTGGAGAACTCTCAACTCTCAACTCTCAACTCTCAACTATTCAAAGGCCCCGTCATCCTGGCCACCGGCCATTCTGCACGGGATGTCTATCGCTGGTTTGCCGACAACAGTATAGAAATAGAGGCCAAGGGCATAGCCGTGGGTGTACGGCTGGAACATCCCGCTACGCTGATAGACCAGATACAGTACCATAGTAAGCAGGGACGTGGCAAATGGCTGCCGGCTGCCGAGTACAGCATGGTGCAGCAGGTAGAGGGACGCGGCGTTTACAGCTTCTGCATGTGCCCGGGCGGATTTGTCGTACCGGCTGCCAGCGGACCGGAACAGATTGTGGTGAACGGTATGAGTCCCAGCAACCGCGGAGGCCGATGGAGCAACAGCGGTATGGTGGTGGAGATAAGGCCTGAGGACATAGCATCCCTATCGGGCGACTCGCAGGGAGAGCCCCTGAACAGCGCACTCTCGGTGATGCGCTTTCAGGAAGAGCTGGAGAAACAGTGCTGGCTGCAAGGCAACCAGAAGCAGACTGCACCGGCACAAAGGATGGCGGACTTTGTAAACGGACGCCTGTCGGCCGACCTCAATCCATCCTCCTATGCTCCCGGTCTGCTGGCCAGCCCGTTACACTTCTGGATGCCTAAGTTTGTAAGCAGCCGGCTCAGGGAAGCCTTTAAGATATGGGGGAAGCAGAAGCACGGTTTCCTGACCAACGAGGCAACGGTCATTGGCGTGGAGACACGCACCAGCAGTCCCGTGCGTATCATCCGCAATGCCGATACCCTGCAGCACATAAGTATAGCCGGCCTCTTCCCTTGCGGAGAAGGAGCCGGCTATGCAGGCGGTATCGTCAGCGCCGGTGTTGACGGCGAACGGTGCGCCGAGGCGTGTGCCGCTTATATTAGCGGTTAGCGGTTAGAGGTTAGTGGTTAGTTGACGTTGACGTTGACGTTAACATTTACTTAACCAGCACCTTCTTGCCGTCCAACACGAATACGGCATTGTTCTTGAGGTGGGTAACCTTGCGGCCTGCCATATCGTAAGCCGCATCGGCAGCCTTGCCGGTTGCGGAAACGCCTTTGATGGCAGTAGGATCCTCCACGGTTATGGCCGTCAGATCCGTTGCGGGATGGGAAGTGGCATCTGGCTCCACGAATATAATCTTGTCAATGCTGATGGTGCTGGGATTACCCTTTACCGTAAAGGTAAGCAGGTTGCCGTTCTGGCTCTTGAAGGGAGTGGTGGCGCCGCTGTACGCAATAATGCGGTACTTGTCCTTGGGAGTACCCAGCATCAGCTTATGATTACACAGCAGGGAATCACAGACCAGGCCCGTCTCCGGGACCTCTGCCTCACCCTCTAATGCCACATCCATCTGGAATGCGGTAAAATCCACATCGTTCCCGTCCAGACTGACATTAAACTTCCAGGTACTGTCATTTTCCTGGAGCATCGATACGGAAACCTCGTAAGCACCGGCTGCCTGAATCATCAGGAGCATCATGCATGAAATCAAAATTCTCTTCATTTCAAGTAAAGATTTATATCATTTGGCTGCAAATATACACACTTCCCCTGAAATAGGCAAGAATGCAACTTGGTATTTTTTACATTAACACTATCCGAAGAGCTCCCGGACCGCTTCTGCCACGCGACGGACGGGAACCACCTCGATTTTATACTGCCTGGCGTCAATTCCCTTCATATTATGGGAGGGGATGAGGATGCGCTGGAATCCCAACTTCTGCGCTTCCGCTATACGCTGCTCGATACGCGAGACGGGGCGTATCTCACCGCTCAGTCCCACCTCGCCCGTCATACAGACGTCTGTATCGATGGGCATGTCCCCGTTGCTGCTCAGCACAGCCGCTATCACGGCCAGGTCCAGGGCCGGGTCTGTCACACGCAGTCCGCCGGCTATATTCAGGAACACATCCTTGGTGGCCAGTTTGAAGCCCACACGTTTCTCCAGAACGGCCAGCAGCATATTCAGCCTGCGGCTCTCATAGCCGGTGGTACTACGCTGAGCGGTTCCGTAGGCTGCCGTACTCACCAGGGCCTGTGTCTCTATCATAAAGGGGCGGGCCCCCTCTATGGCGCAGGCAATGGCAATACCTGAGAGCCCCTCCCGGTCATCGGTAAGCAACAGTTCGCTGGGATTGGATACCTGGCGCAATCCGTCATGCTTCATCTCATAGATGCCCAGCTCACTGGTACTGCCGAAGCGGTTCTTGATACTTCTGAGGATGCGGTACATATAATGCTGGTCGCCCTCGAACTGCAGGACGGCATCCACAATATGCTCCAGTACCTTGGGACCTGCCAGTGTCCCCTCCTTGGTAATATGACCAATCAGGATGACGCTCACGCCCCCACCCTTGGCATACTTCAGCAGGCTGGCGGCACATTCCCTTATCTGGCTGAGACTGCCCGGACTGCTCTCCACCGCCTCGGTCTGGATGGTCTGAATGGAGTCTATGACCACCAGGTCGGGCCGAGTCTGCTCTATCTGGGTATAAATCTGCTCCAGGGAGGTTTCCGTAAGGATAAGCAGGCCGTCCGAGGAAGCCATGCCGGAAGTCTCAGACAGTCTGTCGGCCCTCAGCTTAATCTGTCGGGCACTCTCCTCGCCGCTCACATACAGCACCTTGCGGCCTGCCAGTCGCAGGACGGTCTGCAGGATAAGCGTGCTCTTTCCGATTCCAGGCTCACCGCCCAGCAGCACCAGGCTGCCGGGGACCAGTCCGCCTCCCAGCACGCGGTTCAGTTCATCGTCCCCCATATCGATGCGGGGCTCTGACTCAGCCACAATGCTACGTACAGGAACAGGCTTCCCTTCCCCGCTTCCGGGAGAGAGCGGCCCGGAAAAAGTCCTCCCCTTTGAGGGGGAGTTAGAGGGGGCCCTGAACTCTTTCATCGTATTCCAGTTGCCACATGAGGGACACTTTCCCACCCACTTCAGACTCTCCTGTCCGCAATAGTCGCAAACATACAATGTCTTGTCCTTTGCCATAAACAGCTATTTCAGTTTCTTCCAGTAAACAGTTTTTCCGATAAAGGCTACCGAGCCTCTGACGGCCAGCGTCTTCTCATCCTTGAAACTCAGTGTAACAGTGAAGTACTTTCCCCTGGTAGGATCATAGATTTTACCATCATTCCAGGCTCCCTTGCCGTCATATTTCACCTTGTCTATAATGACTACCTTATCGTTGGTAACGTTTCTCTTGGCCGGGTCCGGATTCCTGAAATCCCTCCGGAGCGTACCGTCCTCCATCCTCAGATTGGACACCCAGGTACATTGGGCACGGTAGCCGTCCTCGTACCTGAAGATCCTGATTCTGGAATCCACGCCGTCATGCACGCACTGGTATTCGCCCGCAATCCTATCGGCCTGAGCAAACGCAAAGCCCAGACAGGCGACAAATAGCATAATGCCACACAATATTCTTTTCATCATATTACCTTCTCTCATTTTTAAATTAGCACACGCATAATAAAAAAAAGAGATTCAATATCATCCCTGACCTTGAATCTCACCTTAAAAATCTAATACCATGAAAAACACTTTTTGCTATGTGGCGGTGCGTACGGGACTCGAACCCGTGACCCCATGCGTGACAGGCATGTATTCTAACCAGCTGAACTAACGCACCATTAAGAGAAAAAAGTGAGCGGCAAACGAGACTCGAACTCGCGACCCCAACCTTGGCAAGGTTGTGCTCTACCAACTGAGCTATTGCCGCAAACCTTACGTTGTGTGGGCAGGGACAGATTCGAACTGCCGAAGCCGTGAGGCAACAGATTTACAGTCTGCCCGTTTTAACCACTTACCTACCTACCCGTCCACTGGCCACTGCCAGGAGGTGACTCCTGCAGGATTCAAACCTGCAACCTTTTGATCCGTAGTCAAATGCTCTATTCAGTTGAGCTAAGGAGCCATTTTGTTTGTGGGCGTTGACGGATTCGAACCGCCGACCCTCTGCTTGTAAGGCAGATGCTCTGAACCAGCTGAGCTAAACGCCCTTGTGCTTACGGAGGTTTCTTTTTACCACGCTTGGCGTAACCATTTCCGTTTTGCGAGTGCAAAGGTATAGCTTTTTTCAGAACCCGCCAAGTATTTCACTCTTTTTTTTGAAAAAAAGTTACCTCCGTCAGCCATATACATTATATAATATATATGAGAGGCCTGTGATAAGCACATCAGATACTAAGAACCGACAAAACATCGATAAGCTCCTTCTTCACCGGCTTGTCGCTTTTGATGGCATTGCAGAAGGGAACATACACCACTTCATCGTTCTTGATACCCACCATCACATTACGCTGACCTTCCAGAATGGCCTGAATAGCTCCTACTCCCAAGCGGCTGGCCAGAATCCTGTCACTGGCACTGGGGCTGCCGCCGCGCTGCAAGTGTCCCAGGATGGAAACACGCACATCAAACTCGGGATAATCCTTCTTCACACGCTCGGCATAGTACATGGCACCGCATTTGGGCCTCGGGGATAATGGCAGCCTCAGCTCCCGCGGCGATAGCGCTGTTCTGTGCCAGGAAGCCGGCATCACGTCCCATTACCTCAACAAAGAAGATACGCTCATGACTGGTAGCCGTATCACGGATCTTGTCCACACACTCCATAATAGTATTCAGGGTAGTATCATAGCCAATGGTACTGTCTGTACCGCTCAGGTCATTGTCAATAGTACCGGGAAGTCCGATACAGGGCACATCAAACTCCTGCGCAAAGATACGGGCACCTGTCAGCGAACCGTTACCGCCTATCACCACCAGCGCGTCAATACCGCGTTTCTGCATATTCTCAAAAGCTTTCTGGCGGCCTTCCGGCGTCTCAAACTCCTTGCTTCTGGCCGTTTTCAGAATGGTGCCGCCCCGCTGAATGATGTTGCTCACATCCTCTGTATTGAACTCCTTGATATCATCGTTAATAAGGCCTTCATAGCCACGGTAAATAGCCATAATCCTGAATCCGTTAGCTATGCCCGCGCGTGTAACGGCACGGATGGCTGCATTCATACCAGGCGCATCGCCGCCACTGGTAAGTATTCCGATACAATTAATCTTTCTCATGATAGGTGTTATCTGATTATACAAACTTTTTGCCGCCGCAAAGGTACGCAGAAAAAATGAAAGAATGAAAGAATGGAAGAATGAAAGAATGGAAAGAATGAAAAAAATGGAAGAATGAAAGAATGGAAAGAATGAAAAAATGGAAGAATGAAAGAGTAAAAAAAGTAACTGTCAACTGTCAACCAAATCGCAGAGAAACTTAAAAAAAGCAAAAAAAATAGCAGGGGGGGGGTATTTTTTCATGAAAAAATTTTACAGTCACAAAATAAAACTGTAATTTTGCAGGGAAAAGAGGACGCAAAAATGTTTGACTCATATATTAACCACTTATACCTGACCTTTTGGACCGGCGAGAAGAAAACCGGCCCGCACAAGCAAATATACCTGACCCGGGAATGCGAGACTTACGGAGACATGGTATATGATATCAAATGGAAGCTGAAGTACATCCATAAGAACGGCCAGACCTCCCATACCGTCACCATTGTGGAGAGAGCCAATAAATGGGACCTGAGAAAAATCATCCGCAGGGTAGAGAAAACCATTCTTCCCCGTAAGATAAAAGAGATTATAGCACAGCACGAGGGCCCTAATAGTGTTAAATAATATTAAATCATATATATAATAATATAATAAAGCCGCGGCAACGATACGCGGCTTTCACTTTTTTTGTACCTTTGCACCCCGAGTTTATTAACAATAATATTAACATTTAATTAATCTGTATGGCAGATTTGAAAAACGTTGCACCTCTGGAAGACTTCGACTGGGAAGCATATGCCAATGGTGACAGCAAAGTTGAAACAAGCCGCGAGGCTCAGGAAGAGGCCTACAACGGCTCTCTGAACAAGGTAAATGACCACGATGTAGTTGATGGAACTGTAATCGCGATGAACAAGCGCGAGGTAGTTGTAAACATCGGCTTCAAGAGCGATGGTATCATACCTGCAAGCGAATTCCGCTACAACCCCGACCTGAAGGTAGGTGACACCGTAGAGGTTTACATCGAGAATCAGGAAGACAAGAAGGGCGAGGCTCTGGAGAAGGAAGAGATTATCAAGGGTTACGTTAAGTGCCGCACTAAGGGTGGTATGATTGTCGATGTATTCGGCATCGAGGCCTTCCTGCCCGGCTCTCAGATTGACGTTAAGCCCATCCGTGACTACGACATCTTCGTAGGTAAGACCATGGAGTTCAAGGTTGTCAAGATCAACCAGGACTACAAGAACGTAGTTGTAAGCCACAAGGCTCTCATCGAGGCAGAGCTGGAGGCTCAGAAGCAAGAGATTATCGGCCGTCTCGAGAAGGGTCAGGTACTTGAGGGTACCGTTAAGAACATCACCTCTTACGGTGTATTCATCGACCTGGGTGGCGTTGACGGTCTCATTCACATCACAGACCTCAGCTGGGGTCGCGTAAACGATCCTAAGGAAATCGTTGAGCTGGACCAGAAGATCAACGTTGTTATTCTGGACTTCGACAACGAGAAGAAGCGTATTGCCCTGGGTCTGAAGCAGCTCACTCCTCATCCCTGGGATGCCCTGGATGCTAACCTGAAGGTTGGTGACCACGTAAAGGGTAAGGTTGTCGTTATGGCAGACTACGGAGCATTCGTTGAGATCGCTCCCGGCGTAGAGGGTCTGATCCACGTTTCAGAGATGAGCTGGAGCCAGCACCTGCGCAGCGCTCAGGACTTCATGAAGGTAGGCGACGAGGTAGAGGCAGTTATCCTGACCCTGGACCGCGAGGAGCGCAAGATGTCCCTGGGTATCAAGCAGCTCAAGGAAGATCCCTGGGAGAACATCGAGGAGAAGTACCCCATCGGCAGCAAGCATACCGCCAAGGTTCGCAACTTCACCAACTTCGGTGTATTCGTTGAGATTGAGGAAGGTGTTGACGGTCTTATCCACATCAGCGACCTCAGCTGGACCAAGAAGGTTAAGCACCCCAGCGAGTTCACTCAGATCGGAGCTGAAATCGAAGTTTGCGTACTGGAGATTGACAAGACCAACCGTCGCCTCTCTCTCGGCCACAAGCAGCTGGAGGAGAATCCCTGGGACGTATTCGAGACAGTATTCACTCAGGACAGCATCCACGAGGGTACTATCGTTGAGATGCTCGACAAGGGTGCGGTTATCCAGCTCGAGTATGGTGTAGAGGGCTTCGCTACTCCCAAGCACCTTGTCAAGGAAGACGGCAGCCAGGCTCAGCTCAACGAGAAGCTGCAGTTCAAGGTTATCGAGTTCAACAAGGAGAGCAAGCGCATTATCCTCAGCCACAGCCGCATCTACGAGGATGTTCAGCGTGCCGAGGCTCGCGAGGCCAAGAAGGCTACCAAGCGTACAAACGCCCGTAAGGAGGACACTCCCACCATCCAGAACCAGGCTGCAAGCACAACCCTGGGCGACCTGGATGCACTGGCAGCATTGAAGGCTAAGATGCAGGCTGGCGAATAATCACAGCGCAAACCTGCGAATCATACTAACGAAGGGGCAGCAAGTAAAAAGCTGCCCCTTTTCAAATTCTGAACAAACACTGTTATCCGGGAAAGAGAGAGAAAAAAAAGATGGAGATATTCGAAGTCAGCATATTAGGATGCGGATCAGCCAAGCCCACGCTCAGACATCTGCCCACCTCCCAGATTGTCAACATCCGGGGGAAATACTACATGATAGACTGCGGCGAAGGGGCACAGACACAGATGCAGAAGATGCGCCTGCCCATGGCACGTATCGGACACATCTTCATCTCACACAATCATGGCGACCACGTCTTCGGCCTACCGGGACTCATCAGCACCATGGCCCTGCTGGGCAGGACAGCCGAGCTGCACATCCACGGACCGCGGCAGCTGCAGGAATTTCTGGACAATATCATACGCATATACTGCGAAGGCATCACCTACAGGATTATCTTCCACCCCATTGATACGCGCGTACATAATATTATATATAAGGACCGCAGCGTAACCGTATGGAGCATCCCACTGAGACACCGGGTGCCCTGTTCAGGCTTCCTCTTCAGGGAAACCCCTCCCCTGCCCCATATCAGGCGCGAGATGATAGAAGCCTTCAGTATCCCCTTCTCGCAGATCAACAACATAAAGGCCGGAGCCTCCTGGACAACCGGGGACGGAACCGTCATCCCTCACGAACGCCTGGTAACGCCGGCAGACAAGGCACGCTCCTATGCCTACTGTTCCGATACGGCATACCTTCCTGAGCTTACCGGCTTACTCAGGAACGTCACCCTCCTGTATCATGAAGCCACCTACCCCGAGGAACTTGCCGGACGGGCGCAGGAAACCCAGCACTCCACCGCCTCACAGGCAGCCTCCATAGCCAGGGAATCGCAGGCAGGGAAACTGTGCATCGGACACTTCAGTGCCAGAGTCAGCAACGAAGAGGCCCTGCTGGCAGAAGCTACGGCCATTTTCCCTCAAACAACGCTTGCCAATGAGGGGCTGACGCTGAAATTATAGAAAAACAGAGCATTTTTATCATTTTTCGACGGAAAAGTTTGTGGCAATAAAATAAAATCAGTAACTTTGCGTTAGGAAATATGAGAAAATGAAGAAAATTCTGTTCATAATACTGCCCTTAGTGTTGGTTTTCGCGCCGGCATTCGCAATGGACTACACAGATAACGAGCCCATAGAGACGACCGTATCTGCCGTATCCATTGTAGTCAGCGGAAACACCCTTCGTGTAGCCGGCACCAATGGCGAGGATATAGAAGTCTTCAATCTTACAGGCGCAAAAATCACTACCATAAAGACGGAGTCAACAGGAAAGGTTTATTCCGTTAATCTGCCCAAGGGCTGCTATCTGGTAAAGATCGGCAAGGTAGTGCGTAAGATTTCCATTCGATGAAAGCCTTCCTGCCCAAGCATCTCATCATCATCCCCCTTATCGGTCTGTTAGCATCCTGCCAAGAGAATGGCAGGCATGAGCAGTTTGTATTCATGAAGGACATACAGGAATGGATACTTCCCGAATACAGCCTGAAAAGCCGGCACATACGCAACGGAATGGAGCAGCTCATACAGACGGAGCCCAGGATGTATGCCGACAAATACACCCGCAAATACTATGCCGGAAGGGGACATTTTATCTGGATTAACCGCCACGGCGTAGGCGAGAACGCCGACACCCTCCTGTCCTGTCTGAGCAATGTGGCGGAAGAAGGCTTCAACCCGTCCAGTTTCGGCATCGCCGGTATTGAGGAGGACTTGCGGAATCTCAGAAACAGGAACGGAAGCAAACAGGACATTAACCAGCTGATGGCCCGACTGGAGTACCGGCTCACGAAAGCATACCTGAGATATGCCGCCGGACAAAGGTACGGATACACACTGCCGTCCCGGCTCCTCAATAATATCGAATCCGAGAAATCCTACCCCGAAGCCTCACAGCGTCACCATTTCAGCATACACACCGAGAATGCCACAGACAGTTTCTACACCCATGCCTTACAGCAGGCTCAGAACGGTGAACTGGGTCCCTTCCTGCGCGAGATACAGCCCCGGATTCCGCTATACCAGACACTGAAGCAAGACTACCTCACCGCCAGGGACTCCGGCAACAGAGAGCGGGCACGACTGGCACGCATCAATATGGAACGGGCCCGATGGCGCTATCCCCGTCCGCAGGGGAAGTACATCTGGGTGAACCTGGCAGGCTTCCAGCTCACCGCTGTCAATGAGGAGAAGGACAGCATCCTCAGGATGCGTATCTGCGGAGGAGCCATTGACCACAAATCCCCCCTGCTGGTAAGCAAGATAACCCGCGTGGAGCTGAATCCCTACTGGAACATTCCCCCCAGCATCATACGCCATGAGATAGCCCCCCGCCATACCGGCGACACCGCCTACTTCTCACGCCACCGCTACAGCATTATCGACAAGCAGACACGCCAAAGCGTCAGTCCCACCGCCCTCAGCGCCGAACAGCTGATGAGCGGAAGGTATGTCATCCGGCAGGAGAACGGAGGAGGCAACTCGCTGGGGCGCATCATCTTCCGTTTCCCCAACGACCACTCAGTCTATCTGCATGACACCAACACGCCGTCAGCCTTCCGACTGGCCAACAGAGCCGTCAGCCACGGATGCATCCGTCTGGAGAAACCACTTGACCTGGCCTACTTCATAATGGAAGAGGCCGACAGCATCCGACAAGACAGAATCCGTATGCAGATAGGAAAGGCACCGCTGACAACATGGGGAAGGGAACAAATAGCCGACAATCCCCAGGACAACCAGCAGCCGAAGAACAGAAACTACCCCATCCAGACCGGCTACTCAGTCTTCCTGGACTATTACACCCTGTACCCCGACTTGGAAGGGAACCTGCAGGAGCACCCGGACAATTACCATTACGACCCGATTATCGAAAATGCCCTGGACAGATTTTAAACCAAAGCACCTTTTCCGCGTCTAAGGACTGAGCGATGATTGACGAGGCAACCATCATAACCCAGTTAAAAGACAAGTCTCAGAGAGAGAAAGCCTTCAGCACCCTGGTACATGAGTATCAGGAGGCACTCTATTGGCAGATACGAAGGCTTGTACTCACCCATGACGACGCCGACGATGTCCTGCAGAACACCTTCATCAAGGCATGGATGGCACTGGATGACTTCCGTGCGGAAGCCAAGATCAGCACCTGGCTCTTCCGCATAGCCATCAACGAGTCGCTAAGCTTCCTGGAAAAGAAGAAGCATAACACGGACATCATCTCAGGGACCGACGGTTTCCTGAGCAACCAGCTTCTGGCAGACCCCTATTTTGACGGAGACGAGACGCAGGCACTCCTGCAGGAAGCCATAGCCCGACTGCCCGACAAGCAGAAAGCCGTCTTCAATCTCAAATACTACCAGGAGATGAAGTACGAGGATATGAGTCAGGTACTGGGAACCAGCATAGGAGCCCTGAAAGCATCCTATCACCATGCCGTGAGGAAAATCATTGATTTTTTTCAGCTGGACGATTAAACCATTTGCGCATAAGCGTATCATATTATCAAACAAGCACAAGAAACCATGAATGAGGAAAAAATGATAATGGACCGATTCGGGAACGGAAACCCCTTCCGTGTTCCGGAGAATTACTTCAATGAATTTCCTCAGCGTATCATGAAGCGTATTGAACGCCGGAGAAGACGTAGGAGGATAATACAGTGGAGTATTGCCGCCATGCTGACAGGATGCGTTCTTGGCACATCATTCCTGACTGACAGCATCGGAGAGCAGAGCACCCCCTTCGAGGCCGACAACAGCCAGTACATCGAAGACGCACTCGATTACAGTATGATTAACAATATGGAAATTGCAACCTATCTTACAGAAGCAGATTAACAGAAACATGAAAAAATTATTTATTCTCATCCTATTCCAGCTCTGTGCCGGCTTCAGCCTGATGGCACAGCACGAACGCTGGAAATTCAACCCCGAAGAGTTCCGGGCCAAACTTGAAGAGTTCATCACCCGGGAAGCCGGCTTCACCACAGCGGAAGCCCAGGCTTTCTACCCCGTATTCCACAAGATGAAAGAAGAGCAGCGCAACCTGCAAAAGGAAATATTCACGCTGAAGAGAATTCCCATGGATGACAATCCCTCAGAGAAGGATTACGCCAACAAAATCCAGCGGATATGCGAGCTGAACACCAGGATGGCCCAGATTCAGGAAACCTACTATAAGAAACTGGCAAAGACCGTACCCGCCCAGAAGGTTTATAAGGCAATGCTAGCCGAAGACGTTTACCACCGCAAGATGCTCCGCCAGTTTAATGGCAGAAGACGGGACAACCGTCCGCAGAAGAAATAAAAAGGCTTGGCCACATCGCTTTTTACCAGCCAATCATTCAAAATTAATTATGATGAGAAGGAGGGAAGCTTGCAATCAGCTCCCCTCCTTTCACTTTATCCGTTCCGGCCTTCGGTCCGCTTCGCCTCATTCCACAGCTCGTCCATCTGCGCCAGGGTCATCTGCTGCAGTTGCAGCCCCATCTCCTTCGCCTTCTGTTCCACATAGTTGAAACGCCTGATGAACTTCTGGTTGGTATGCTCCAGCGCATTGTCGGGATTCAGGTGATACAGCCGGGCAGCATTTATCACGCTGAAGAGGAAGTCCCCCAGCTCAGCCGTCTGCTTCTCCCTGTTATCCTCCAGCCGCAGCTCAGCCTCCAGCTCGCCCAGTTCCTCATGCACCTTGGCCCACACATCCTCCTTCTTATCCCAGTCAAAGCCCACATTCCGGGCCTTGTCCTGAATACGGTAAGCCTTTATCAGCGAAGGAAGCGCGTCAGGCACACCAGACAGTACCGTCTTGTTACCGTCCTTCTCGCGCTGCTTGATCTTCTCCCAGTTCTCCACCACATCGCCAGCGGTCTTGGCCACCGCATCGCCGTATACATGCGGATGACGGAAAATCAGCTTGACGCAGAGCTTGTTGCACGCATCGGCAATATCAAATGACTCGCCCTCACTGCCTATCTTAGCGTAGAACACCACATGTAGCAATACATCACCCAACTCCTTACAGATATTCTTTTCGTCGTGCTTCAACAAAGCATCACAAAGTTCGAAGGTTTCTTCTATTGTATTGGGGCGTAAACTCTCATACGTCTGTTTCCTGTCCCAGGGACATTTCTCCCTCAGATCATCCATCACATCCAGCAACCTGCCGAATGCCGCCAGTTTTTCTTCTTTTGAATGCATAGTGAGTGCAAAGGTAGGCATTTAATTCATATTTCACAATCCATAATTCATAATTATTTTGTAACTTTGCAGCCGATTAGCATTTTTGTATTCATCAAATTATGGAATTAGCCTCAAAATACAGTCCCACGGAAGTGGAAAGCAAATGGTACCAGTACTGGCTGGACCACAAATTATTCAGCAGTAAGCCTGACGGACGTGAGCCCTATACAGTCGTAATTCCCCCGCCAAATGTGACGGGAGTCCTTCACATGGGCCACATGCTCAACAACACCATTCAGGATCAGGACATCCTGGTCCGCAAGGCACGCCTTGACGGCAAGAACGCCTGCTGGGTTCCCGGAACGGACCACGCCTCCATCGCCACCGAAGCCAAGGTGGTAAACAAGCTGGCCTCACAAGGCATTAAGAAGCGTGACCTCACCCGCGAGCAGTTCCTGGAGCATGCCTGGGACTGGACCAACGAGCACGGAGGCATCATCCTGAAGCAGCTCCGCCGCCTGGGCGCCTCATGCGACTGGGACCGTACCGCCTTCACCATGGACGAAGCCCGCAGCGAGTCAGTCCTGAAGGTATTCTGCGACCTCTATGACAAAGGTCTCATCTACCGTGGCCTGCGTATGGTCAACTGGGACCCCAAGGCGCAGACCGTACTCTCTACCGAGGAGGTTATCTATCACGATGAGAAGAGCCACCTGTTCCACCTGAAATACTACGTGGCAGATGAAGCACCGGTAAACTACACTGAGGGAGACGGCAACGTCGTACACAAAGACAGCAAAGGCTACTACGCCGTAGTCGCCACCACCCGCCCCGAGACCATCATGGGCGATACCGCCATGTGTATCAACCCCAAGGACCCCAAGAACCAGTGGCTTCGCGGACACAAGGTGATTGTCCCCCTGGTAAACCGCGTCATCCCCGTTATCGAGGACCGCTATGTGGATGTAGAGTTCGGAACAGGCTGTCTGAAGGTTACTCCCGCGCATGACATCAACGACTACCAGCTGGGCAAGACCCACAATCTGGAGACCATAGATATCTTCAACCCCGACGGCACCATCTCCGACCAGAGTCCCCTCTACGTAGGAATGGACCGCATGGAGGTGCGTAAGCAGATTTCCAAGGACCTGCAGGAAGCCGGTCTGATGGAGAAGATTGAGGACTATGACAACAAGGTAGGCTATAGCGAGCGCAACCAGGATACCGCCGTAGAGCCCCGCCTCTGCAAACAGTGGTTCCTCTCTATGAAGCACTTTGCCGACATAGCCCTGCCTCCCGTACTGGAGGGTAAGATCAAGTTCTACCCCACCAAGTATGTCACCACATACAAGAACTGGCTCGAGAACATCCAGGACTGGTGTATCAGCCGCCAGTTGTGGTGGGGACACCGTATTCCCGCATACTTTATCAATGGTAACGAGGACGAGGAGGAGCGCTTCGTGGTTGCTCTCACTAAGGAGGAGGCACTCAGGAAGGCGCAGGAGAAGTATGGCAAGGACATCACGATGGACATGCTCTCACAGGACGAGGACGCTCTGGATACCTGGTTCTCCAGCTGGCTGTGGCCCATATCCCTGTTTGACGGTATCAATAATCCCGGCAATGAGGAGATTAAGTACTACTACCCCACCAGCGACCTTGTAACCGGTCCGGATATCATCTTCTTCTGGGTAGCCCGTATGATTATGGCAGGCGAGGAATACCTGAAGGATGTACCCTTCCGCAATGTATATTTCACAGGAATCGTCCGTGACGAGATTGGCCGTAAGATGTCCAAGAGCCTCGGCAACAGCCCCGACCCCATCGGACTTATCGAGAAGTACGGTGCCGACGGCGTACGCATGGGTATGCTCCTTGCCGCTCCCGCCGGAAACGATATCCTCTTCAAGGAGGACCTCTGCCAGCAGGGTGCCGCTTTCTGCAACAAGATCTGGAATGCCTTCCGCCTGGTAAAGGGATGGGAACAGGCTGATATTGAACAGCCCGAGGCCAACCGGAAGGCTATCGCCTGGATGCAGGCCACCATCCGTACTGCCGTAGCAGAGATCAACGATCTGTACAGCAAGTACCGTCTCAACGAGGCCCTGATGTCTGCCTTCAAGCTCTTCACCGACGAGTTCTCCGGCTGGTACCTTGAGATGATTAAGCCTGCCTATCAGGCTCCCATAGATGCAGCCACACTGCAGGCCACGCTGGACATCTTCGAACAGCTGATGAAGATTATCCATCCCTTCATGCCCTTCATCACCGAAGAGCTGTACCAGCACATTGCCGAGCGCAAGGAGGGTGAGAGCATTATGGTCAGCACCCTGACATTGGACGCTCCTTCCCAGGCAGACGCACAGCTTATCGCCCAGTTCGAGCACGCCAAGCAGGTTATCTCCGGCGTACGTGCCATCCGTCAGAGCAAGAACATCTCACCCCGCGAGCCCCTCAAGCTGGAAGCACCGGCAGGTGTGGATAACACCACATGGGCCGATACCATTCTGAAGCTGGCCGGCCTCTCAGAGATTGCCGTTGTCGGGAAGAAGAGCGAGGGCACACAGTCCTTCCTCATCGGGACAGAAGAGTATGCCGTTCCCCTGGGCAACCTGATAGACGCGGCAGCCGAGATTGAGAAGGCCGAGACGGAAATCAAGCGCCTGCAAGGCTTCATGGCAGGCATTCAGAAGAAGCTCGGCAACGAGCGCTTCGTACAGAACGCCCCTGCCCAGGTGGTAGAGCTGGAGCGCAAGAAACTCTCTGATGCCGAGAGCAAGATAGCGGCCCTGCAGGAGACTATCAATTCCCTGAAGTGATTGAAAATCAAGAATAAATAAAAAGCGGATGATTCTGAGAATCACCCGCTTTTTTATAACTATCGTCCTAGAAGGAAGTAATTTAACTCCCTTTTAAGACTTCCCCTTTAACTTCTTCTTTAACTTCCCTTTTAACTTCCTTAAAACAAAATCTCCGGAATCTTCGCCTTAGCGTTCTCAAAGTCCTCAATCGTATCCAGCTCGCATGAGAACAGCTCCGTAACATCCAGCACCTGATAAGTATGGCCCTGGGGAATCAGACGCTCAAAGGCACGCTCGTAGAACACATTCTCCAGATGCTCCCTGTTCATCATCGGTTCCAACTCACGGTACAGCGCCCTGGTATATTCCCTGCCCATCTTCTCAATGCCCAGGCTCTCACCGGCAGCATCCGCGGGATTACACGTCTTGCTGATTTCCCTGATGCTTCCCTGCGCATCCGTAACCACCTTCATCTCCTCCTCACCCAGCTCATGTCTGATAAGTGTCAGCACATTGGGGGCATCGGCAGCCAGCACACGGGTCACAATCTGCGGATCATACAGCAGGTCGCTGTCCAGCAGCAGCACCTCCTCACCCTCGGCAAAGGGGCGGGCCAGCCACAGCGAATAGATGTTGTTGGTCGTCTCGTACACCTTATTATATACAAAGGTAACCTTTATACTGTCGGCATACTGCTTCTGCACAAAATCCTCAATCATCTCGTGCAGGTAACCCGTCACAATGCAGAAGTCCCTCACCCCATTGGCGATAAGGGCATCCATGCTACGCTGCAGGAGCGAACGCTCACCCACCTTCAGCAGACTCTTCGGGGTGGTAAGAGTAAGCGGGCGTAGCCTTGAAGCCATGCCCGCTGCCAGTATTATTGCTTTCATCAATATCTTGTCTTACTATTTACTTGTTCTGGTAAACCCTCTTAATGGTATCCACAACCACCTGAATCTGCTCCTTACGGCCCAGCGTAATACGCAGGCAGTCCTCCAGCCCCTTGTCCGTCATGAACTTGATCTTATAGTTCTGATCAGCCAGAGCCTTCTGCAGCGCCTCCTTGATCTCAACAGGATACTTGATCAGGATAAAGTTGGCCACACTCTTGTACACCTTGAATCCGGGCAGGTCACCCAACTCCTTCTTGAAGAGCTGACGGTCCCATTCCATATCATCAGCCACACGGCGGTAGTGCTCGTCACTCTCCAGCGCGGCCAGGGCAACAGCCTCGGAGAAGCGGTTGTATCCCAGATACTTGTTACTGTATGACAGGAACTGGTCATGTCCGGCACCGATGAAAGCGAAACCCACACGCAAGCCGGGCAGACCGTAGAACTTGGAAAGCGTACGTGAGATAATCAGGTTGTTGTACCTGTTCACCAGCGGAGCGATATAGTCCACATCCGAGGTAATGAAGGAAGCGTAGGCCTCGTCCACCAGCACCATGGTATCAGAGGGGATATTCTCCATAATCTTACCGATTTCCTCGCTACTCAGGCTGTTACCTGTAGGATTGTTGGGCGAAGCCAGCAGCAGCATACGGGGGTGAACACGGTTCGTATAGGCAATCACCTCATCCACGTCATAGGCAAAGGTATCGCCCGTCTCATGCAGCGGATACATCTCAAAGTTACCGCCGCACTCACCGGCTACACGGTTGTAGTACCACCAGGAGAACTCAGGAATCAGGATGGTCTTGTTATCGCCCTCCATCAGGAAGTAGTGGATGGCATTCTTCAGCATCTCCTCGCCGCCGTAACCCAGCAACACCTGCTCCTCAGGCACATTATAGATTTCAGAGAGGCGCACCGATATCACACTCTTCTTACCCTGATCGTATATACGGGTATAGAAGCAGAGCGTCTCAGGCTTAAAATTCTTTATAGCTTCAACCACCTTCTCAGATGGCTCAAAGTTAAACTCATTTCTATCCAGATAATTCATATTCTAAACAGGATTTTTATTTCAAATTAGTATTATTGGTGCAAAGGTACGCAGAAATCACGGGATAACAAAATACTTTACGCTATTATTTTGCCATCCAGTTTTTTTGGTGTAATTTTGCACCCCTGAAAACGACATTAGTCAAAAAAGCATGAAAGAAAAAGTCCTATCTACACTAAAGTCCTCAGAGACTGACGACTGGCTGGACATCCGCGTAGTCCGCCCCCTGGCATACTACTGCGCGCTGGGATTCGCCAAGTTCAACATTCACCCCAACACCGTTACCATCCTGTCCATGATAATCGGTGCCGCCAGTTGCCTATTCTTCGCTCACGGAAGCTATTACTACGAGGGCATGAGCGGCCTCTGGCTCAACCTGCTGGCTATTTTCCTGCTCATCTGGGCAGATGTCTATGACTGCACCGACGGACAGCTCGCCCGCATGACCGGCAAGTCGTCCCGTATGGGCCGTATCCTGGACGGACTCGCAGGCCCCACCTGGTTTGTCCCCATCTACATCGCCCTCACCTGGCGTTTCTACTGTCATCACAGCCTGGAGTTCAACTTCCTCGGCATTGCCGATACCCCCGACAACGCGCTCATCGCCACAGGCATCCTGTTTGTCTTCGTACTCATCTCCGGCTTCTACAGCATGAGCGGACAGCAGCGTATCGCCGACTACTACATCCAGGCACACCTCTTCTTCCTGAAGGGCGAGAAGGGAAGCGAGCTGAGCAATTCCGCACAGCTGCAAAAGGAATACGATGCCACCCCCTCTAAGGGAAACCGCGTATGGAAGCTGTTCCAGAAATCATACATCTCATATACCCGTCAGCAGGAAAAGGCCACCCCGCAGTTCCAGCGTCTGCTGCGCATCCTGAAGGAGAAGTTCGGTGCCGCCAACAACATGCCCGCCGAGGTACGCCAGGAGCTGCATGCCCAGTCCCTGAAACTGATGAAGTACAACGGAATGCTTACCTTCAACTTCCGCACCGCCTTCTTCATCCTCTTCTGTCTCATCGACCTCCCCTCCATCTACTTCATCGTATTCGAGGTTACCTGCATGGAAATCTTCTGCCGCTGGATCAGACACCGTCACGAATCTTTCTGTAAACGGGTAGCTGACAATCTCGCAGCCTGACAGCCCCCCTGATATACAGCGGTAGCAAATTCTTCACTCTTCATTCTTCATTCTTCATTTAATTATGCAGTGGACCAAGAAACGTATCAATAATCTGCTCTTCATTGTAGGAGTAATCTTTGTAGTGGGGATGATATTCTCCTTCGATGTCAGTTTTCCGGAATTATGGCAGCACATACTCGATGCCGGCAAGTGGATGATTCCCATAGTAGGAGTATGGTTCTTCGTCTATGGCATCAACGCCCTCTCGTGGCGTCAGATTATACGTGGCAACTGCAAGGATGCGCACAAAGTCAGCTTCTTACGCATCTTCAGACTTACCATCACAGGTTACGCCCTCAACTACGCCACCCCCGTAGGCGGACTGGGCGGCGAGCCCTACCGCATTCTGGAACTTTCCCGTGATGTCAACAAGCAGGAAGCCACCAGCAGCGTCATCCTGTATGCCATGATGCACATCTTTGCCCACTTCTGGCTATGGTTCACCAGCATCTTCCTTTGGCTGGGACTTGTAGCATACGGTGACCCCGACGTAGAACTTAACACCCTTTACGGAATCCTGCTGGGCGTGGCATTCGTCTTCTGCCTCATCGCCTTCTACCTGTTCTCACGCGGTTACAAGAACGGATTGGTCATCAAGACACTTCGCCTCATAGGCAAGATACCAGGTCTTAAGGGATGGAGCCAGCGTTTCCTGGAGAAGCATTCCGAGGCCCTGCATAATGTGGACCGCCAGATAGCCGCCCTGCACCAGCAGGACAAGAAAGCCTTCTACAGCAGCTTCCTGCTGGAATACCTGTCACGTATTGTACAGAGCCTGGAGATTATGTTCATGCTCCTGAGCATCGGCGAAAACTGTGGTGGAGGCATAGAAGGATACACCCTGCTCTTCCTGCACAGCATACTCATCCTGGCCTTCACCTCCCTCTTTGCCAATCTGATCGGCTTCCTGCCCCTGCAGTTAGGTGTTCAGGAAGGCGGATTCATGCTGTCCATAGCGGCATTGGGCCTTTCAGCAGCCACAGGATTGTTTGTCAGCATCATCTGTCGCGTGCGTGAAATCATCTGGATAGCCATCGGCCTTCTGCTGATGAAATTAAAATAGAAAAAAGACCCTCCCGTGAGGGAGGGAGCTTTTTTAGAGGTTAGTGGTTAGAGGTTAGAGGTTAGTTGACAGGTGACAGTTGATAGTTAGCGAGCCCATTAAACCCATTAATCCTATTAAGCCCTTAAACCTCTTAAACCTCTTAAACCTCTTAAACCTCTTAAACCAACAAAACATTATCTTTTTGTTTAATTTTTCTTGTATAATTAAACAATAAGATGTAACTTTGCGCAGTTTTTAAAACAAAGTGACAAATTAACTAAAGAAAAATATTAACAACTAAACCCATTACTGTTATGTGCGGAATAGTAGGCTACATTGGCACCAAGCGTGCCTATCCCATTTTGATCAAGGGACTTCAACGATTGGAATACCGGGGCTATGACAGCGCCGGCGTAGCTATGATTAGCGAGACCGGTAACCTGAATGTGTACAAGGCCAAGGGCAAGGTCAGCGACCTGGAGGCATTCTGTCAGGAGAAGGACATCACCGGCAGCGCAGGTATAGCCCACACACGCTGGGCCACACACGGCGAGCCCAACAGCACCAATGCACACCCCCACTACTCCGCCTCCGGCCGTCTGGCCCTTATACATAACGGAATTATCGAGAACTACCTCACCCTGAAAGAGAAGCTCGTAAGCCGCGGCATACAGTTCAAGAGCGCCACAGACTCCGAGGCGCTCGTCCAACTGGTAGAATACATCATGCAGAGCAACGGCCTGGAACTGCTCGAGGCCGTTCAGGTAGCCCTTCATCAGGTAATCGGCGCTTACGCCATTGCCATACTGGACAAAGAACACCCCGACACCATCATATGCGCCCGCCAGAGTTCACCGCTGGTAGTTGGCCTGGGCAATGACGGAGACTTCTACCTGGCCTCAGATGCCAGTCCCATAGCCGAATACACGGACAAGGTAGTCTATCTGAATGACGGCGACATCGCCGTCCTGCAGTTAGGCCAGGAACTGAAGGTGGTGAACATGGACAACGAGACCCAGCACCCCAAGGTAAAGCAGATTGACGTCACACTGGGTCAGCTGGAGAAAGGCGGATACCCCTACTTCATGCTCAAGGAGATCTTTGAGCAGCCCGGCTGTCTGCGCGACTGCATGCGCGGCCGTATCAACGTAGATGCCGACCGCATCACCCTCTCCGCCGTAATCGACTACCGCGAGAAGCTGGTCAGTGCCCGCCGCATCATCATCGTAGCTTGCGGAACCAGCTGGCATGCAGGCCTTATCGGCAAGCAACTGTTCGAGAGTCTGTGCCGCATCCCCGTAGAGGTAGAGTACGCCTCCGAGTTCCGTTACCGCGACCCCGTCATCTATCCCGATGATGTAGTTATAGCCATCTCACAGAGCGGCGAGACAGCCGACACCCTGGCCGCCATCGAACTGGCACGCCAGGCAGGCGCCTTCGTCTTCGGCGTATGCAACGCCATCGGTGCCAGCATTCCCCGCCAGACCTCATCCGGCGTATATATCCACGTAGGCCCCGAGATCGGCGTTGCCAGCACCAAAGCCTTCACCGGCCAGGTGACCGTACTCTCCATGCTCGCCCTGTGTATAGCCAATGAGCGCCGCACCATCCCCGGCGACCAGTACAAGGAGATGGTGAAGGAACTGACACAGATTCCCGACAAGATGGAACAGGCCCTGAACACCAACGAGCAGATAGAGCACCTGGCCCCCATCTTCACCTACGCCAAGAACTGCCTGTACTTAGGCCGTGGCTATAACTTCCCCGTAGCATTGGAGGGAGCCCTCAAACTGAAGGAAATCAGCTATATCCATGCCGAGGGCTATCCCGCAGCCGAGATGAAGCACGGCCCCATCGCCCTTATCGACAGCGAGATGCCCGTCTTCGTCATCGCCACCCGCGACCGCCTCTATGAGAAGGTCATCAGTAATATACAAGAGGTACGCGCACGAGGCGGAAGGGTAACAGCCCTGGTGACAGAGGGTGATACGCAGATTCAGAAGTTTGCCGACCACATCATCACCCTGCCCGACACAATGGAGTGCTTCCAGCCCCTTATCGCCAGCATTCCCCTGCAGCTTCTGGCCTACCACATCGCTGTCTGCAAGGGCAAGGACGTGGACCGTCCCCGTAACCTGGCCAAGAGCGTAACAGTGGAGTAACCCCTGTGGGGAACGGGAACGGGAACGAGAACGAGAATATAAATTCAAAAACGAACTATAAACTCGCCAATTTGCAATAATTTTGCATTTTGGCGAGTTTTCTTCTTGATTTCAGGAAAATAACACTGAAAAAGAGCCTCCTCTACAAGAATTTGTTAAGTTCTATAACAAGTCTCTGAACAGTCGTAGAAGATTCCTCCTCGGCAGGGTTGCCATGCGAGATTCCGGCAAGAACTGTCTCAGCATTGCTAATAGCCTGTTGCTGCCGGGACAATAGAAGATTGTACATGGCTGCCCCATAGCCCTCGCTCTTGCTATATGGGATACCAGTCAGTTTAGTGAGCATGTCTTTGTACTGATCCCGGTGAATGGCACCGGTGTATAAGTTGTAATGCAGCAGGAACCAATACTCAAATGCCTGATTACTGTATGCCACACGGAAACCGTTCTTCTCGGCATATTGTATTGCCTGGTTGAAATCCTTTGCCGGAAAGTCATCCTTGTCAAAGACCACCCAGCATTGGTCATAAACTTTCTTTCTCCTTTGGTCGGCTTCACGAATACTGATTGCCTTGCTGACAAGTGTCATCGTATTCATTGCCTGTCCAACAGCCTTAACCGTCGCTGCAGTCATTCGGAAAGCCTTGAAGTAGTCTGGTTCTGTCTTTTCGCCTTCACACACAATGAGAAACGACTGCTTGATTTCCCTCACCCCCTGACGGCGTGAGAGGTCTGATGACCTGTGATCTTTCTTTTGTCGTTTAGCCATAGTTATTTTGAAGGGTTAAAGATTTTCCTCATGTCACCAATGATAGGTGTTGCCCCGTATTTACCCAACAAATAGTCCCTTTCGAATGGAGAGGTGCTACGTACCTTATATTCTGCCAAAGAAAAAAGCTCTGTCGCACCAAAACTGTTTTTCTGTGTGAACCAGATCTGATCCCTTCTGAACAGCCCGGCACTGAGCAAGAAGGTGTCGTGGGCAGTAAACAGGAGCTGGGCACCCCTCGGGTTCGTCTTAGCATCATTGAAAAGTGCTACTATTCTCTTCACGAGCAGCGGATGAAGCTTGGAGTCAAGCTCGTCAATGACAATGCGCTTTCCGTTGTCAAGGGCGTCAATGATAGGATATGCCAGCGAAAAGTATTTTATGGTTCCCTCAGATTCATTCCCATTGAATGCAAAGGAAACATTGTTCACCTCGCGTCCCTCATCGTCATACTGCTTGTGGTCACTGACTATACGATTGTCTATCTTGGTGATATTCTCTATACCAAGGTCAGCGTACTTTGCAAAGTCAATGATTCGCTTACGCAGAGGTTCGTTATCAAGGTGCCTGATGGCATTGCTCCACAGTTGTTCGTCCTCAGAGCAGAAAACCACCTTCGTGTCATTCAGCCACTGAAGGATACTGACTGACGTTGGCTCGTTGAACTGTGCTGCTGTTGAAATCAGTAACGCATTACTGCGTACCATTTTCTTATTGACAAGTTCCTGTATCAACGTACTTTTTGGATGAACGGTCGTTGCCTCCCCTTCACGATAGAACACTTCCACCTCCTTGGCTCTTTTTTTACAAGCACGTTTATACAGCCATTCCTCATGAACGGATTGACTATCCACCTCAAATCCGTATCTGTATATAAACTCACCATCGGTGAAGGTAGCCTCCATAATGGTCGGTTCTTTTACGGTTGTGGAATTCAGCCTGAAATTCTCAACATCAATAGCCTCTCCTGCCTGACTGTTTTTGAAAGACTCCGTAATAAATCTCTTGTAAAAACCGAATGACTTTAGCACGTTGGATTTTCCTGAAGCATTCGCTCCATAAACGACAGCACTTCTTACAAGTGAGATTCCTGTATCTTCAAGAGGAAACAGGTCATTTGGCTCAGAGCAAGACTCTTTGAGCGGAGTTGCAATGAAGGAAAGCTTCAATTCTTCCTTAATTGACAAGTAATTGGTTGCGCAAAACTCAAGAACCATAACTTAAAGTCAAATATTTGTAAATTTTCTGCAAATATAAT
>CACYMI010000055.1:34930-52665 GCA_902775385.1 uncultured Bacteroidales bacterium
TAATAGGCAGTTAGTCCGGCCGTTGGCCGGAACGGGAACCTTTTAACAGTTCTACAGACCCCTTATATGTAATATGGCCCGCACAAAATGCGAGCCATATTATATATTTGAGGGAATGAACATCTTTCATCACCTCAGCACCTTCTTCCCGTTCTGAATATATATTCCCTTTTTCATTTGGGAATTAACCTTCCGGCCGCTGAGGTCATAGACAGGAGCGGGGGCAGAAGCCGCAGGCTGAAGCGGAGATAGGATATTGTCGGCAGAGTCATCCTCCTCGATGGTAAGCTTGCCGTTCTCAGCCTTTGTCATCACATACTGGAACAGGCCGCCGGGATAACGCACCTTTTGGGGAACCGGTTCCTTCGCAGTCTGAGAGACCAGGTAAATGAAATACCTTCCGGGCTCCAGGTCCGTAGTCTTGACAGTAGCCACCTGGTCACTGTATCCGTACTTTGATGCGATAGAGGTCTGGGAATAATCCAGATAAGTATAGGATCTGTCCTTAGTCACATCGCCATCCGCACTCTCGCAATACAGTTTAATCTCACCGGTGAAGGGGAAGTAAGATATATTATAGATGAATGACGTCTTCACCTTCAGCCAGTTACGTATATTCTGGTATTCCGCCGTAAACGGATCCGGACAGGCCCATCCCGACGGCCGGAGGGACTCATCAGGCTCACCTTGCGGCGGCTGTATTCCATACACCATCTGATTGTTCAGATTGAATTTCATCGCATTGTCCGAGCCCAAAATGCCACGAGGATCCAGCGCAGTCATCTCATAGTAGCCGTCAGCAGAACCGTTCCAGCCCCAGTTCACATAGATTTTACCATCCTCATCCACACCGCTGAAAACAAAGGCATGACCGCCGGATGCGGCATCATGCCCGGCCACCAGTATCGGACGTCTGGCAGCCAGCTCCTCATAGACAATACGGTTCCATTCCTCGTTACTGTAAAATGACTTTATCATATATCGCATGGTATTGGAGTCATATCCGAAGTTGTTAACAAGGGCAAATGCCGCGTCATCGATATACGCGCCGCTTCCGCCTGTGGCATAGTTCATGTGCGAGCCAAGGCCGGCATCCCTCAGTAGAGTGGCCACAGCCATCCGCTCCTCATCCCCGACGGACTGACCCGAATAATCCGGTTTCATCAGCTCCCAACGGTAAACACCGTTAATCACATCAGGATAACGTGACGAGCCGGTTTTATCCAGCGAGTAATAGCCGCTGCCCGTCCCCTGCGCAGGATACTGATAATAGTAAATAATCTGCGACATCGCCGTTGCCACACAACCGCTGGGAGCCTTCTTGCCTTCAATTTCAGGACACAGATAATTAAAGGGATCACCCTGGCCCCAGGTCGTAGGCAGGAAGTTAGGAACAACAGTATATGATATTGAGGTCGTCTCACAGGGGGCAGAAGCCGCTACAGCCTTCAGCCAGCACTTGAACGCAGGAGGCAAATCCTCCGCATTGTACTCCGTTGAGGAATAACCCAGAACCGGCGTAGTACTATCATCAGTGCTGACTACCACAAAGCCCTGCTTCCCCTTACCATATATATAATAGGAAGGCGTGGACTCCAGCAAATCCATTTTGGATGCGGCATCCGCCGATCCGGCAAGTCTGCTTGCCGCAATCCTGCGCATCCTGGATTCCGGCCGTACCCCAGCCCACATACACTGGCAAGACAGGAAAAGCGCTAAAAACACGACTTTACGCATACTCATATCTTTTTAATTCAAAAACGGGTCTGGAAATCCGTTAATCTCCAAACCCGTTTTTTGCAGTTTGCTAATTATCTTCCGGGAACGATTGTCTGTTTATTCGTCATTCTCACTATTATGTACCATGCTGGTATGCATGAAACCGAAAGAATAACTTGCCGCGGCAAGGTAACACTGATAAATACCGGTTACCATCATACCACCCAGTGGAGTGAACTTGAAGATGATATTATCCTGGTAATTGGTAATATTATCATTTACCGCTCTGGCCGTAACATAACCGTAACCGTCATAGTAATACAGGTTCTGACCCGTAGGAACAGTGATGGTGGAAGTCGCTGCGTCATAAACACCTACCAGCGTCTCGCCGCCGCCCCAGAGGTTGAAGATTTCCACCTCTGTGTCACTGCCGTCCGCATATGACACCGTTACAGTATAGGAGTCACCAGACTGGTCAAAATCAACGGCACTTGAATGCTCGTAGTCAACAGCCGTATATGTGCCGATGATATCAAAGTAAGGAGCACCAGGTGTTGTAAAGGATGTGGCCTCACCGCAGACGGTCTGACCGGTCTTGGTAAACACATACGGACGTACATAGTAAGTAGTCTTCTCCGTCAGATTTGTCAGCTTAGCTGTAAATTCAGCAGCCACCTCCTCGCTCACAAAGGAAGCATAGGTAGCGAATGACTCGTCTGTTGAAACCTGGAAACCCACCTCCTGAGCATTATCAACAGCTGACAGAGCACCTGTAGCCACAGCCTCTGAATAACTGCCGGCAATAGCAGAAGACACTGCAATGGTGGGAATCTCCAACTTCTCGTATTTGGCATCAATAGCTGCCTTGTCATCCATCGTGTCACTACAGCTGGTCAGAGACAGTGCAATGGCTACGCATGGAATCACATATTTGAATAATTTTTTCATAACTTGTTCCTCCTGTTTTTATGGGTTTTGGTCTTCTTCGGAAATATGAGTGTTCTCCTGAATCTCACTCAAAGGAATCTGATATGTCCACAATACACTGTGAGCGGGAACGGTCAACGCATAACCGGCAGGATAGTTGTTACCCTCATAGTTACGGTCGATACCCTTGTTCAGACGCTTCAGGTCAAAGTAAGTGAAGCCCTCACCCCACAGCTCGATACGACGCTGCAGATATACATCCTCAACACTGACAGATGACATATTCCAACTGGGATCGCGCTTGGACATCAGCTCTCTCAGCACCTCGGCAGCCTTGCCGCCCTGGTTCAGGTGAGCATAAGCCTCAGCCTCAATCAGCACCATTTCAGAAGAACGCATATACAGGTAGTCGTTCAGCCAGTTGGCTCTGGTCACAAACTTCACGTTGGCATAAGGCTTGCCCGCATTGTTAGGCAGGGTATTGTCACCCTCAGGACCCGTGAACTGGTTCTTGCGGTAGTCAGATGCGGGAATCTGGTCATACAGCTTCTTGTCAATCGTCACAGCACCCCAGAGGCCGCCATAACCGGGACCGCCGGAAGCCATCCATGAGAAGAATGAAGCGTAGGACGTCTGAGTTTCCGTAGTATGCTTGAAGCCCCACATCCACTCAGAGTTGTTGATATCGTTGAAACCGGCATACAGGTCTTCCTTACCCATGATGGGGAAGCCTTCGCGGGCAGCCTTGGCGGCAGCGGCGGCCTTCTCCCACTGCTGTGTTACCATATAGTAACGGGCCAGGAAACCGTTTGCCACATGAACATCAATATAGTTCTTGGTGGGACGCTCATAACCGGCACCCAGCAGCTCCACAGCTCTCTCCAAGTCCTTACCGGCCTCATCCAGAACGAAGCCTATGGTATTACGGCCCTTAGCCTCCTCAATCTCAGCGGCCGTCTTGCCGTCGGCAGAGTTGAAGTAAACGGGAACGGCAGGAGCGTCACGTCTGATATTACCCTCCTCATCCAGGTAATCCTGATAAATCTGAGCCAGATAAGTATAAGACATACCGCGGATAGTCAAAGCCTGACCTAAAAGGCCCTTCTCGGTAACATTGCTGCCACCGTTAGGATAAAGGCTGATAATGGCATTGGCCTTATCGATTAGCGAGTAGAAACCGCCCCAAATCAGACGGGTTCTTACCCACTGAGCCTCACGGTAATCCAGCAGATAGTCAAAGTGGTAGTTCGTCTGTCCGTTCTCATGGGACATATCCTCACCCATTACCTGCAGGAACATCATCCATGACAGATAACCGTAACGCTCATGCTCACCCTCGTAAGCCACAAGCTGTGACCATATACCGTTCAGGAACACGTCAGGATTGCTGGCAGCCGCACTGGCAGCCTCCTTTTCGCCTAAATAGCGTGTATAATCTGTTTCCAGATAGTCGCTGCTACATGAGTTGAACCCAATCAGAGCAGCCATACTAACTGTAATATATTTCAATAATTTCATAATAACATTCTTATTTTTGTTGTTAAACACTCTTAGAATGAAACCTTAACACCTAATGAGTAAGAACTCAGGGCAGAATATACATAAGCGGTAGAACCGGTATAGTTCTGACGGGGATCCAAGCCCCTGCGCTTAGACTGCAACCAGATGTTGTCGCCGGTAAGATATACACGCAGCACGTCTACGCCCCACTTGCCGGTAATTCTCTTGGGAAGGGTGTAACCCAGCGTAATGTTTCTCAGACTAAAGTAGCTGGCCTTGGTCAGATAGTAGTCAGAGTTACCGCTGATACCCTCATTAGAGCCACGGTAGAACAGTCTGGGGATATTAGTGTCAGTATGGCTGGGAGTCCAGCGGTTGAACATATCCTTGTGGAAGTTAGAGCCCATACCACCGGATGTCATCAGTGTAGAATAGTATCTGTCAAATACATAGCCACCTAACTGGAAGGCAGTCTGGATAGAGAGGTCGAAGCCATAGGCCTCCAGGCTGGTGCTGAAACCGCCGGTCAGGTCAGGAATGGCAGACTTGCCGGTCTGGCGCTGGGTAGCCTCGGTAATAGTGTTCACCTTCACAACAGTCTCATTGCCTTCGTCATCCGTAACATACTTGTTGTACTGAGGCAGACCGTTGGTGGGATCAACGCCAGCATACTCATACATATACCAGTCATAGAGTGAACCGCCCAGCTTTCTCCAATAGTTACCGGCCTGATAACCGTCAGGATACAGGTCTGCAGGCTTGGATGCGGGCAGCTTGGTCAGCTTATTCTTATAGTGAGTCAGGTTAAGAGCAGCATTCCAGCGTACGTTCTTAGTTCGGATAATATCACCGCTGATTTCCAGTTCGATACCCGTATTCTTCATATCCATCTCATTGCGGTAGATAGAGCTGGGGCTACCCTCTGAGGGAGACAGAGGACTGGCGTAAAGCAGGTCGGTAGTCTTCTTGATGAAGAAGTCAAAGTTAACGTTCAGTCTCTTCCAGAAGCTGGCCTCGAAACCTACATTGAAGTTCTTGCTCTTCTCCCAAGTCAGATCGGGATTACCGCGGTTCACCTTCACCAATGCGGCGTCACCGTCCACACGGTCAACCCTGTACAGGTCAGTATAGTTATGATAGTAACCGATAACGTCATTACCCTGAGTACCGTAGCTGGCCTTCAGCTTCAGACCGTCCAGCCACTCCACATCCTTCAGCCATGACTCCTCGTTCAGTCGCCATGCGGCACCAATAGCCCAGAAGGTACCCCAGCGGTGATCCTTGTGGAAGCGTGAGCTACCGTCACGACGGATACTTGAGGTAAAGTAATACTTGTCCAGGTAATTGTACTCACCCTTGGCAAAGTAGCCCTCCAGCGCATACTCTGATGAGTAGCTGGTCAGATCCTGATAAACAGTAGCATTAGCGAACTCAGGATTGTTGGGGTCGGCAAAGTTGGTCATGTGACCGTACAGATACTGGGAATTGTCCTTCTTGGTCTCGTGACCCAGCAGAATGTGTACGCCATGATCTCCGAACTTATGGTTCCAGTCCAGCAACTGGTTGAAGTTAAGGGCGGCATAACGCTCTGTTTCCTTATAGCCACGGCCGCCAACATTCATGGCGTCACCGCCTACAGGAGTCTCGTAGTTCGAGCCATAAGTGTTGAACAAATCGTATGCGACGTTTACGGTAAGCTTGAAGTCCTTCAGGAAAGACCACTCGAAGAAACCGCGGGCCGTAAGATTGTCCCTCTCCGTCTGTCTCTTATTAAGCTCAGCCTGGGCAATGGGGTTAGAGTTCAGGTTAGCGGGACGTCCTGTCAGATCACCCCAGTCATATACCTTGTTGCCGTTCTCGTCCAATACGGGATTACCGTTTGCGTCATACAGGTAGATAGAATAGATAGGAGCCAGTGACTGGGCAGTCAGGAAGAGGTTCTGGGCATAGTTACCATCATCATCAGTGCTACCGGCACGACCGAATGTACGCTGGTCTGTGTGGGCATAGAAGACATTTCCGCCAATACGGATGTTCTTGTTAATCTGATGATCCACCTTCAGTCGAGTGTTGTAACGCTTGAAACCGGAGCCAACCACATAACCGTTATCACCCAGGTAACCCAGTGACAGGTAAGCCTTCGTCTTGTCAGAACCGCCGCTTACGTTCACATTGTACTCATGACGGAAACTGTTGCTGAACGGATCCTTCTGCCAGTTGTCATTCCACTTGTAAGTCTTAGCCAGAGGATTCAGATGACCCGTAGCGGGATCAATAAGCGCATTGTCGGCAACATCCTTGAACTTATTGTACTTCAGCACATTGCCAATCAGGTTGGCAGCGGCATACTGACTTGCGCCAGCCCATCCCATGCTCTCAACCAGACTGTTACGGTATGACTCATACATCATCTCATAGTACTCACCGGCATCAGAGATAATATCATAGTTCTTCACACCACGGGTGTTGAAACCCCAGCGGGCCTCAAAGTTCACCTTGGCACGGCCAGTCCTGCTGCCCTTGGTAGTAATCATAATCACACCGTTAGCACCACGGGCACCATACATAGAGTTGGCGGCAGCGTCCTTCAGCACGGTGATAGACTCAACATCCTGGCTGGGAATTGAGTTCAGCGAGCCCTCATAGGGAACACCGTCCAGAACAATCAGCGGAGTCTTGGAACCGGAGATAGAACCGATACCGCGCACCAGAATGGTAGAACCCGAACCGGGAGTACCGCTGGTAGAGAAAGACTGCACACCGGCCACCTGGCCCTCGAAGGCATTTGACAGGTTAGATACCTGCAGCTTCTCAATCTTGTCACTCTTGATAGTAGATGCGGCACCGGTAAAGGATGATCTCTTCTGGGTTCCGTAAGATACCACCAGGACCTCGTCCATAGCCTTGGTCTCAGTCTCCATCAGCACCTTCATGCCGTCGCGGGCAGTGAGGGTAGCGGGCTTCATACCCATGTAACTGAAACTCAGGTTCTTTGCACCTGCGGGGAGATTGATTGAGAACTTACCGTCAACGTCTGTCACAACACCCCTTCTGGGCCAGAGCCATGCTTGTAGTCATCAGCATACAAGCAAGGAATGAAAGGATTTTTTTACCCATGTTTAATTTGTTTAATGTTAGTTTAAAATAAATAATGTATATAATTTTCTCTTTTTTCAGATATTCCGATTAAAGGACCGTTTAATTGATTAACTTTGCAAAGGAAAAATCTGCTTAAAATATTGAATAATTGAATATTGGAGATAAATACCTGGGGGAGACAGAATTCTTTAATTTTATGTGTTTAAAAAGAATAATACTTACATATTATAGGGATAATGTATATAATAACGATAAATTAACAACATAAGAAAAATAAAATATAAAGTCATGATTTATGGTTATATCAGAGTCAGCAGCGATAAGCAGACCGTGGAGAATCAACGCTTTGAAATCAGCAGGTTCTGCAGTAAAGACAATATTAAGATTGACGACTGGATAGAAGAGACCATCAGCGGTACCAAAAGCTACTCCAAGCGCCAACTGGGAACACTCCTGAAGAAGATACGCAAGGGGGACATTATTATCTGCAGTGAACTGTCACGCCTGGGCAGAAATCTGTTTATGATAATGGAAATCCTGAATATCTGCATGACTAAGGAGTGCAGGGTATGGACCATCAAGGACAATTACCGTTTAGGGGACGACATCCAAAGCAAGGTACTGGCCTTTGCCTTCGGACTAAGTGCCGAGATAGAACGGCAGCTCATAAGCCAGCGGACTAAAGAGGCGCTATGCAGGCTGAAAGCAGAAGGCAGGAAACTGGGCCGTCCCAAAGGTGCCAGGGGCAAGAACAACAAGCTGGAGGGCAGACAGCAGATTCTGATGGACACCTTGCGTCGGACAGACAACATTAATCTAACGGCACGGAAACTGCATATAAGCCGAAGCACCATATACCGGTTTTTAAAGGAACACCCCCCTTCGTGCGTTAAAAGAGATTAAATCACGCAAAGGCTGTTGAGTGTTATTTTGAAAGAAAAAACGGTGAATATGCATCCATTTTGCATAAATAATCATGTTTTGAGTATCAAATTTAGCACTTTGGTTATTTTTTTAACATTTATATAAGGTTAATTAAAGAAAATTATGTAATTTTGCGTCCGATATTGTAAAATTTATCTAAAACCGGAATAGAGTTAGAAAATACCATTTAATAAAACGGTCCTTATATTGGGATACAGAAAACAAATAAACTTAATATACATTATTTATTTAAAGCTAACATTAAACAATTTAAAAACATGGGTAAAAAAATCCTTTCATTCCTTGCTTGTATGTTGATGACTACAAGCATGGCTCTGGCCCAGAAGCAGATTACAGGTACTGTAGTCGACGCTGAGTCAGGCGAAGCGCTGATTGGAGTTGCCGTACGTGTTCGAGTTTCAGTTACATGGGTATGAAGCCCGCTACCCTTGCCGCCCGCGACGGCATGAAGGTGCTGATGGAGACTGATACCAAGGCTATGGACGAGGTTCTGGTAGTTGCCTATGGTACATCAACCAAGCAGGCCTTCACAGGTAGTGCGTCCGTAATGAGCTCAAAGGACCTGGAGAAGCATGTTACGACCAATGTTGCCAATGCGTTGGTTGGTAATGTTCCCGGTCTGCAGATGCGCGGTTCAAGCGGTGCCCCCGGTGCCGGTAACGGTACAATGAACATCCGTGGTATTTCATCAATGTATGCCAACACTGAACCGTTGATTATTGTGGACGGCGCGCCTTACAGTGCCAGCCTCAGCAACATTTCACAGAGCGATATTGAGAGTATCACCGTACTGAAGGACGCTTCCAGCGCCGCACTGTATGGTGCCCGCGGTGCCAATGGCGTTATCCTTATCACAACCAAGAAGGCAAAAATTAATGATGCCGTAGTAACTGTGGACATGAAGTGGGGTGCCAACTCACGTGCCGTTCAGGACTATGACGTAATACGCGATCCCGGCCAGTATTATGAGGCATACTATAGCCAGTTATTCAACAACTACTATTATAAGAACGGTCAGAGTCTGGCCGCAGCTAATGCGAGTGCCAATACAGCGCTGATTAACCATCTGGGATATAATGTATATACCGTTCCTACCGGTGAGCAGCTTATCGGTTTGAACGGCAAGTTGAATCCTAATGCGAAACTTGGCCGTACATACAACTACAACGGCGTAGATTACTATCTGACCCCTGACAACTGGCAGGATGCTGCCTACAGCTCTGCCCTGCGCCAGCAGTATGACGTAAGCGTACGTGGCGGCAGTGACAAGGGAAGCTTCTTCGGCAGTTTCGGATTCCTGGACGAGGATGGTATTATCCAGTATTCTGACTACAGACGTTTTAACGGACGTTTGAAGGCCGATTACCGTGTCAAGAAATGGTTGAAATTAAGCGGTAATGTAGCATACACCAACTCCAGAACCAACGGAACTCCCGGTTTCTCAGGAAGCGGCTCAAGCTCACTGATGTATTACACCAGTATGATGGCCCCCATCTATCCGCTTTATGTCCGCACACTGGATGCCAACGGAAATCCTGTAATCGCCACAGACCAGTACGGTCATCAGATGTATGATTATGGTGTGAATACCGATGTGTATAACGGATATCCCGGTATCAAGCGTCAGTTCCTCAGCACCGGTAACCCCCTGGGTTCCAACCGTTATGACCAGAACTGGAACAAGGGTAACAAGCTGAACGGAACATTCGATGTGGAAGTCAAGTTTACTGACTGGCTGAAGTTTAACTACACAACCACAGTTGACTGGGGAAATACTGTTCACAGTTTTGTTTACAGCCCCTACGAAGGCTCCAAGAAGGGTATTAACGGTCAGGTTGAGAAGAGCCACACCAACACCATCCGCACAAACAATATCCAAACCCTGAATTTCGCAAAGCAGTTCGGCAAGCATGACATTAACGCTACACTGGGTCACGAGTACTATCGTACCAGCACCACATATCTGGGTGCTTATGGCCAGGGAATGTTCTCACCTGAGATACCTGAGTTGAACGCAGTGGCAAAGGGTTCGGACGATCCCGCTTCCTCTTATACCTCCACATACAATGTCGAGGGTTATTTCCTGAGTGCCCAGTATAACTATGACCAGAAGTATTTCGGAAGTTTCAGTTACAGACGCGATGCCTCCAGCGTATTCCACAAGGATCATTGGTGGGGTAACTTCTGGAGTGTAGGTGCTGCCTGGCTGCTGAACAAGGAGAATTTCCTCTCCAAGGCCAAGTGGATTGACATGCTGAAACTGAAGTTCTCTATCGGTCAGCAGGGTAATGACGGCATCGGCAACTGGAACTACACAGACAGATACACTCTTTCACCAAGCGGAACCTATTCAATGGCTCCCACATTCGCACAGCTGGGTAACCCCGAGATTACATGGGAAACCACTACATCCACTAACGTAGGTGTGGAATTCAGTTTCTGGAAGGGCCGCCTGACCGGTGAGGTTAACTTCTACAACAAGAAGACCTCTGACCAGTTGTTCTGGCTTTCAATTCCCGAGACAATGGGTACACGCGGTTACTATGGCAACATGGGTGATGCCCGCAACTACGGTATTGAGGTTGAGCTCTCCGGCGATGTTATCCGCAAGAAGAACATAGAGTGGAACATCAGCGCTAACTTTGCTCACAACAGGAACAAGATTACCAGCCTGCCTGAATCCAAGTTCGTTGACCCCGAGAACAATGTTAACGGATGGGCCGAGTCAGATGACAGCCGTACCATTCAGCACTGGATGCAGGTCGGCGGCAGTATGTACGATGCCTGGATGCCCAAGTATGCAGGCGTGAATGAGCAGGGTGAGGCACTTTACTGGGTTGATGACGAGCTTAATGGCGCAACTGACCGCCCGGGTACCAACCTGTCAAGCACAACCACCGACTTCCAGGCCGCTACCAAATACAACCTGGGCAGCATGCTGCCTAAGCTGTTCGGCGGATTCGGCACTACTGTTAAGATTTATGACTTTGATATCTCTGCCACTTTCGACTATCAGATTGGCGGCAAGGTGTTCGACACCCGTTACCAGTCATTGATGTCCAACACAACCGGTGAGGCCAGTGGCGGTACCAACTTCCACAAGGACATTCTGAACTCATGGTCAGCTAACAACACCGGCAGCAATGTACCCCGCGCTATGTACGCAGACAAATATACCGCAGCCCGTAGCGACCGCTTCCTGACTAATGCCGGATACCTGAACTTCCAGAGTTTCACTGTAGGTTACACATTGCCTTCTGCATGGACACACCGTCTGCAGATCAATAAGATCCGTGTTTACTGTACAGGCGAGAACTTGTGCTTCTGGTCAGCCCGCAAGGGTCTTGACCCACGTTACAGCTTCTCAAGTATGTCATCTCAGAACGTATATTCTCCCGTACGTACCGTAATGGGAGGTGTACAGGTAACGTTCTAAAAACAATAATGAAGGAGAATATAAGTTATGAAAAGAATATTTAATATTGTCATGGCAGGTACACTGGTCCTGGGAGGCCTGAGTAGCTGTATTGAGCAAATTGACCCCCAGACCAGCAATGTCACTTCAGAACAGGCAAGTAATGCGCCTGGAGCTTTTGACAACTTTGTTGCCGGTCTTACAAACGGTTTGGTAGGTGAGTTCGTATATTCCGGTAGTGACCAGAGTCCATACGACTATGGATATCCCTCTTTCTACATTATCCGTGACGTAATGGGTAATGACATAGTAATGGACAGTGACGGTGACTGGTATCAGTCATGGTACACCTGTAGCAGAGCCTTAGGCCCTCAGTATGCTGTCTGCCAGCTGCCTCTGACCTATTTCTTCGGTTGGATCAAGGACTGTAACAGCGTCATCAGCATGTACAAGAGCAGCCCGTCTGACCTAAAGAAGAATGGCGCAGGTATCGCATACTGTATGCGTGCCCTTTACTATCTGGATGCCGTTCAGATGTGGGGTGAGTCCACTTATGCCAAGAATCCTGACGGTCTGACCGTACCTAAGCGTACAGATGAGAATGTCAGCACTACCAATATGCCCCGTATGACCTACAAGGAAGCCTTCAGCTTTATCCTTTCTGACCTTGACAAGGCCGAGGAACTCCTGGAAGGTTATGAGCGTGAGAATGTCTATACACCCAACATCAATGTCGCATACGGCCTTAAGGCCCGTGTATATCTGCTGATGGAAGACTGGGAAAATGCCGAGAAGTATGCCAAGCTGGCCCAGAACGGATACACCATGATGACCAACCAGGAGTACACAGACCGCAAGCATGCGTTTAACACCCCCAACAGCTCATGGATCATGGGACTGACCTTCAAGCCAACCGATCCCAACATCACAGCCAATGACGGTGACAGTGGTTGGGGAAGCCACATGATTGCCGAGGTTCAGGCTTCAGGTATGGGTTATGCAGCCAACTATGGCCGTCCCAAGCGTATCGATGCTCACCTGTTCTCTACCATCCCCTCTACAGATATCCGTAAAAGCTGTTACATCGACCCCGCAGTAGATGATTTGGAGGGTGATGACCTTATTGACGCACTGTCAGCATATTCTGACGTCCCCGAACAGCTGGCACTTACCGGCGCCTCTACGGACGCAGGTGTGCTGGGCTGCTTCCAGCTTAAGTTCCGTCCCAAGGACGGAGAGCACGTTGACCAGTATAAGGCCTGGACCGTTGCTGTTCCCATGATGCGTGTCGAGGAGATGAAGCTCATCGAGATTGAGGCTGCCGGAATGCAGGACGAAGCCCGTGGCAAGCAGATGCTTGAGGAGTTTGCCAAGGTTCGTGACCCCCAGTTTACATACGGAGAACATGAGAAGGACTCTTACTACAACGGACAGACCGGCGGTTTCCGCAACGAGGTATGGTGGCAGCGCCGTGTAGAGTTGTGGGGCGAAGGTTTCGCTACCTACGATATCAAGCGCCTGCAGAAGGGTATCATCCGCAGCTATCCCGGCACTAATCACCTGCAGGATTACCGTTGGAACGTTCAGACCATGCCACAGTGGATGGTATTCTGCTTCGTGCAGACCGAGTCTAACTATAACAAGGACCTGGTTCCCAATCCAACTCCCAACCATGAGGTAGGTGATGATCCTGAATATATCTGGTAATCGAATGGAGTCATAAATTAAAAAAAGAACAAAGATGAAAAAGTATATTATAATGTCACTTGCGGTTTTGCTGACTTTTTCCTTTACTTCTTGTAAGGAAGACTCAGGAACAGAACCCGGTAATGACAACAAGGCCGTGGCTACCATCTATAAGTACGAGCCCAAGAGCCCTTACAACCCCGATAACGATGTTGTTGTACGTATGGTCGGCAATAACAAGGTCAACGAAATCTACTATTTCGCAGAGACTAAGGCTGATTTTGACGCCAATATGCTGGAACTGGGAGAGAGCGGATACATTGAATACGTTATGGCCAACGGGTCAAAGGGCGAGATTATTGAAGATACCAAGTCTGAATTAGGAGTGGTAACCGTAGAGAAAGTATTCACCAATCTCATTGGCGAGAACATTATTTCCGCAGTATCCGTCTCTGCCTCAGGCAAGAGTCTCAATACAACTACATTTGTCGGCCTTGAGTGGGAGGACGTTACAGACGGACTTTATCAGTTCGGAAGCGGTTCCAAGCTTACTTCTGTTTCCGGTTTGGAGGGTGTAGAAACTACGTTACAGCACTGTACAACGGCTGGTAAGGAAAATATGTACCGCCTGGTAAATGTTTTCGGTGATGGTTACCATATGAAATTCAGCATTATGCCGGAAACCGAGGAGGAAACCGAGGATGGTCTGGCTTGGTACTGCCGAGTTCCCAACCAGCCCACTAGCTGGACATATGGCCAGTATGGCACCCTTAACGTTCGCGATATTGCTTATTGGCAGGGAAATGATTCGTTTGCCACAAACGGCAGCTATGGCTGCTACATGTATGATGACGGCTACACATACTTCCCATTGCAGTATTACGTTTCTGCCGGCAATGTCGGTTACACAACCACCGCTAATTGCGATACCTTTATTCCCAGCATCTACCTGGAGACAAAGGAATACGTTGCCAAGGCACGTGCTTTGAAATAAATAATATTCTGAAGAACGGAAAGCTGCTCTCAAACGGGGAGCAGCTTTTTGTTCTTTTATAGAGAACATTCACACATCATATCATTAATCATTGTTTTCAAAATAAACATGGTGAACTTTAGAAGATATCTTACACTTACGGTATTGCTGGCCGTGTCATATACTGCTATAATAGCAAAACAACTTACAGCGGACGAAGCACTAGCACGTATGAACACAATTTCCTCCAGGCATCTCAGAGCGAGAATAAACTCAAGAACCGGAATGCACCTTGAACATACCGTATCAAGAGATGGAGTCAACCTATTCTATCTGTTTAACAATGATAATGACAGCAGTACCGTCATCCTGGGCGCCGACGATTTATTGCCTGCGGTATTAGCCTACGGCATAACCCCCTTTGATATGGAAAACATACCCGGGAACGTCCGTCAGTGGATGACGTACTATCAGGAAGCTGCCAGTACTTCCATACACAGAAGGATACCGCTGTCAGCATCTCATGCGCAAGGCAGGATTGTGGAGCCCCTGATAAGGACAAAATGGAATCAGAGCGATCCGTACAATACTATATGCTCAGAAAAAGTAGGTCAGCAGGTTCCCACCGGATGTGTAGCCACCTCAATGGCTCAGGTAATGAATTACTGGCAGTATCCCGTAAGCGGAAAAAGTTCAAACTCCTACAACCTGAACGACAAATGTGAGCTGAGCGCCGACTTCAGGTCAACCACCTACGACTGGGCTAATATGCAGGATGCTTACGGAAACTATACGCCAGAGGGCGCTTCCCGGACAATTTATGCCGAATACACCCCCGAGCAGGCTGAGGCTGTTGCTACATTGATGTACCATTGCGGCGTAGCATGTGAGATGAATTACACCAAGGAGAGTAGCGGATCATCAGATTACAAGCAGTACATAGCCCTGAATAAGTATTTCAATTATGACAAAGGGATGCGACTGGTACAGCGCTCATGGTTTACTGATGCTGAATGGGATGAATTGCTGCTGAATGAGTTATATGAACACCGTCCTGTCTTATACTCCGCATTAACAGTCCTGAACGAAGGACATAGCTTTGTGTGCGACGGGTTCGACGGAAACGGCTATTACCATTTCAACTGGGGATGGGCAGGCATGGCCGACGGTTACTATCTTATAGTAGGGTCGGACCCACTTCATCCCTATAATCAGGGAATAGGCGGCAGTGCCTTATCCAAGCCGTTTACCGAGGGACAGACAGCGATTATAGGAATTCAGCCATCCCTTCCCAATTCCGTGCAGCAATATGATATGGTTGCCGAAGCGGTAACGGAAAGCTCACAGGGTATCAGATCACTCAAGATATCAGATTCTGATGACGTAGAGGTGGAAGGAAATCTTCAGCGAGGAAAAATCTATCAACTCTCAGGCCATTTCCTTAACCTGTCATCTAACAATCTCAAGGCTGAATTCGGTGCCATCATGCGCAACACAGAGACAGGAACGGAATATGTATGCGGTTTTGGCGACGTGAAGGAATTAAAGCCTCTGTGGTCTCTGCTCTATTATGACATCAAACTGGATGCAGTGGGTGAGAACGGCACATACGAGGTTTATCCTGCCTACAGACTGAGAAATGACAATCTGCTTCAGGAATCATGGAAGAAGATGAAGTACGACATTAGCGTATCACCCTATATTATAACCATAGACGGCGAGACACCGGCTTTCCAGATTCAGGATGCGCGTCTTACAAGCTACAACGGCTATATTACAGACTCGCCCGAATTGTCTGTCACGGTAAAGGCCTTGAGGGATATCTCCGGGATAAAATTGTCCGCAAATGTATCTAACTCCAACAACGAGAACATTAACGCATTCACAATCTCCACATCCCTTGACATGAATGCAGGAGAGGTAAGGACCTTTGATAATATCAGTCTCCGGAACAACAAACGCGACAAGAAGCTGGAACCCGGCAAATATTATACTGTTAAAATATCCAGCACCAATTATCCCTATGTATTGGGAAACATGCAGTACACAATCCTTACCTGCCGTGTGGACAACAGTATTACCGATGCCATTGCCGCCCCGATGTCCAATGGCCAATGCCCAATGTCCGGTTCCCCCGTCTATGACCTCAGCGGAAGGAAAGTTAATTCCCAAATGAGAAAGGGCCTATACATCCAGAACGGGGTAAAAGTGCTTGTCAGGTGATGGATATACGGAAGAACGGAATAATAATTATGTCTTATTCTATGCCTTTTCAAATAAATTTTATAATTTTGCATTTAGATTATAAATACAGAATACGATGACGCCCCAGGTAATGATACAAAAAATAGTCACTTATTTTAAGACTCAACCAGTCTTGAAAGCATGGCTTTTTGGCTCATTTGCGCGTGGTGAGCAAACAGAGAAGAGTGATATAGACATAATGGTGGCCTTTGATCACAGTTCGCCTATAGGTTTGTTTGCCTATGCTCGTATGCGGCGGGAGTTAGAAGAACAGCTTGGCTGTAAAGTTGACCTTGTTGAGGAGGGTACATTACGTCCTGCTGCAGCTTCAACAGCAGAGCATGACTTAAAGATGATTTATGAGAGAGCAAGTTAGAGATATAGACCGGCTTAATCACATTAAAGAGCGTATAGGATATGTGATGGATTTCCTGAAAGACAAATCCTTTGAGGAAATGCAGGCTGACATCATGTGCTATCATGCTGTTGTTTATAATATTATGATTATAGGGGAGGCTGCTAATCTACTGACTAAGGAGTTTAGAGAAGCACATTCAGAAGTCCCATGGCGTGATATAGTTGATATGCGTAATGTTCTTGTTCATGGATATTTTACAACAAGTCCATTGTTCATCTGGGAGACCTATAAGAAGGATTTGCCAGAGTTGCTGAGATATGTTGAACAATATATTCAGGAAATCACTAATTAAAACATGGTTCACCTACTGGAGCGCAAGAATATGGCTGTGGACTCCCAAAAGTAAGCAATCCTGGTTAGGAGGGCTAATCTTTCAATGAGGCATTTCATTCGGTGTTTTTGAGGCAATTCGTTCGGTGTTTTTGAGGCACAAAAACTATATAAAAAGATCGTCAATGGTTATTTGAGAAAGGTTACAACTTATTTCTCACATAGCAACCATTCAAATGTTAAATCTTGAATAAAAACACGTTTATTCCGCTAAAATACCCATTTTTCACAACTTTTAGCGGAATAAACATGCCAATTAGGCATTCTTTTATTCAATTTCTGACCTTAACAGGAAAATCTTTTATAGATGATTTAAGTTAAAAACGGGACCCTTCATTTTTTTCATTCTTTCATTTTTTCATTCTTTCATTTTTTCATTCTCCTAAAATCCGCAGATAATTTTCAAAGGTCTAATTTTGCCGCCATTTGAGACATGTCTGTCTGTTTTTAGCCATACAAGCGTGTAATCCGACCGACCA
>CACYMI010000056.1 GCA_902775385.1 uncultured Bacteroidales bacterium
TATGAAGAAAGGCATTCTACGGGTTACCCTGTGATTTCCAACGGGGTAGTTTTCCTGATAAATTATTTATCTGTTCTTTATTGAGAGAGTGGAGTTCGACAGAACGGGTCAGTGGATTGGAATGAGGCTGATGGGAGCTTGCTCACAAGCAGACACAATCCAAGCCGTTGACGGAAGCACGCCAGTGCTGCTCTCTCTATAAAGTGAGATTATTTATAAGATTATTTACAAGATCTCTTGCCCGTCAGGGCATAGGAGAATAAAGGGATTCCGTTCGGCCGAAAGTATCAAATAATGTCCATTTCACCGAAAAAACGGGGGCAATGGAAGTCGGGCGTGGGGGTGCTGATGGGACTCCAGCTGATGAAGTGAGGAACGGGTAATTTGTCGCCGCACTTGTAGATGTTGCAGCGTACCTTACAGCCGTCCAACGTGGTGATATGATGGCGGAAGAAGGCGCTGTAGGGGATGCGGAGGGCCAGCTCCCAGCGGGTGGGCTGCTGAACGGTGTCGAAGGGGGTGCGGCCCAGGGATGCCCAGCGGTCGATTAGGCCGGTTATCTCCGGTTCGGCCAGCTGGCGGTTGTTGCGTCCTTCGCCTACGCCTAAGAGTAGGGTGCCGGCGCAGTTGCATTCGATGTTGTAATAGAGGCCATCGTCGGCGGGGGAGATGAAGAACTCGGCGCAGGAGTCTTCCCATACGCTGTCATTATCTTTCTTTGCTACGGCCCTGATGCTCTGTTCCTCTACACGGTAATGCACCAGGAAGGCATCGCTGGTGTGGGCAATGGCGAACTCCATCGTGGGGCGGTAGGGGTATTCTGCCGGCCAGTTGACGTTCTCTACTGTGTTGTACTCCACTTTCCGCTCGCTGAATAGCGCGGGAATCCTCTGCGCTGTAACGCCTAATGCGTTAATCTTGCTAATAATAAGTTTACTCATATAATTATAGTGATAGTTGCTATGTTTTTTTGCCGGACCGCTTACGCTGTTCCGGACCGCTTACGCTATTCCGGATCGCTTACGCTGTTCTGGACCGCTTCGCTATTCCGGATCGCTTACGCTCCTCCGGTTTCTAACTAAGATTCTTCACTCTTCACTTTATTGTAAATCTCTGTGAGATTTCCTGCGAGTCACCGCCGTAGAAATCGATGGTGACGTGCTTTCCGTTGACATTCAGCTTGTAACAACCCTGCGAGGAGGAGTTGATGTGCTGGCGTATGCATGGTCGGTACTCATCGAAGAGGGCACGTTCGTCCTTCATGTTTTCCCCTTTCTGCCTTTTTTTCTCGCGAAGCATGCCGTAATCGGCTGCCCCCTCGGAGCGGACGGAATATTCCTTCTGCTTCTCGGATGTCCAGACACTACTCATGGTCATCTGCGTGATGCGTCCGCTATCGCCGTACCAATCCAGGAAATCCGTCTGGTGGATATGCCCGCACAGCACAATGGCATTCCTGCGGGCAAAAGCCTGGCGGAAATGACGACGTGCCTCTGTCTCGGCCTCGGAAGCTCCGCCGTGGAATATCCAGCGGCAGCTTGTGATGTCGGCAGGGAAGACAGGGCCGTGCGTCATGATGAAGGTGTGGCGTGCTCCCTTGGTCTCGTCCAAGAGGCGCTCTATCTCAGCATCATCGGGACTGTTGAAATCGATAACAATGAAAGCATCCTCCCCGATGTTGAAGCCAAAGGTTGGCTTGGTGATGGTTTTGTTTAGCTCCTCCGACATGCGGGCAGGCATGTACTGGTCATAGGCGCTTCTGGCATCCACACCCCGTATGTCGTGATTGCCCACAACGGTAACGAAGGGTAGGCCCTGAGTCTCGCTCTTCATACGGTCCAAGGCGTCGGCAAGCATCTTGCGGTGTACCTCGCCACTGCCGCAGTCGCCCTGAATAAGGTCGCCCATCTGCAGCACCATCCTGGTATCTTCGCCTATCAGTTGGGAGGCCCGCTTCAGCAAGCGGGGGCAACGGTCCTTCCACATCTCGCCATTGCGGGCGAACTCAGACAGGTGGGCCTTGTTGATTTTCTCTGTGTTTTTCAGATAATCAGCGTGGTACACTGTGGACGGTTCGACATCGAAGTGCGTGTCGCCCAGGATAATCAGGGAGTACGACTTATCCCTCTTCCCTCCTGCGAAGAGCGATAAAGGGAAGCTGCTGGCACCAAGGCCGATGATTCCCGTAGCCGAGAGTGTAAGAAAATCTCTTCTCTTCATGTTTTTATAGTATTTCATAGCCCCAAAGTTAAGTATTTTGTGTGAAATGACAAATAATCAGCCTATTTATTTGTCATTCTTACCTAAATCCACTAATTTTGTGGGGGAAAAATGAGAAACTTATGAAGAGTAAGGAATATAAGGAACCGAAGGAATCCGTTGATATGGTTTGCGAGCCGAGTGCCATAACCTATGGCATGAGCAATGGACTGGTGAACAGCGGGACAGAAGAAATGGAGGTGGAAAGCTCAGAGGAGGTTGAGTGGGACCTTGAGGATACCAGTAATTTGGAACCCTACACCCTCGAAGAACTACATGCTCGTATAGCGGAATCGCATCAGCAGTATCTGCGGGGAGAATACAAGACAGAGTTGGAAGTGCGTGAAGAGTTGAAGAGGGAGTTCCCATGGCTACAGTAGTCTGGGTAGAAAGGGCTAGGGTTGCCCGAAGAAAACTTTATATAGAAGGGGTTGTTGGTTTTGGCGTCTTTTCCGCTATGAAGGTTGTTCGTAAGATAGAATCTATTATGGATAAGCTGGAACGCTTTCCTGAAATGGGATACCGAGAGCCATTGTTGGTGGGGCAGAACCTTATTTATCGTGCCTACCACATCAATAAAAGATTTAAGATTATATACTGGTTCGACGAGGTCAAGGATATGGTAATCATTGAAGATATCTGGGATGTACATCGTGAGCCACAGAACTTAAAGAATAGAATAGTATACAAATGAATAAAATTTTCACGTTTTTTCTGCTGCTGGCAGCAGCCCTGACCTCCCAGGCCGGGAAAATTAAGACTGACACCATAGAAAGTAAGGTGCTGGGTGAGAAGGTGGTGTACAACATCTATCTGCCCAGCGGTTTTGACCGCAGTACTGAGCGCTATCCTGTGGTATATCTGCTGCATGGCCTGACGGATGATTACCGGGCTTGGCGCGACAGGGGCAGGATGCAGGATGTGGCTGATGAGCTGATGGAATCCGGCGAGGCCTGCAAGATGATTATCGTGATGCCGAACGCGGGCGGACCGGATACGCATAATACGTGGAACGGTTACTTCAATATGCCGGGCTGGAGCTACGAGGATTTCTTCTTTCAGGAACTGATTCCTGAGGTGGAGAAGAAGTACCGTGGAGCGGGTGACAAGGGTCACCGGGCTGTGATGGGCCTGTCAATGGGCGGTGGCGGCAGTGTGGTGTATTGCCAGCGTCACCCGGATATGTTCAGCAGCTGTTATGCGATGAGTGCGTGGCTGGACAATCAGCAGGATAATGTGGGGCCGGGTGAAGCGAGTGGTAAGCGTTACCTGGTATGTGAGGCGGTGAAGGAGCATTCGGCACTGCGCTTTGTGGAGCAGGCTGACGAGGAGACGCGCGCTCGGCTGCGGACGGTGAAGTGGTTCCTGGACTGCGGGGATGATGATTTCCTGTTTGACCTGACGGTGCGTTTGCATCAGCTGATGCGTGACGCGGGTATCAAGGATGAGTTGCGTGTCCGCAACGGTGTCCATAACTGGGAGTATTGGCATGAGGCGCTGAGAATGGCGCTGCCCTTTGCCAGCAGAAACTTTGAGAAAAAATGAAAGAATGAAAGAATGAAAGAATGAAAGAATGAAAGAATGAAAAATATGAGAATCATAAGAGGCAATATCAGAGGACTAAGAGGAATCCGAGGACTGAAGGAAACCGTGATGAACACAAAGCACATAAGGGCGTGCCTATTTTTCATTTTTTCATTTTTTCATTTTTTCATTTTTATATCCTGTGGCGGTAAGCCTACGCTGGCGGATGTGGCGGAGGAGGATTCGTTGTGTATAGATACCGTGGCCACGCTGGAGGAGGTGGCGGTGCCTGATACGGTGGCGCCGGCCGACTCGGTGGAGGCTGATTCGTTATAAACTAAGCTTAAATGCATTTATCATGAGGCATTCAGTTATTTTTCTTCTGGTGATTCTTACCCTGTTCCCGTTCAATGCGCGGGGGCAGTTTGTGCAGAAGTCAACGGATGTGCTTTGCCTGGTGCCGTCGGCTACCGCATTGGTGCTGACGCTGGTGAAGAAGGATGAGAAGGGCTTGCAGCAGTTTGCGCTGAGTACGCTGACATCGGTGGCGCTGTCTTACGGCATCGGTGGCGCTGTCTTACGGATTGGAGGCGTGTGTGCGTAAGGAGCGGCCGGACGGTGACGGTATGCACTCCATGCCGAGTACGCATACGACGATTGCCTTCAGCGGGGCTTCGTTCCTGCAGCGCCGTTATGGCTGGAAGTGGGGGGCTCCCGCCTATGCCCTGGCGACTTATGTGGCATGGGGCAGGGTTCACTCCAAAAGGCATGATGTGTGGGATGTGCTGGCGGGCACGGCCATCGGCGTGGGGGGGACGTGGGGGGGACGTATATCTTTACACGGCCGTTTATGAAGGGGGCGGATGTGAGTATCTCTCCCTCTGTGATTGATGATGCGAAATGTATTAGTGTGGCTATCAACTTTTAACTGATTTCTTCTGATGAAACGTACGATATTGACGCTTCTGGCGGTTCTGGCTTTCCTGGTGAACGTTTCTGCTCAGTCAACGGATCATGCGGTACTGACGGCGCCGCTCAAGAAGAACTGGTATGTGCAGACGGGTCTGGACATCTCGTTGCAGAAGCCTTATTCCTATGAATTCGCTGAGTCGTTCAAGAACGGTGCCTCGTGGGGTCTGACGGGTATGATAGGCAGGTGGTTCACGCCTGAGATAGGACTGAGAATGAGGCTCAACTGGCAGAACGGTATCCCTCTGTTCGGGTGGAACAAGGCCGACTGGCTGGCTCCCTTCTTTGAGCCGGGCAGGAATATGAAGCGCGGCGGCTATCTGGTACTGAACGGCGATGTGCAGTTTGATATCCATAATATCTTCTTCGGCTATAATCCTAAGAGGTGCTGGAATATGCAGGTGTTCCCCCGGGCAGGCCTGGCTTATAACTTCGGCGTCAGCAAGGGTTCGCCTGTTGTGGGCGTGGGTATAGGCAATACTTTCAGGGTAGGGAAGAAGAGAAATACCGTCCTGTATGCCGACATTGTTTACAATGCGGTGTCCTCGGGCTTCACGGGACATGAGAGTACGGATACCGGAACGGGTTCGGGGCATAATGCCTTTGTGGACATCGACCTGGGTGTCCAGTTTAATCTGGGCCAGGACAACGGGTTCCGTAAGGTTTCGGAAGCTCCTGATGAGAAAGGGGTGGAAGTGTGCCGGTCGTTCTGGTCGAACTGGTTTGTGCAGGCGGGTCTGGATATGACGCTGCAGTTCCCCTATGACCATGATTTCTCGCAGGTGTTCAGCAAGGGCCGTTCCTTCGGTCTGGATGCTGCCGTTGGTAAGTGGTTCTCGCCCTCGGTGGGCGTCCGGCTGAAAGGCAACTGGGAGAACGGGTTCCCGCTGTTCCGCAACAGGAAGCTGGAGTGGATTGCCGCCGGCGAGTCCGGCAAGAGCAATATGGATCAGGGCGGCTATCTGGCCGGCGACCTGGATGTGCTGCTGAATGTGCATAACCTGTTCTGGACTTACCGGCCGGAGCGTAAATGGAATGCTATGGTGTTCGTTCGCGCAGGTCTGGCCACTAATCTGGCCATTAAGTCGGCCTCTCCCCTGGTGGGCGTGGGCTGCGGCATTACCCGCAGGCTGACGGACCGTATGAGTCTGTACGGTGATATGGCGTACCAGATGATTACCAGTGAGTTCTACGAGGGTGTGGCTATGACGGGTATGAAGGTTAGCACGGGTCATAACGCCTTTATGGATTTCAATGTGGGTGTTCAGTGGGACCTGGGACGCAGTAAAGGAAGGTTCGGGAAAAGCCTCCCCTAGCCCCTCCCAAGGAGGGGAAAAAGCCTCCCCTGGCCCCTCCCAAGGAGGGGAAAACGAGGTTCTTCAGTATGGTGGTTATATTCTTCATTTTCTTATTTTTTGTTCTGGTTTTACTAGCCTTTCTAGCCTTTCTAGCCTTTCTAGCCTTTCTAGCCTTTCTAGCCATTCTAGCCTTACTAGTATTCTTCATTCTTCACTCTTCATTCTTCACTCTTCACTAACCTCTAACCACTAACTTCTAACCGCTCTTTTTGTTAAAAAAACGTAAATATTTGGATTTTTACCCTTTTTGAGGCCTTTTTTGGGGTGGGGCAGATGGTTCTTTCAATAAATAGTTGTACCTTTGCACCCCGATTGGCACATTGTGTCCGGTCGTAATTTAAATTTGACTTTAATACATAATATATAATATAAAAAACAAAACAAAATGCCTACAATTCAACAATTGGTAAGAAAAGGCCGCGTGGTATTGGAGGACAAGAGCAAGAGCCCCGCGCTGGACAGCTGTCCGCAGCGCCGTGGTGTGTGTGTTCGTGTCTACACCACTACCCCTAAGAAGCCTAATTCAGCGATGCGTAAGGTCGCTCGTGTTCGTTTGACCAACTCTAACGAGGTCAACAGTTACATTCCCGGAGAGGGTCACAACCTGCAGGAGCACAGCATTGTGCTGGTTCGTGGCGGTCGTGTGAAGGACCTTCCCGGTGTACGTTATCACATCGTTCGCGGTACATTGGATACTGCAGGTGTGGCTAACAGAACCCAGCGTCGTAGCAAGTACGGTGCTAAGCGTCCTAAGGCCGCTAAGAAGTAAAATAGGCTAAAGTGTAGAGTTGAGAGTGTAGGGTTGAGAGTCAGTTGAAAAAGTGGATAGTTACAAGTGTGTAGTGATAAACCGCTTAAACTCTAAACTCAAAAACTGCCTCTAAACTCTAAACACTAAACTCTAAACTAAAGTCTAAAAGTATTAACCTGTTTTGGCTTGTAAACACTAAGGTTGAGTAAATCCCTCGGAGGAGGGGTTGAAGGACAGAAGTAATGCAGCCCTGACACAAAACAAACAAAACAATGCGTAAAGCAAAACCAAAAAAGCGTATCATCCTTCCGGATCCCGTATTCGGCGACGTGAAGGTGTCAAAGTTCGTAAATCATCTGATGTACGACGGTAAGAAGACTATTTCTTACGAGATTTTCTACAATGCCCTTGAGATTGTAAAGACCAAGATGGCCAGTGAGGAGAAAGATGCCCTGACTATCTGGAAGGAGGCTCTGGATAAGATTACTCCTCAGGTGGAGGTGAAGAGCCGCCGTATCGGTGGTGCCACTTTCCAGGTTCCTACAGAAATCCGTCCCGACCGTAAGGAGAGCGTTTCTATGAAGAATATGATTGCCTTCGCTCGTAAGCGTGGTGGTAAGACCATGGCTGATAAGCTGGCAGCTGAGATTATGGATGCCTACAACGAGCAGGGTGGCGCATTCAAGCGTAAGGAGGATATGCACCGTATGGCTGAGGCTAACCGTGCGTTCGCACACTTCCGCTTCTAAATCATCAAGGATTTATTTCAAGATAACACAAAATGGCAAAACAAGATCTTCACTTGACCCGTAACTTCGGTATCATGGCTCACATCGATGCCGGTAAGACTACTACTTCAGAGCGTATTCTGTTCTACACGGGTAAGACTCATAAGATTGGTGAGGTGCACGAGGGTGCCGCTACCATGGACTGGATGGAGCAGGAGCAGGAGCGTGGTATTACTATCACTTCCGCTGCTACAACTGCCTACTGGAACTATAACGGCAATAAGTACAAGTTTAATTTGATCGACACTCCGGGACACGTTGACTTCACCGCTGAGGTGGAGCGTTCTCTGCGTGTATTGGACGGCGCCGTTGCCGCTTACTGTGCTGTAGGCGGTGTTGAGCCTCAGTCTGAGACCGTATGGCGTCAGGCCGACAAGTATAGTGTTCCCCGTATGGGTTACGTTAACAAGATGGACCGTTCCGGTGCCGACTTCTTCGAGGTGGTACGTCAGATGAAGGAGGTCCTGGGTGCTACTCCCGCTGTTCTGGCTGTGCCTATAGGCGCTGAGGAGAACTTCAAGGGTATCGTGGACTTGCTGAAGATGAAGGCTATCCTGTGGCACGATGAGACCATGGGCGCTGAATATGACGTTGAGGAGATTCCCGCTGATATGGTGGATGAGTGCAACGAGTGGCGTAACAAGCTGGTTGAGCAGGCTGCCGAGCAGGATGAGGCCTTGATGGAGAAGTTCTTCGAGGATCCCGACAGCATTACCGAGGAGGAGATTATCGCTGCTATCCGTAAGGGTACGCTGAACTTGACGCTGACTCCTATGACTTGCGGTTCCTCATTCAAGAACAAGGGTGTGCAGACTTTGCTTGACTATGTTTGTATGTTCCTTCCCTCTCCTCTGGATACTCCCGTTATCAAGGGTACTAACCCTGAGACCGGCGAGGAGGAGGACCGTACTCCCAGCGAGGATGATCATACTGCCGCACTGGCATTCAAGATTGCTACTGACCCGTACGTGGGCCGTCTGACTTTCTTCCGTGTGTATTCCGGTAAGATTGAGGCTGGTTCTTACGTTTATAATGTCCGTTCCGGTAAGAAGGAGCGTGTGAGCCGTATCTTCCAGATGCACTCTAACCACCAGAATCCTGTTGAGGTTATCAGTGCCGGTGATATCGGCGCCGGTGTAGGTTTCAAGGATATCCGTACCGGTGATACGCTGGTTGACGATGAGGCTCATCCCCTGCAGCTGGAGTCTATGGACTTCCCCGATCCTGTTATCGGTATCGCTGTGGAGCCTAAGACTCAGAAGGACCTGGACAAGCTGTCTAACGGTCTGGCTAAGCTGGCCGAGGAGGATCCCACCTTCACCGTTAAGACTGACGAGCAGAGCGGTCAGACTGTGATCAGCGGTATGGGTGAGCTTCACCTGGATATCATTATCGACCGTCTGAAGCGTGAGTTCAAGGTTGAGTGTAACCAGGGTAAGCCCCAGGTGAACTACAAGGAGGCTATTACTACTACTGTTAACCACCGTGAGGTTTACAAGAAGCAGTCCGGCGGTCGCGGTAAGTTTGCTGATATCATCGTTAATGTAGGTCCTGTTGACGAGGACTACAAGGAGGGTGGTCTGCAGTTTATCAATAGCGTAACCGGCGGTAACATTCCCAAGGAGTTCATTCCCTCTGTTCAGAAGGGCTTTGAGGCTGCTATGAAGAATGGTGTGCTGGGCGGCTTCCCCATGGATAGCCTGAAGGTTGAGCTGCAGGACGGTAGCTTCCATCCCGTTGACTCTGACCAGCTGTCATTCGAGCTGGCTGCCCAGATGGCTTACAAGGCTTGCTGTGCCAAGGCTAAGCCTGTACTGATGGAGCCCATCATGAAACTGGAAGTTGTTACTCCCGAGGAGAACATGGGTGATGTGATCGGTGACTTGAACAAGCGTCGCGGTCAGGTTGAGGGTATGGATACCACACGTTCCGGTGCCCGCCTGGTTAAGGCTATGGTTCCCCTGGCTGAGATGTTCGGTTATGTTACCGCTTTGCGTACCATCACTTCCGGTCGTGCCACAAGCTCAATGACCTATGATCACCATGCTCCTGTAAGCTCTGGTATCGCCAAGGCTGTGCTGGAGGAGATCAAGGGAAGAGTGGACCTTGTATAAGTTGATAGTTGAGAGTTGAAAGTTGATAGTCAGTTTAATAGTTGAAAGTAGAAAGCTAATAGTAGAAACTTGTTAAACTATACACTGGCTACTGACTTTAAACTTTAAACTCTAAACTCTAAACTCTAAACTTTAAAAGAGATCTGCCGCTGAGCAAATGACTCTTTAGCGGCACTCAAGTTACAAATAATAACAATTTAACAAAAAACTATTATGAGTCAGAAAATCAGAATTAAGCTGAAGTCTTACGATCACAACTTGGTTGACAAGTCTGCTGAGAAGATTGTTAAGACTGTGAAGGTTACAGGTGCTATCGTTAGCGGTCCTATACCCCTTCCCACACGTAAGAGAATCTTTACTGTTAACCGCTCTACTTTCGTTAACAAGAAGAGCCGCGAGCAGTTTGAGCTGAGTTCCTATAAGCGTCTCATTGACATCTACAGCTCTACAGAGAAGACTGTGGATGCGCTGATGAAGCTGGAGCTCCCCAGTGGTGTTGAGGTTGAGATTAAGGTGTAATCGGATAAATACTCTATTATATGCCGCGCCCGGAAAGGAAACTTCCCGGGCGCGGTTTGTTATCTTTAATCATAAATAATGTTAAAAATGTTTGCGTGTATAAATAAAAATGTCTAACTTTGCAGTCGCAAAAGGCGGAGTTGCGCTGGTTTCGACTATTCAACTTGCTGAAATGGAAAGCTTTAGCTCTTCGAAAGAGGGGGTTTAAGGGTTGCCATTATGCGCGTGTAAAATAAAAAGAAGTTTATATATACATTATTTATTATTAATTAGAAATGCCAGGATTAATTGGAAAGAAAATCGGAATGACTTCCGTGTTCAGTGCCGAGGGTAAGAATGTACCATGCACTGTTATCGAATTGGGTCCTTGTGTTGTTACTCAGATCAAGAGCGTGGAGAAGGACGGCTACAGCGCTGTTCAGCTTGGCTTCGAAGATGCCAAGGAGAAGAATACTACTGCTCCTATGATGGGCCACTTCAAGAAGGCCGGAGTAACTCCCAAGAGACACTTGGCCGAGTTCACAAATTTTGATCAGGAACTGAATCTGGGTGACACTGTTACCGTGGATATGTTCGCTGACTGCAGTTTTGTTGATGTGATTGCCACAAGTAAAGGTAAAGGTTTCCAGGGTGTAGTAAAGCGTCACGGCTTCGGTGGTGTAGGTCAGTCTACACACGGTCAGGACGACCGTCTGCGTAAGCCCGGTTCTATCGGTGCCTGCTCTTATCCCGCTAAGGTGTTCAAGGGTATGCGCATGGGTGGCCAGATGGGCAACGAGAGAGTTACCACTCATAACCTTCAGGTGTTAAAGGTGATTCCTGAGCACAACCTGCTTTTGATTAAGGGTAGTGTTCCAGGTTACAAAGGTTCAATCGTTAGTGTTATCAAGTAATGGAAATTAGTGTATTGAATATTAAGGGTCAGGAAACTGGTCGTAAGGTTTCTCTGAACGATGCGATTTACGCTATTGAACCCAACGATCACGCAATACGTCGTGGTGACATTAACTCACCTGTATTGGTAGGTGGTGGCCGCGTGTTCGGTCCTCAGCCCCGTGACTATGGTTTCAAGCTGAATAAGAAGGTTCGCCAGCTGGCCCGTAAGTCCGCTTTGGCTTACAAGGCTCAGGAGAATGCTATCGTTGTTGTTGAGGACTTCACTCTGGAGGCTCCCAAGACAAAGTCTATGCTTGAGATAATCAATAATCTTAATGTTAATGGTAAGAAGAGTCTCTTCGTTACTCCCGGCTCAGACAAGAATGTCTATCTGTCCGCACGTAACCTGGAGCGCGTGAATGTTACAGCCGCCAGTGCTCTGAACACTTATAATGTCCTGAATGCTGACGTGATGGTTGTGGCTGAGAGCGCACTGAATGTCATTGACGCTAACTTAACCAAATAAGGAGTCAGAACAACTATGGCATACATTATCAAACCATTGGTCACTGAGAAGATGACCGGTATCACGGAGAAGCAGAACAAGTTCGGCTTCATTGTGCGTCCTGACGCTAACAAGATTGAGATCAAGAAGGAGGTTGAGGCTCAGTACAATGTTACTGTTACTGATGTGAACACTTGCGTTTACGCCGGTAAGAATAAGAGCCGTTATACCCGCTCTGGTCTGCTGAAGGGTCGTACCAACGCCTTTAAGAAGGCTATTGTTACCTTGAAGGAAGGCGATGTAATTGATTTTTATAGCAACATTTAATAGAAATGGCAGTACGTAAATTTAAGCCCACAACACCGGGCCAAAGACACAAGATTATAGGTACCTTCGAAGAGATTACTGCATCGGTACCTGAGAAGTCTCTCGTTTGCGGTAAGCGCAGCTCTGGTGGTCGCAACAATGTAGGTAAGATGACTATGCGCTACATTGGCGGCGGACACAAGCAGAAGTTCCGTTTCATCGATTTCAAGCGTGAGAAGGATGGTGTTCCAGCAACAGTAAAGACAATCGAGTATGATCCTAACCGTTCAGCCCGAATCGCTCTTCTTTACTATGCTGATGGTGAAAAACGTTATATTATTGCTCCCAACGGTCTGACAGTAGGTGCCACTGTGATGAGTGGTGCTGACGCCGCTCCCGAAATCGGTAATGCTCTGCCTCTGCAGAACATCCCCGTCGGTACTGTAATTCACAACATCGAGCTCCGTCCCGGTCAGGGCGCTCTCCTTGTTCGTTCCGCTGGTAACTTTGCTCAGCTGACTTCTCGTGAGGGTCGTTACTGTGTTATCAAGCTGCCTTCTGGCGAGACTCGTCAGATTCTCAGTGCCTGCAAGGCTACTGTAGGTAGTGTGGGTAACTCTGACCACGCTCTGGAAAGCTCTGGTAAGGCTGGTCGCTCACGTTGGATGGGACGTCGTCCTCACAACCGTGGTGTAGTTATGAACCCCCACGATCATCCCATGGGTGGTGGTGAAGGACGTCAGTCCGGAGGTCATCCTCGTTCACGTAAGGGCTTGTACGCTAAGGGTCTCAAGACTCGTGCTCCTAAGAAGCAGTCCAACAAGTATATTATCGAGAGATGTAATAAGTAACCTTAAAGTTAGCTAGAGTAAATTATGAGTCGTTCATTAAAGAAAGGTCCGTATATTGAGGTATATTGAGGTCAGTCTTGAGAAGAAGATCCTCACTATGAATGAGAGCGGAAAGAAGAACGTGGTTAAGACTTGGTCTCGCGCTTCTATGATTTCACCTGACTTCGTAGGTCATACGGTTGCCGTTCACAACGGAAATAAGTTTATTCCTGTTTATGTTACTGAGAATATGGTTGGACATAAGTTGGGTGAGTTCGCACCTACCCGTAAGTTCGGTGGCCATGCTGGTAACAAGAAGAAGTAAGCAGGCAAAAGTTTGTTCAATATTAGAGTAATAATATAATGGGAAAAAGAAAGAAATTAGCTGCTGACGCTAGAAAGGAAGCACGCAAGGCCCAGAGTTTTGCTAAGCTCAACAATGTGCCCTCTTCTCCCCGCAAGATGAGATATGTGGTTGATTTGATCCGCGGCATGGAGGTTAACAGAGCGCTTGGCACACTGAAGTTCTGTGTAAAGGCTGCAAGTGCGGACGTGGAGAAGGTTCTGCGTTCTGCCATCGCAAACTGGGAGCAGAAGAATGAGCGCAAGGCTGAAGACGGTGAGTTGTTTATCACCAAGATCTATGTTAATGAAGGCGCTACACTGAAGCGCATGAGACCAGCTCCTCAGGGTCGTGGTTACAGAATCCGCAAGCGTTCTAATCACGTGACTTTGTTCGTCGACACTAAGAAAGATTAAAAGTAAAAGTATGGGACAGAAAGTTAATCCTATAAGCAATCGTCTGGGTATTATCCGCGGTTGGGATTCTAATTGGTATGGTGGCAAGAACTTCGGTGATTCTATCCTGGAGGACAGCAGGATCCGTAAGTATCTGAATGCCCGTCTGGGTGACGCCAGCATTTCCAGAATTGTCATTGAGCGTACGCTGAAGATGGTTACTATTACCGTTTGTACCGCTCGTCCGGGTCTTATCATCGGTAAGGGCGGCGAGAAGGTTGACGGCCTGAAGGAAGAGCTGAAGAAGCTGACTGACAAGGATGTTCAGATTAACATCTTCGAGGTTAAGAAGCCTGAGCTGGACGCTGTCATCGTTGCTAATAACATCGCCCGTCAGGTGGAGGGTAAGATCTCTTACCGCCGCGCTATCAAGATGGCTGTTGCCAACTCTATGCGTGCCGGTGCCGAGGGTATCAAGATTCAGATCTGCGGCCGTCTGAACGGTGCGGAAATGGCTCGTAGCGAAATGTTCAAGGAGGGTCGTACTCCCCTGCATACATTACGTGCCGATATCGATTTCTGCCAGGCTGAGGCTCTGACTAAGGTTGGTATCCTGGGTATCAAGGTGTGGATCTGCCGTGGTGAGATCTATGGCAAGAAGGATCTTGCTCCTAACTTCGCTCAGCAGAAGGAGAGTAGAAGCAACTTCAGTGGTAACGGCGGTAAGAACTTCCGTCGTAAGAAGAATAACAATAATCGCTAAAGTATCAGATTATCATGTTACAACCAAAAAGAACTAAATATAGAAGGCCGCAAAAGAACGGTGCCAAAGGCAACGCAATGCGCGGCAATCAGCTGGCTTTCGGCTCCTTTGGTATCAAGTCTCTGGATACACATTGGATTACAGCCCGCCAGATTGAGGCAGCTCGTGTGGCTATGACTCGTTACATGCAGCGTGAAGGTCAGAGTTGGATCCGTATCTTCCCTGACAAGCCAATCACAAAGAAGCCTGCTGACGTACGTATGGGTAAGGGTAAGGGTGATCCCGTAGGTTATGTGTTCCCCATTACCCCCGGCCGTATTATTTTTGAGATTGAGGGTGTTTCCTATGAGATTGCCAAGGAGGCTTTGCGCCTGGCCGCTCAGAAGTTGCCCGTAACAACGAAGTTTATTGTAAGACGTGATTACGACAAAAACGCATAATTATGAAGTACGCTGAAATTAAGGATATGAGCGCTGCCGATCTGGCAGAGCGCATTGAGGCTGAGAAGGCCAGCTACCAGCAGTTGTTGCTGAACCACGCGGTGTCTCCTCTGGAGAATAATTCTAAGATTAAGGCTGCACGTCGTGATATCGCTCGTCTTATGACTGCACTTCGCCAGAGTGAACTTAACAAATAAAAAATGGTCTTGGACATGGAAGCAAGAAATTTAAGAAAGACTAGAACGGGTGTCGTAGTAAGCGAGAAGATGGATAAGACCATTGTCGTTGCTGCTAAATTCAAGGAGAAGCACCCCATTTATGGTAAGTTCGTTAGCAAGACGAAGAAATACCATGCTCACGATGAGCAGAACGACTGTCACAAGGGTGACACTGTCTTGATCATGGAGACTCGTCCCTTGAGCAAGACAAAGAGATGGAGAGTAGTAGAAATCGTAGAAAGAGCTAAGTAATTATGATACAGGCAGAATCTAGATTAGTTGTTGCAGACAATAGCGGTGCTAAGGAATGTGCATGTATTCGCGTTCTGGGTGGTACTCGCCGTCGCTATGCGTCTGTAGGTGATGTGATTGTTGTCGCTGTGAAGAGTGTGATTCCTTCAAGCGAAATTAAGAAAGGTGCAGTATCTAAGGCCCTGATTGTACGTACTAAGAAGGAAGTCCGTCGTGCTGACGGCTCCTATATTCGTTTTGATGATAACGCCTGCGTTCTTCTGAACAATGCCGGTGAGTTGCGCGGTAGTCGTATTTTCGGTCCTGTAGCTCGTGAGTTGCGTGCCGCTAACATGAAGGTGGTATCACTCGCACCTGAGGTTCTTTAATCAAAATAAGAAGAGTTAAAGTAATGAATACGTTACACATTAAGAAAGGCGATACAGTTTACGTAAATGCTGGCAACGATAAGGGTCAGTCTGGTAAAGTGTTGAAGGTTCTCGTTAAGGAGAAGCGCGCCATTGTTGAGGGTGTTAATAAGGTGAAGAAGAGCCAGAAGCCCAGTGCCCAGCACCCCCAGGGTGGAATTGTTGAGATGGAGGCTCCCATTCAAGTTTCAAAGCTGAATCCTATTGTTGACGGCAAGATCGTCCGCTCTAATGGTAAGGCTAGAAAGGTAACTGTTAAATAAAGAGGAGATCTAAACAATGGCAAATACAGCAAGCCTTAAGAAAGAATATGCAGAGCGCATCGCTCCTGCATTGATGAAGCAATTCAATTATTCTTCTTCTATGCAGATCCCCGTACTGAAGAAGATTGTTATTAATCAGGGTCTTGGTATGGCTACTGCCGATAAGAAGATTATCGACGTTGCCATCAACGAGATTTCCGCCATTACCGGTCAGAAGGCAGTTGCTACTGTTTCAAAGAAGGACGTAGCTAACTTCAAGCTTCGTAAGAAGATGCCTATCGGTGTAATGGTGACTTTGCGTCGTGAGAGAATGTATGAGTTCCTGGAGAAACTGGTTCGCGTGGCTCTGCCCCGTATCCGTGACTTCAAGGGTATTGAGAGTAAGCTTGACGGACGCGGTAACTATACCCTGGGTATTCAGGAGCAGATTATCTTCCCTGAAATCAACATCGATACTATCGACCGTATCCTGGGTATGAATATCACTTTCGTTACCACAGCTAAGACTGATGAGGAGGGTTATGCCCTGCTGAAAGAGTTCGGTCTTCCTTTTAAGAATGCTAAAAACGACTAATTGATATGGCAAAAGAATCAATGAAAGCTCGCGAGGTCAAGAGAGCAAAACTCGTGGCTAAGTATGCTGAGAAGCGTGCGGCGTTGAAGAAGATTGTTAACACCGGTGATCCTGTTGAGGCTTTTGAGGCTGCTCAGAAGCTGCAGGCTATCCCCCGCAATGCTAACCCCATCCGTCTTCACAACCGTTGCAAGATTACTGGTCGTCCAAAGGGTTATATCCGCCTGTTCGGTCTCTCCCGTATTCAGTTCCGTGAGATGGCTTCAGCCGGTCTGATTCCTGGCGTAAAGAAAGCTAGCTGGTAATTACTTTTTTTAATATTGTCGGGATCGCCCCGATTAATTAAATCTATTTATAAAATGACAGATCCAATTGCAGATTATTTGACGAGATTGCGTAACGCAATCCAGGCTAAGCACAGAATTGTTGACGTGCCTGCGTCAAATTTGAAGAAGGAAATCACAAAGATTCTCTTCGAGAAGGGTTATATCCTGAACTATAAGTTCGTTGAGGATGGCCCTCAGGGTTCAATTAAGATTGCCTTGAAGTATGATGCCGCCAATAAGGTGAATGCTATCAAGAAGCTAATCAGAGTATCCTCTCCTGGTATGCGTAAGTACACAGGTTATAAGGATATGCCGAGAGTTATTAATGGTTTGGGTATTGCTATTATATCCACTTCCAAGGGTGTTATGACGAACAAGGAGGCTGCCGACCAGAAGATCGGCGGTGAGGTTCTTTGCTACGTTTATTAATGTTAGGAGGATAAGTTTATGTCTAGAATAGGTAAATTGCCCATTAACATTCCCGCTGGTGTTACCGTTAAGGCAGAGGGTAATGTTGTTACCGTTAAAGGTCCTAAAGGCGAAATGACCCAGACTGTTGATCCTTCTATCAAGGTTAACATTTCTGACGCCGAGATTACTTTCGAGATTGATGAGAAAAACGATACCGTTGAGACAAAGCAGAAGCAGGCTTTCCATGGCTTGTACCGTTCTTTGATCAACAATATGGTTGTCGGTGTCTCTGTAGGATACAAGAAGGAACTGGAGTTGGTAGGTGTAGGCTACCGTGTGAGCAATCAGGGCAACCTGCTTGATTTCGCGCTGGGTTACACTCACCCCATCATGATTCAGCTGCCTTCTGAGATTAAAGTTGAGACTAAGTCTGAGAGAAACCAGAATCCTCTGATTATTCTGGAGTCTTGCAATAAACAATTGTTAGGCCAGGTTTGTGCTAAAATTCGTTCTTTCCGTAAGCCTGAACCTTATAAGGGTAAGGGTGTTCTGTTCGTTGGTGAGCAGATCCGCAGGAAGTCTGGTAAGTCTGCCGGTGCTAAGTAACATTAAAACTGTAAGATCATGACAAGTAAATTAGAAAGACGAATTAAGATTAAGTACAGAGTACGTAATAAGATTTCTGGTACTGCTGAGCGTCCTCGTATGTCAGTGTTCAGAAGCAATAAGCAGATATACGTACAGATTATCAACGATTTGACTGGTACTACACTGGTTGCCGCCTCTTCACTCGGTATGGAGGCTTGCCCTAAGAAGGAGCAGGCTGCCAAGGTGGGTGAGCTGGCTGCAAAGAAGGCTCTTGAGGCCGGTATTACCACAGTGGTCTTCGACCGTAACGGATATCTGTATCATGGTAGAGTTAAGGAAGTTGCTGACGCAGCACGTAACGGTGGACTTAAATTCTAAATGATTATGGCAATTAATAAAGTTAAGATAAATAGCGAAATCGAATTGAAGGACAGACTGGTTGCTATCAATCGTGTAACCAAGGTCACCAAGGGTGGTCGTACCTTCACCTTCTCCGCCATCGTTGTTGTTGGTAATGAGAACGGTATTATCGGTTGGGGTCTTGGCAAGGCCGGTGAAGTTACCGCTGCTATTGCCAAGGGTGTTGAGTCTGCCAAGAAGAATTTGGTTCAGGTTCCTGTTATCAAGGGTACTGTTCCCCATGAGGCAACCGCTAAGTTCGGTGGTGCCGAGGTGCTGATCATGCCGGCTTCTCACGGTACCGGTGTTGTAGCCGGTGGTGCTATGCGTGCCGTACTCGAAAGTGTTGGTGTTTCTGACTGTCTGGCTAAGTCAAAGGGTTCTTCCAACCCTCACAACTTGGTGAAGGCTACTATCGCGGCTCTTTGCGAGATGCGCGATGCCAAGACTGTTGCAGCCAACCGTGGTATTAGTGTTGAAAAAGTATTTAGAGGATAAGGAGGATTTAGATTATGGCAACTATAAAGGTAAAGCAAGTTAGAAGCAGAATACATGCTCCTCGTACTCAGAAGGCTACTCTTGACACACTTGGTTTGAGGAAACTGAATCAGGTTGTTGAGGTTGAGGATACACCTTCTACCCGTGGTCTTATCAATACTGTTCATCACTTGGTAAAGGTGATTGACTAATTTAAAATCAACATTTAATTGGATTTAAGTTATGAAACTAGATAATTTGAAACCCGCTGCAGGTTCTACTCATAGCCGTAGAAGATTAGGTCGTGGACCTGGTTCTGGTCTGGGTGGTACCTCTACACGTGGTCACAAGGGAGCCAAGGCACGTTCCGGTTATAAGAACAAGATCGGATTCGAGGGTGGTCAGATGCCTTTGCAGCGTCGTCTGCCTAAGTTCGGATTCAAGAATATCAATCGCGTAGAATATCAGGCTGTAAACCTCTCTACCCTCCAGAAGCTGGCTGAGAAGAACAATCTCACCAAGATTGGTGTAGAGGAACTGGTTGCTGCCGGTGTTGTTAATGCTAAGGGATTGGTTAAGGTTCTGGGCAACGGTAAGTTGACTGCTAAGGTTGATGTTGTTGCCAATGCTTTCTCCAAGACTGCAGAGGCCGCTATTCAGGCCGTTGGTGGAACTGCTACTAAATTGTGATTCTGATGAAGAAGTTTATAGAAACTCTTAAGAACATATGGCGTGTTGAGGATTTGAGAACCCGAATCCTCATCACCCTTGCTTTTGCTGCAATGTACCGTTTCGGTTCATTTGTCGTGTTGCCCGGTATCAACCCTGATGCCTTGACAGCTTTGCGCGAGCAGACCAATACCGGACTTATGTCCCTGTTGAATATGTTCTCCGGAGGAGCTTTCTCCAATGCGTCTATCTTCGCATTGGGAATCATGCCCTATATCTCTGCTTCAATTGTTATTCAGTTGTTTGCTTTCGTTGTACCTTATTTCCAGAAGTTACAGCGTGAGGGCGAGAGCGGGCGCAGGAAGATGAATCAGTACACTCGTTACCTGACTATCATCATTCTGCTTTTCCAGGCTCCTTCTTACCTTATTAATTTACGTATGCAGGCAGCCGGTGCCTTGAATCCCGCTCTGGACTGGACGCTGTTTATCCTGGCAAGTACCATCATTCTTGCCGCCGGCAGTATGTTCATCCTGTGGATTGGTGAGCGTATCACTGACAAGGGTATCGGCAATGGTGTGTCACTCATCATTATGCTCGGTATTATCGCCCGCTTACCTATGGCAGCTGTTCAGGAGTTTTCTACTCGTGTTACCAATGCCGCCGGCGGTGGTCTGATTATGGGTATTATCGAGTTGATGCTGCTGTTCGTGGTTGTCCTGGCAGCCATTATGCTGGTACAGGGTACCCGTAAGGTCCCTGTGCAGTATGCTAAGCGTATGTATGCCGGTCAGCAGGTTGGCGGTGTCCGTCAGTACATTCCCCTGAAGGTTTTCGCTGCCAATGTAATGCCTATCATCTTCGCTCAGGCTATTATGTTTATCCCTGTTACTCTGTTGGGTCTGATTTCCGACGGTCAGCATGCTTCCGCTGTTCTGATTGCCTTGTCTGACCATACCAGCTGGGGATACAACATTGTCTTTGCGCTGCTGATTATCGCATTCACGTATTTCTACACAGCCATTACGCTGAATCCTACTCAGATGGCAGAGGATATGAGACGTAACAACGGTTTCATTCCCGGTGTCCGTTCCGGTAGCGATACAGCTAAGTATCTGGACGGTATCATGGACCGTATTACATTGCCCGGTTCACTGTTCCTGGCTGCGATAGCATGTATGCCCGCATTCGCCGGTATGTTGAAAGTAACGCCCGAGTTCGCTCAGTTCTTCGGAGGTACATCGCTTCTGATTCTGGTTGGTGTGGTACTGGATACCCTCCAGCAGATCGAGAGTCATTTGCTGATGAGACATTACGACGGTCTTCTGAGTTCTGGCAGAATTCACGGCAGGTCAGGTATCTCTGCTCATTAAGATTATAAATGATCTTTCTAAAGACAGAGGATGAGATAGAATTGATGCGTGCTGCCAACCTGCTGGTAGGCGACACATTGGCTGAGATCGCGAAGATTATCAGGCCTGGTGTTACCACCGCGCAGATGAACAGCGTTGCTGAAGAGTATATTCGTGATCACGGAGCAGTGCCCACCTTCCTGGGTTTCCCCAATCCTTACGGTGGCCCGTTTCCCGCATCCATCTGCACATCTGTGAATGATGTTGTGGTGCACGGTGTTCCAAACGACACGCCACTGAAGGAAGGTGACATTGTCTCGGTTGATTGCGGAACTTTATTGAACGGCTTTAACGGCGACTCATGTTACACATTCTGTGTAGGCGAGGTATCTGACGAGGTAAAAGCCTTGTTGCAGAGAACCAAGGAGGCGTTGTACAAAGGCATTGAGGCCGCCATGCCCGGTAAGCGTATCGGTGATATCGGCGCCTCGGTACAGGAACATTGTACCAGTGCCGGCTATGGAGTTGTCAAGGAGTTCGTCGGACACGGAATAGGCAAGGGGATGCACGAGGATCCTCAGGTTCCCAACTACGGAAGAAGAGGAAACGGTCCTATGATTAAGAACGGTCTGTGCATTGCCATTGAGCCTATGATTACGATGGGAAATCCGGCAATTTACATGATGCCTGACAAGTGGACAATAAAAACCCGGGACGGCAGGGTGGCCGCTCATTACGAGCATACCATTGCCATCCATAACGGTAAGTCTGATATTTTATCATCATTCGAGAAAATAGAAAGAGAATTGAATAAGAATTAAGTATGGCAAAGCAGTCTGTAATAGAACAAGACGGTGTGATTGTGGAATCTCTCTCCAATGCTATGTTCCGCGTTGAACTGGAGATCGGTCAGAAGATAATCTGCAATATCTCAGGGAAGATGAGAATGCATTACATCAAGATACTGCCTGGAGATAAGGTAAAAGTTGAAATGTCACCTTATGACCTGACCAAGGGCCGCATTGTATTTAGATATAAATAAAACATCAATATGAAAACAAGAGCTTCTTTAAAGAAACGTACCCCGGAGTGCAAGATTGTTCGTCGCAAGGGTCGTTTGTATGTTATTAACAAGAAAAACCCCAAGTACAAGATGCGTCAGGGTTAATCATTATTGCAAAAGAAAAAGTTATAGTATATGGCAATTAGAATTGTTGGTGTAGATTTGCCTCAGAATAAGAGAGGTGAAATTGCTTTGACCTACATTTATGGTATAGGTCGTAGTAGCTCAGGCAAGATCTTAGAGAAGGCCGGTGTCGATAAGGACAAGAAGGTTTCTGACTGGACTGATGACGAGGCTGGTAAGATCCGTGAGATCATTGGCGCTGAATTCAAGGTGGAAGGTGACCTGCGTTCTGAGGTCGCAATGAACATTAAGCGTCTGATGGATATCGGTTGCTATCGTGGTGTTCGTCATCGTAACGGTCTGCCCGTACGTGGTCAGAGTACAAAGAACAACGCTCGTACACGTAAGGGTAAGAAGAAGACTGTCGCAAATAAGAAAAAGGCTACTAAATAATAAATGATATGGCAAAGAAAACAGTTGCTGCAAAGAAGAGAAACGTAAAGGTTGACGCAATGGGTCAGCTGCACGTTCACAGCTCATTCAATAATATTATTGTGTCTTTGGCCAATAGCGAGGGTCAGGTTATCTCCTGGTCTTCTGCCGGAAAGATGGGTTTCCGCGGCTCAAAGAAGAATACTCCCTATGCTGCTCAGATGGCAGCTCAGGATTGCGCTAAGACAGCTTACGATCTGGGCTTGCGCAAGGTGAAGGCTTATGTTAAGGGTCCCGGTAATGGCCGTGAATCCGCAATCCGTACCGTACATGGTGCCGGTATCGAGGTTGTGGAGATTGTTGACGTTACTCCATTGCCCCACAATGGTTGCCGTCCTCCGAAGCGTCGTAGAGTTTAATAATACGCGTTATACCGTAATAGCGTTATATCGTAATAAAAAAATATTTATAGAATAGACTATGGCTAGATATACTGGACCTAAATCAAGAATCGCCCGTCGTTTCGGCGAGGCTATCTATGGACCTGACAAGGTATTGTCAAAGCGCAATTTCCCTCCTGGTCAGCATGGAAATAATCGTCGTCGTAAGACTTCTGAGTATGGCGTGATGCTTGCTGAGAAGCAGAAGGCTAAGTACACATACGGTGTATTGGAGAAGCAGTTCCGCAATATGTTCGAGAAGGCTGCCCGTACAAGCGGTATTACCGGTGAGATTCTGCTGCAGAATCTGGAGTGCCGTCTGGACAACATCGTATTCCGTTTGGGTATCGCTCCCACACGTGCCGCTGCCCGTCAGCTGGTTAACCACAAGCATATCGTTGTTGACGGTAAGGTTGTCGGTATCGCATCATACTCTGTTGCTCCCGGTCAGATTGTAGGTGTACGTGAGCGTGCCAAGAGCCTTGAGGTAATTGAGAATGCTCTGGCTGGTTTCAACCACAGCAAGTATCCTTGGCTTGAGTGGGATGAGAACCAGAAGGCTGGCAAGTTGCTGCACAAGCCTGAGCGCGCTGACATACCCGAGAACATTAAGGAGCAGTTGATCGTTGAGTTGTACTCTAAATAAAATTTAAGGATGGCGATATTAGCATTTCAAAAACCTGATAAGGTAATAATGTTGGAGGCTGACGAAAAGTACGGCAAGTTCGAGTTTCGTCCTCTTGAAGGTGGTTTTGGTACTACCGTGGGTAATGCTTTGCGCCGCATCCTTCTCTCTTCATTAGATGGTTATGCCATTAACACAGTAGCAATCTCAGGTGTTGAGCATGAGTTTGCGACAGTTCCTGGAGTCAAGGAGGATGTTACCAACATTATTCTGAATCTGAAGCAAGTAAGATTCAAGCAAATTGTAGAAGAATTCGAGAACGAGAAGATTAATGTCACTGTTGAGAACGTTACTGAACTCAAGGCCGGTGACTTTAATAAGTATCTGACTGGATTTGAAGTGTTAAACCCTGAACTGGTAATTTGCCATCTGGATTCAAAAGCTAGTATGCAGATGGAGATCAGCATTAACAAGGGCCGTGGCTATGTTCCCGCTGAGGAGAACAAGGTCTTCTGCACTGATGTTAATGTAATTCCCATTGATTCGATTTACACTCCTATCAGAAATGTAAAGTACGCAGTTGAGAACTTCCGTGTTGAGCAGAAGACTGACTATGAGAAACTGGTACTCGAAATTTCTACTGATGGTTCCATTCACCCGAAGGATGCGCTGAAGGAAGCCGCTAAGATTCTTATCTACCACTTCATGCTGTTCTCTGATGAGAAGATTACATTGGAGAATAACGATGTTGACGGTAACGAAGAGTTCGATGAGGAGATCCTGCACATGCGTCAGCTCCTGAAGACCAAGCTTGTGGATATGGACCTTTCTGTACGTGCCCTCAACTGCTTGAAGGCCGCAGATGTAGACACCCTTGGTGATCTGGTTCAGTACAACAAGACTGACCTTCTGAAGTTCCGCAACTTCGGTAAGAAATCGCTCACGGAGCTTGATGATTTGCTCGAGAGTCTGAATCTGTCGTTTGGAACAGACATTTCTAAGTATAAATTAGATAAAGATTAAAAACAAATGAGACATAATAAGAAATTCAATCATCTGGGTCGTACTGCATCTCACAGATCAGCTATGTTGAGCAACATGGCCGTATCCCTGATAATGCACAAAAGAATCACTACGACCCTCGCCAAGGCTAAGGCCTTGAAGAAGTATGTAGAGCCCCTGATTACCAAGTGCAAGCAGGACACTACTAACTCACGTCGTGTTGTATTCAGCTATCTGCAGGACAAGAAGGCTATTACAGAGTTGTTCACTGTAATCTCTCAGAAGGTCGGTGACCGTCCCGGTGGTTACACCCGTATCATCAAGACCGGTTTCCGTGCTAATGATGCTGCGCCTATGTGTTTCATCGAGCTCGTTGACTTTGATGAGAACATGGCTAAGACTGCAAAGAAGGCTAAGCGTACACGCCGTTCTTCAAAGAAGGCTGCCGAGGCTCCCGCAGAGGCTCCTGCGACAGAAGCACCTGCAACAGAAGAAGCTCCCGCTGAATAATTCTAAATTGCAATAATGTGAGCCGCTCGTCCGTGAAGGATTGAGCGGCTTTTTTGTGTCGTCGAAGATACTTTCGTTCGGATAAAGAAATCGGCTCACACGCATAACCCTGTGTTAATAATTTCAAAGAAAACAAAGAAAACCCTTAATAATCGCTAATCGCTCAACGATAACGTCAACGTCAACTTGTTTACCGTTTTCTCCTATGCCCTTACGGGCAAGAGATCTTATAAATAATCTTATAAATAATCTCACACGGATATCACGGAGTAGTTTCTGTTAAAGGGTGAGAGGCTACTATGTACCCTCTTAGCCATGTTCTTTATCATTGTTCACTTCGTGAACTTTCACCCTTTAACAGAAACAGAAATATCAGTCCTATCATGTTAGTTGACAGTTGATAGTTGACAGTTGATATATTTTGATAGATATTTGCGGTGGGTATTAGATGCTTCAGCTCAATTATTATCTATTTCTATGATTTATAATCTGCTGGATTTCCGTTTGCTTGTGTCTGATGCTAACCCGACGTTAGGCGGTGATGGGGTGTTTGCTCTTGGGCGTTAAGAGCTTGTTCTTATAAGCCCAAAGGGAAAACAGCTCATCAGGGACTCTCGACAGAGAGGCACTGCATCAGACACAAGCAAACTTTCTGCGATTTCTGCGATTTGACCTTCGGTCGAGCCTGCTCACACTCGGCTATGCTCAAACAAGTTTGGCATTGCTCTCGCTTAAACGCAGCCTTCTGCGTGAGGCATAAAAATCGGTTTAGATTATTTATAAGATCTCTTGCCCGTCAGGGCATAGGAGTACGGTAAAAAGAGATGACGTTGAATTTATTTCGTTTATCTCTCACTTATTCGTATCTTTGACTGTCGTCGAAGATACTTTCGTTCGGATATTCTCAAATAAATTTGGAATATCTCTCACTTATTCGTATCTTTGCATGAAATTTAAGCTTTTTCTTATATATGAAGTTTACATTCAGGAATATATTTTATGGCATTGCTCTCATGGCAGTGATGTCATCATGCATATCTGACAAGAAGATGATTTACCTGCAGGGCGCTGCGGAGAAGTACGCTGTGCCCAAGGACTTACAGGATGTTTTCGAACTGAAGATAGAGCCGGACGACCAACTGGCCATCTCTATTACCAGTAAGGATCACGAACTGTTACAGCGTTTCAATAATAATACCCTCATAGGCGGAGCCAATAATTCCCAGACCGGTACGAATACGGTGAATGTATCCTCCGGCGTAGCTTACTTCCAGGTGGACAAGAACGGAACTATCGAATTCCCTATCTTCGGTACTCTCAATGTGGGTGGCATGACAACCCGTGAGATCTCATCCATGATTCAGAAGCGTGTAAGAGAGGAAGGCTATATCAATGATGCTGTGGTCAATACCAAGATTATGAGCTTCAAGGTTACCGTAATGGGTGATGTTAAGAATCCCGGAACGCAGACTTATCAGGGTGAAAGGCTGACTATCCTGGAGGCCCTGGGAAAAGCCGGAGATCTGAATAACAGTGCACACCGTGATCATATCCTGGTGATACGTGAGGAAGCCGGCAAGCGTGTCACATACGAAGTGAATCTGTTGGATCATGCCAGCATCTTCGAGTCTCCCGCCTATTATCTGCAGCAGAACGATGTCATATACGTTCAGCCCAACAAGAGTCAGCGCGTAAAGGGCAGCACCAGCTACACCTGGCTGACAGTAGGAAGCACCGTTGTGGGAATGGTGGTTTCAGTTGTTTCCCTGATTGTCGCACTTAAGAAATGATAACTGATACGATGGTAAACAGTACAACAGGGGTTCAGACAGGTCCCCGTCAGCGTATGAGAAATAATAAGGGAGCTGATGATATGCTCTCACTCCGTGATATACTGGATATATTCCTGGCTAACTGGAAGTGGTTTCTCCTTTCCGCGATAGTTTGTGTGGTACTTGCCCGTGTGTACCTGGCAAGTCAGCTGTTCGTATTTCAGCGCCAGGCTGTAATGCTGGTCAAGGATGATGCCAGCGGAACCACCGGAAGACGTTCCGCCATCAGCACAGATGCCCTGATGCAGCTGAACGGTGTGCTGGCCGGAACCAGTGTCAAGAATGAGGTCTATATCCTGCATTCATTCCAGCTCTCACAGGAAGTGGCCCGCAACCTGCATCTGGATGTGCTTTACAATTACAGGGAGCACCTGAGAAACCACTCGTTGTACAACGAGCGTCCTGTTACCGTGGATTTCCTGCAGCCTTTCCTGGCCCCTGTGACCTTTAAGTTGGACATCAAGAGCGCCCGTGAATGCCACATCCACGATGTCAAGATGGGCAAACCACTTGCAGTATCTTCCTACACAGCCGATGTGCGGGTAGGAGAGATGCTGCAGACCCCGTTCGGAAAGGTAGTTATCTCACCCAAGGACGGAAATATGAAGGACTTCATCGGCAAGACCATTTCCGTTACCCGTATCAGCATTGACGATGCGGCCATCATGATCATGAACAAGTGTACTAGCGGCGAGATTGACAAGGAAAGTACCCTGGTAAGAATCACTTGTACCGATACCAATATCGAACGTGCCGACGATATCCTGTCCGGCTTGCTGGATGCCTATAAGCAGAGCATTATAGAAGACAAGAACCAGATGGCCCAGAGTACCGCAGCGTTCATTGACTCCCGCATCCAGCTGATTCATCAGGAACTCAGCGAGGTTGAGGGAAAGATGGCCGAGTTCAAGCAGAACAGCGGCCTGGTGGATATTCAGGCAAATGCCGAGAACTTCCTGACACAGAGTACTACTGCCCGCCAGCGTACCATTCAGTCCGAAATGCAATACAGTATGGTGCAGTATCTGGTGGACTACCTGGCAGAGAACAGTAAGGGACATAACCTGATACCTACCATGGGCGGTATCAGTGATAACGGTATCCAGACACAGATAGCACGCTACAATGAAATGATGCTGAGCCGTAACAGACTGGCCGAGAATACCAGTGAGAACAGTCCTACAATTAAGGAGTTGGACAGCAACCTGTCTCAGATGCACTCCACTGTATTGGCTTCACTCAAGGGGTATGCTACCAGTCTGAAGTTACAGTTGGACAAGGCCAAGGCCGAGGAGAACGGTATCCTGGGTACAATCAGCACCGTTCCCCAGAAAGAGAAACAGGTGATTGACATCACCCGCCAGCAGACAATCAAGGAAACACTCTACACTTTCCTGCTTAACAAACGTGAGGAGACAGCCCTTCAGCTGGCTATTACAGAGGCCAATATCCGTATTGTGGAACATCCCTTCGGCAGTACATCGCCTGTAGGTCCACGTACTAAGGTCATTACCCTTTTTGCTCTCCTTATCGGCTTGGCCGTACCTTTTACCTTCTTCCTGTTCAAGGAAAGGCTGAACATGGGCGTACGTGGCCGTAAGGATATTGAGACTAATACCACTATCCCCGTTCTGGGCGAGATTCCTCACCGTAAGAGCGACATCAGTGATTCCGATATTATTGTATCGGCTCATAGCGATGATGTGATGGGCGAAGCCTTCCGTCTGCTCCGTTTCAATACCACCTTCATCAATAAGGATGCGCGTGTTATTATGTTTACCAGTACCATGCCAGGTGAGGGTAAGACATTCATCAGCCGTAACTTCGCAGCCTCCCTGGGAATGGCCGGCAAGAAGGTTGTGCTAGTGGATACCGATATCCGTAAGCGTACCCAGAGTAAGCTCTCCTCCAAGGGCCGTAGCCAGGGACTTACCTCATACCTTTCCGGTGCCGTGGACGATGTAACCTCACTTGTAGTCCGTCTGGACTCTGCATGCAACCTGGATATGCTCCCCGCCGGTATTACACCTCCCAACCCTTCCGAGCTGCTGATGAGTGACAGGCTGGATCAGTGTATGGAAGAACTGAAGAAGCACTATGATTATATTATAGTGGATAACGTGCCTGCTCAGGTAGTAGCTGATGCCGGTATTGTCAACCGTATAGCCGACCTTACCATCTATGTGATCCGTGAGGGCAAGGTTGACCGCAGGTATCTTCCCGAGCTGGAGCGTCTGCACCAGGAGGGTAAGTTCAATCATCTGACTATAGTCCTGAATGACTGTACCAGCCGTAACAAGAAGTATGGTTACGGCTATGGCTACGCGAATGATGAGAAGAATAAATCATGGCGCGATAAGCTGTTCGGACGTTAAACGGTTAAACGGTTAAAAGGTTAAAGGGTTAAAGGGTTTTATGGGCTTAATGGGTTCCCGTTTCCGTTCAACCCCCTCCCGACCTCCCCGAGGGGAGGGGCCGTTCCCGTTAGCGTCTTAATAAGCGTTATCTTCACCGTGGATGGCATTATATACTGTCTTCCAGATGATGAAGAGGTCCAGGGCGAAACTCCAGTGCTCAATGTACCAGATATCCTTTCTGATACGTCCCTCCATCTGCCATAGCTCCTGCGTCTCGCCTCTGAAACCGGTTACCTGGGCAAAGCCTGTGATACCGGGTTTGGCAAAGTGGCGGACCATATAGCTGCTGATAATCTGGCTGTACTGCTCGGTATGTCTAATCATGTGCGGACGCGGTCCCACAATGCTCATCTCACCCAGCCATACGTTGATAAACTGCGGCAGTTCATCGATGCTGGTTCTGCGCATGAATTCACCGATGCGTGTCTTTCGCGGGTCGTTCTTTGTAGCCTGCACCTTATCGCTGTCACTGTTTACCCGCATGGAACGGAACTTATAGCAATAGAAATCCTTTCCGTTCAGTCCCGAACGCTTCTGCTTGAAAATGACCGGTCCCGGAGAGCTGAGCTTGATAAGCAATCCGAATATGATATACACGAAGGGGAAAACGGTAGCCAGGAATATGCTGGATGCGATGAAGTCGAAACTGCGTTTGAGGATGCGGTTCCCAACCAGCGAAAGCGGTTCGTTATGCAGGCTGAATACCGGGGTACCGTCCATCAGCGTGAATGCCATTGTGTGTCGCTGGTAGTTGAAGGTGTCCGGAATAAAGTTGTATCGCACCATCCGCTGGGAGCATGTCTGTATAATGCGTCTTATCAGTTCGTTCCTTGATGACGGTAGCATACAATATACCTGATGCAATGTATGTTCCCCGATGTAGGCGACAGCCTCCTCGGGCTTACCCAAATATTTTCCGTCCGTTACCTTCGGGCACGGCTCATCGGCAAAGTAGCCTTTGACAACGTATCCCGTTGTGGAGTCTGTATCCATCCTGCTGTACAGCTCACTGGCAATGTCAATGTTGCCAATGAAGATAATGCTCATGGTGTTATGTCCGTTCTTACGGTAGTGTTTGATACATTGTCTCAGTATCCAACGGTACAGGAAAATAAAGGAAACGATAAATCCATAGAAGGGCAGCATGTAGTCCCAGGTCATCAGCGGCCAACGGAACACCCACAGCACCATCAGGCTGAGTACGATAAATGAGAAGGTACTTGTCAGTAGTCCGCGCAGCATCTGATCGCCACGGACGAAACGGTCGTTAATGCGGTGATGGCTATGCTGTTCGCACAGAATATAAATAAGTGAAAGCAGCATCATCAGTCGCTTATAGTGCGGTGTGGTGATGTTGCCCAGACTCTGGTAGTAGAATGACATGGTCAGCAATGCGGCATTCAGTGCCGCCAATTCGCCGCCCAGTATCATCCAGCGGATTGTATTATCTGAAGTTTTATTGTCTTTTACCATTATATATTAGAGGTTAGAGGTTAGAGGTTAGTAGTTAGTGGTTAGGATTAGAGGTATCCGTTGCGGAGCCTCCAGATGTATTGTGTTATCCGGTAGTAGGGATGCCAGAGCACCTCGCGCGGATACTGTCCGATAAGGCGCCAGCTCCAGCGTGTGCCCCAGGTCAGCCGTTCCCACCGGCTCATTTCTGCCCAGTTGCCTACACGGTCGTCCGCATGGCCGAAGTTGCCGGCACGCATCACCTCGGTCAGAAGGAAGCGGCCGCGCCTCTCATCCGGCTCAGTGAGCATGTTCCCGGCAGGCATATAGAATACCTTGCCCAGTACCCACATCAGTGCCCGGCAGAAGTCAGTCAGCCCCAAGTCACGGATAACGGGCAGTACATTCTTCCTGATTTCCCCGTTCTCCGGCGTAAGCAGGGAAGTACTCAGATAGTAATAGTCCATCAGCTGTCTGAGTCCGATGCCCTCGTAGAAGAGGTGACGGTAGATGTGGCTTAACTGGAAGACCAGGTTCATCTCATCGTTGGGTATGTTGATGATCCCTTCGCCGGGTAACTCCACCTGCTTAGGGCTGGCAAGCTGCCGGCGGAAGTAATGCTGCATCCTGCGGTTCTTGAACGGATCATACAGGAAGCTGGGCAGGAAGTGTATCTCAATGGGTGTATCCTTGCGGACGGGGAAGTCCATCTCAATGCGGGTCACCTCCAGCTTGGGGAAGCGGCTGCGGATGTAACCGGCTATCTTCCTGAGCTCACCGTCCAGCCAGATGTCAATGTCTCCGGGGATGCGCAGCAAGGGGTCGGGGTAGAGTAGGGCATTACCCTGGCCTTTCAGGATTACATTCCTATAGCCCAGTTTCTCCCAGCGGCGGCTTACCCAAACGGCATCGTGGTTGAAACGCTTATTGTCGCAGATAATCTTCTGAACGGTAGCATGCCAGTT